>VGTG01000161.1 GCA_016874795.1 Deltaproteobacteria bacterium | reverse complement strand
AACGGCTCAAGCCCTACGAGCGCTTCGCTGCGATGATCGATCGCCACTGGGATGGCATCGCGGCCTACTGCGAGCCGGAGAACAAGGTCGCGCTCGGCTTCGTCGAAGGGCTCAACAACAAGGTCCGAGTGATCCAGCGACGAGCCTACGGCCTACGCGACGAGGAGTACCTGCGTCTCGAGATCCTCACGACCATGCTGCCTCCCCTTTAGCTTGACCCAACTTGACGGAAGTGACCCACACGATTTCCCGAAGAGCCCGACTTCAGAACCGACGCGCTCTGCAACATCCCCTACGACGAGAACGATCCTCTCGACGACGAGTGCCGGTTCCCCTGCGAGCAGGGCGCGTGCACGGAGTCGCCGTCGACCGGACGCTGCGACTGCGATGGAGTGAGCTCAGCGCGGCTCTGGCGGCGGGTCCGCCAGCGCCGCCGCGATGCCGCCGATCTCGAGCAAATGCACGCCCACCGCGATCGCGAGGGCCGCGGGAAGCTCGAACCACCGCACGCCGTGGAACCGCCCGACGCGGATGCAGTCGCGAAAGCTGTCGAGCGTGCGAGCGCCGACGATCAGAGGAATCGAGAGCTTCCCCCAGCGCGCCACCCACGCGTGCGGAACGCGCGGGTCGAGCTGACGGACGCGCACGGCGCGATAGCCGACGTTGCGCCGAATGCGGCTCTCCATGCGCCAGCCCTCGAAGCGGTGCGTCGCCTGCATGTGCGGCTCGAACCAGAGGACTCCGCCGTCGAGCCGGATCGCTTCCGTCTGCATGCGTGCGGCGAGCGCGCGCTGCATCGTCTGCAGTGGATGAGCGAGCAGCGAGTCGCGACGGAAGACGGCGTTGTAGCTCGTGACGAAGCGTGTCGGCCCCGCCCTCCCCGGATCGATGAAGCCACGCGACAGGAGGCCGAGGACACGATTCAGCAAGCTCGTGTCCGGATAGAGCGTCCGTCCGCTCGCCGCGGCCACCTCCGGATGCGCCCGCATGACCTCGGTTGCCGCGCGGAGCCAGCCGGGCGCGGGCAGACAATCGCCGTCGAGCAGCGCGACGAGATCGCTCGACGCCGACCGCACCGCTTCGTTCAGGAGCTCCTGGGGCCCGTTCGGCGACGGTCCGACCACCCGTAATCCGGGAATCACGTCCTTCAGATCCGGCGGGCTCGGCCGTCCTCCCGGAAGAGAGTCGACGAGCACCACCTCGGCGTCGGCCTCGAGCGCCTCGGCACCGAGGGCGCGAAGAGTTTGCCGGAGGTCGTCCCAGCCGGAGTCGTCCCAGCTCCCGTAGTCCGAGACGACGAGCACCGTGATCGCGGGGGATCCGCTCTGCACGGCTGGCTGCGACCTGCCCACGAACGGCCTTCTATCGCGTGTCGAGGCGATCGTGTAGTGTCGGCCCGCGGTCCCCGAGGGGCGCATGCCGCGAGGCGCAGTCATCATCGGCGGGTTCGTGAACGGGCTCGGGCTCGTTGGGGCCCTCGCCGCTCGCGCCGTCCCCTGCGCCGTCGTCACCACCAAGCCCTACGACGTGGCGCAGTACTCGCGCTGGGTCCGGGGTCACGCCGCCGTGTCCGGCCTCGAGGATGATCCGGATGTCCTTCTGGAGGCGCTCGAGCGACGCGTCGCCGACTGGAGGGGCTGGGCGCTCTTTCCGACGAACGACGAGTCGCTCGCGGCGCTCGCGATCCACGGCGAACGTCTGCGGGCGCTGGGCTAAGTCGTCCTCGCGCCGGATTGGGAGGTCGCTCGCTCGTTCGTCGACAAGCAGCGGATGCACGAAGCCGCACAGGCGGTCGGCCTCGACCTCCCTCGGTGCTGGGGCCTCGCCGAGGACGCGGCGAACGCGTCTGACCTCCGCTTCCCGGCCCTCGTCAAGCCCATCATCGGCCATCGCTTGTCCGTGCGCTTGGGCTGCAAGCTCTTCGTCGCGCACGATCGTGACGATCTCCGTCGCGCGACGGCGCGGCTCGCCGAAGCCGGCACACCGGGCCAGGTCTTCGACTTCGTTCCCGGCCCGGACAGCGAGCTCCATGGGTATGCCGTGTACGTCGACGCGAAGGGCGAGCCGAGCGCGGGCGTCACGATCCGGAAGATCCGCCAGGGTCCACCGCTCTTCGGCGTCGCTCGCGTCGCGGAGGTCGTTGCGGACCCCGGCGGCCTGCGTGAGGCGACGGTCGAGCTCCTGCGCCGCATGGGACACCGCGGGTTCGCATCGGCCGAGTTCAAGCGCGATCCGCGCGACGGCCGCTACCGCTTCATCGAGGTGAACGGACGCTCCGTGATCTACAACGGCCTCCTCCGCAAGACCGGTCTCGATCTCGCGGCCGTTGCGTGGAGCGAGGCGATGGAGGGGCTGCCGACGCGCGTCGAGCCGCGACTCTGGCCGGGTACGTGGATCCATCTGCACGCCGACGTGCTCTATGCGGCGCTGTGGCGACGTCGCCATCCGCTCTCGGCGCGCGAATTCCTCGCACCGTACCGCCGCGAGAAGGTCTTCGCCGTCTGTTCGGCGAGCGATCCCGCGCCGTTTCTCGCGCAGTGGTGGGGCACCGCGCGCGACGGCTTCGCCGCGCTCGTGCGGGGCGATCAGGGCGTGCTCGTCGATCGCACGCGTCCCGAAAATCCCGCCGCTGCGGGGCCAGCGACAGCCGTCGTCGCCGCCGAACCCTCGCCGCTGCCGGTCGCGGCCGGTCTCAGCGAGACGACGGCCCGAAATTTCTCTCCTTGACGGCGGTGGAGCACCTCGTGGCGGATCGCTTCGAGGACGGCTCCTGGACCGAGTAGACGCTCGAGGTCGGGCCGCGCGCGCTCGAGAGCGTGCGAGAAGCTCGCCTCGTCGACCGTCGCGAGCTCGACCGTGAAGCGGCGCGTCTCGCGCTGGATCAGCCGGTACTGCAGGACCTCGGGGTCCCGCTTGAACACCTCCCAGATCGCGCGCGGGTGGACGAAGCTCCCGTTCGGGAAGCGGATCGTGTCCTCGAGCCGTCCCTCGAGCTCCGAGAGCAGGCGAAACGTCCGCCCGCAGGCGCACGGCTCGTCCGAGAGCGAGGCGACGTCGCCGATCGGATAGTTCAGCAACACCGAAGCTCGATTGATCAGGTTGCTGATCACGACGGCGCCGGTCTCGCCCGGCGCGGCCGTCCGACCTTCCGCGTCGACGACGCGGACGTGGCAGAGGTCCTCGTGGACGTGGAAGCCGGTCCGGAGGTCGCAGAAGAAGCCGATCTTGAACGACTCGACGGCGTTGTAGCGCGACATCACCGGGATCCCGTAGGTCTTCTCGATCAGCTCCCTTCCGTCGCGCGCGAGCGCTTCGCCCATGTACATCACGAGCTTCGGGCGATGCAGCGGGAGACCGCGAGCGTGCACGGTCTTGAAGAAGAGATCGAGCCAGCCGCCGTAGCCGACGAGGAGATCGGGTCGCTCCTCGTTCGCGATCGCCGCCACCTTCTCGACGGGCTCGAGCAGCGACACGAAGCGACGCAGCGGCTGCACCGGAAGGAGCGCGTTCTCTGCATAGAACGCCTCGACCTTCTTGAACGTCGAGGTCTGGTAGCTGACGTACAGCTCCTTCGGCCGGAACGAGCCGCCGCAAGCGCGGTTCACGACCTCGCGCTCACGCTCACCGAAGGCGATGTTCGCGAGGAGCGAGCGGCGGTCGTGTCGGATCGAGATCGGCGTACCGGTCGAGCCGCTCGTCAGGAACGAAAGACCGCGCCGCGCCGCAGCGGTGTCGGCGACGAAGAGCTCGGGCTTCGTCCGCACGAGCTCCTTGTCGAGGATCGGCAGGCGATCGAGCTCCTCCGCGCCGCGGATCGTGTCGGGATCGACGCCCGTGCGCGCGAACGCCTCCCGCCAGTAGGGCACGTGCTTCGCCGCGTACCGGACCATCCACCGGATGCGGCGGTCGCGGAGCGCTTCGAGCTCCGCGCGCGGCAGGAACGAGGCACGACGCTGCCCGCGCACGTACGCGGCGATGACCGCGGCGCCCCACAGCCGCTTCGCGAGCAGGGCGCTCACGAGGACGCGCTCGCTTCTTCCCTCGCCTTGCCGTCGAGGAGAAACGGCGCTCCGGCCGCACGCGCAACGAAGCGGATGTCCTCGAAGACGCTGCGCGAGAGCGGAATTCCGGCGCTGTCGCGCTCCGCGCGTGCGGCGTGCTCCGGATCGCCGGCGACCAGGACCGGCTCGTGTGGGTCGAGCCGCGCCGCACCGTGCAGGCGTTCGAGCAGCGCGTCGAGGTCGTCCTCGAACTCGCCCGCCTCGCGAAACCGCCGCGGATCGAGCACGAGGAAGAAGTGTCCGACCGGCGAGAGATGCGTCCGAAGATCCGGCGGCGACGACGCGACGCGACCGCCCGCGAGCACCGCGGAGAGGATCTCGACCATCGTCGCGAGCCCGTAGCCCTTGTGGCTTCCCATCCGCTCGCTGCTGCCGAGCGGCGTCAGACGGCGATGGCGCGCCGCGAGACGCGCCTGGCTGACGCTCTGCCCTTCCGGATCGAGCGCCCAGCCCGCCGGCGCCGTACGGCCGTGTCGCCACGCGTCGTTCAGCTTGCCGATCGAGGCCGTGCTCGTCGCCATGTCGAGGAGGAAGGTCTCATGGCGCGCGCGGCGAACGCGACCGGGTTCGTGCCGAGCATGGCCTCGACGGAGCGCGTCGGCACGAGCGCCGGTTCGCGTGCGTTCGTCGTCACGAGCGCGACGAAGCCCTCGCGCGCCGCCATCGCCGCGTAGGCGCCCGCGGCGCCGAAGTGGCTCGAGTTGCGGACCGTCACGCAGGCGAGACCCGTCGTGCGCGCCTTCTCGATCGCGAGCTTCATCGCACGATCGGCGGCGACGTGGCCGAAGCCGTCGCCGCCGTCGAGGAGCGCCGTCGTCTCGCCCTCGCGCACGACCTCGATCCGCGGCGTCGCGGTGAGGGAGCCGGCGCGAAGGCCGCGGTGATAGTGGAGCAGCATCGCGCAGCCGTGCGAGTCGATGCCGCATCGATCCGCGTAGAGGACGTGCTCGACGGTGATCGCCGCGTCGTCCTCCGTCATCCCCCAGGCGCGGAGGATCGCGTCGACCTGCGCGGAGAGCGTCGCGACGGAAACCTTCCGGTCGCGCCAGAGCCCGAGCACGCCGATCGGCAGCACGCGATCGAGCACGAGCGAAGCGGCCCAGAGCGGTCCGGAGGTGCGCGCCGCATCGAGAAGCCGTCCGGCCGACGTCACGGATCAACCGCGGCGCCAGAGGCGCTTCCAGATCTCGTAGCGAATCCCCCGCCAGCGGTACTCGCGATAGCGCCGGCGGCTCTGCTCGCGGAGCTCCGCCGAAGCCCGAGCGTCCTCGACGCCGAGACCACGCTCGCCTTGCTCGACGAGCGTCAGGAGCTCTGCCGACGGGAGGTAGTCGGCGAGCACGTTCAGCCGCGCCGTCGTGCCCGGATTGCGGATGCCGTGCGGCCGGAGGTTGTCGATCGCCCACACCTCCTCCGGCGCCATCTCGTACCAGCGATCGCCGCAGAAGAGGCGCGGGTTCGGCTGCGCCGCGATCTGGATCGACAGTCGAACCGTCCCGCGGAAAAACCGCGGCGTGTCGGTGTGGATCGGAATCAAGCCGCCGGGCCGGACGCGCGCGACGATCACGCGCGTCGGCGAGGCGGGAATGCGTTCGCGGACGATCTCGCGCAGGTACGGCAGCCGCGCGAGCCACGGCCGATCCTCCGGAGGGAGCGGCCGCGGGCCGCGCGGATGACCGACGGCGAAGAACGAGTCGACGGACGCTTGCACGACCGGATCGCGGCTCGCCCGTCCCCAGGCGTCCTCGGGCAGCTCCGCGAGCTCCGCGGCGAGGCGTGCCGCGTCGACGCGCATCCGGAGGCGGACGCACTCGGCGATGCCCAGGCCGCGGAGGATGCCCGCGTCTCCGCCTCCGCCACCGCCTCCGCCACCGCCTCCGCCACCGCCACCGCCTCCGCCACCGCCTCCGGCATCGGCGCGGCTTGCGGACTCCTCTGCGAGCGTCGGCGTCAACGCTCCGATCCTTACGCCTCGCGCAGCGGAAATGCGACGCGGAATCGCCGCTCACTCCGCCGGATCGAGACGCAGCGTCAGCGGGTGCGAGACGAAGCGGACGAAGATGTCCGACCAGTACTTGTCGGCCGTCGCCGCGGCGACGGCGTCGGCCTTGTCGGGAACCGACGTCCCGACGACGCGCGCGAACTCCTTGCCCGCGATGCGCACGCCGAGGACCGGCTTCGTCGTGCTCTCCTCGACCCGGTCCGACGCGCGCGAGCCGAGCCGCACGTACAACTCGTCGTCGAGCACGACGAGCCACACCGGGAACCAGTGGATCTACTCGCCGGGCGCGGTCGTGCCGAGCTCGACGGTGTCCTCGTCCGTCCACGGCGCGGGCTGCCAGTCGGCCGCGGTACCGGGCGCGTCAGCCGCCGCGGCAGCACCGCCGCTCGCTGGCACGAGTGCCACTGCGAGCGCCACGCCCGCGGTCACGAACCATCTCGTCACGGCGCTCTTCATCGCAGCTCTCCTCTCGGTGCCGGCGAGCCGGCCCGCCGGCCGGCGCGGTTTCCGATCGACCCTCTCCATGCCATGACCACGGCGGGAGCGAAATCGATGCGACGTCGAACTCTCGCCGGATTCGCCGGATTCGCCGGCCTTCTCGCAGGTCTCGCCTGTGTCGCCGGCTGCGCGGGGGCGCGCCCGCGAGCCGCGCAGGTCACGACCGACTTCGCGCGCGCCGAGCAGACGATCACGGCGGAGGAGCTCGCGGGCGTCGTGCGCTTTCTCGCGGACGACGCGCTCGAGGGACGCGCTCCCGGGACGCGCGGCGATCGCCTCGCCCGCGCCTACGTCGCGAGCGTCTTCGGGCTCCTCGGCCTCGAGCCGGGTGGACCGAACGGCTCTTTCGAGCAGCCCTTCGATCTCGTCGGCGTCACGACGAAGGCCCCCAGCCGCTGGACGTTCCGCGGCCGCGGCGGCGAAGCGACGCTCCGGCGCCATCGGGCTTTCGTCGTCTCGGTCGGCGGCGGTGCGAAGCGCGTCGACCTCGACGACGCGGAGGTCGTGTTCGTCGGCTACGGCATCCAGGCGCCCGAGCACGACTGGGACGACTTCAAGGGAGCGGATCTGCGCGGCAAGGTCCTGCTCTTCCTGAACGACGACCCGGACTGGGATCCGGATCTCTTCGCGGGGAAGCGGCGTCTCTACTACGGACGCTGGACCTACAAGTTCGAGAGCGCGGCCCGGCAGGGCGCCGCGGGCGCGATCGTGATCCACACGACGGAGTCGGCGAGCTACCCGTGGCAGACGGTGCAGACGAGCTGGGAAGGCGAGAACTCGCGTCTGCCGTCGAGCACAACGCCGCGTCCCGCGCTCGAGGGCTGGGTGACCGAGGACGCGGCGCGGCGCATCGCCGCGCTCGGCGGGCGCGACCTCGAAGCGCTCCGCGCCTCGGCGCGCGAGCGAACCTTCCGTCCGGTGCCGCTCGGCGTACGCACGTCGGTGCGCCTCGATTCGGAGCAACGTCGCTATGCGACCGCGAACGTGCTCGCCCTCTTGCCGGGACGCGACCCCGAGCGTCGCGACGAGGTGATCGTCTACACCGCGCATCACGATCACCTCGGAACCGCGAAGGGCCCGGACGGCAAGACCGTCGTCTACAACGGAGCGCTCGACAACGCGTCCGGAGTCGCACAGCTGCTCGCGATCGCGCGCGCGTCCACGGCGCTCCCCGAGCCGCCCGAGCGGTCCATGCTTTTCCTCGCCGTGGGAGCGGAGGAGCAAGGCCTCCTCGGCTCCGAGTACTGGGCGAGCCGTCCGACCGTCCCTCCGGGCCGCTTGATCGCGAACATCAACTTCGACGGCGCGAACATCTGGGGCCGGACGCGCGACGTCGCGCTCGTCGGAGCCGGCAAGTCGACGCTCGACGCCTGGGTCGAGAAGGCCGCCGCGCGCCAGGATCGCACGGTCGGCGACGATCCCTTTCCGGAGCGCGGCTCGTTCTATCGCTCCGATCAGCTCAACTTTGCGCGGATCGGCGTGCCTGCTCTCTTCTTCGGACGGGGCATCGACTTCGTCGGCCGGCCGGCGGGGTGGGGACGTACCGAGATGGAGCGCTGGGTCGCGGAGCACTACCACCAGCCGAGCGACGACTTCGACCCGGCGACGTGGGACTTCACCGGCATGGTCGACGACGCGCGCCTCGGCTTCGCGATCGGTCTCGCGCTCGCGGAGTCGGACGCGCGTCCCGAATGGCTCCCGAGCGACGAGTTCCGCGAGGTGCGTGCGCGCTCTCTCGCCGCCTCCTCCGACGGAGCGCCCTGAGAAGCCATGTTCGGTACCAGGGACCTTCTCACGCGGCTCGCCGCCGCGGCGATGACGAGCCGCGCGGGCTACCGGCTCACGCGCCGCTTGACGCCGCGGATCAGCGGCGATCGCCGTCGCTGGATCGGAAGCCAGGTCGAAGCGGCGGCGCTCGGTTTGCTCGGCGATCCCGCTCTCGCCGCGGCCGCGGGCGCGCGCTTCGCGATCGAGATGGCATGCGACGACCTCGATGCCGTGACCGCGGCGTGGTGGCCGGAGCCGCGACGGCTCGCTTCCGTGAAGGTCGAGGGAGGCGAGCATCTGCCGGCGCGCGGTCCGGCGGTCGTCGTGAGCTTCCACGTCTCGGGCGGGTTTCGCGTCTTCGACGTGCTGCGTGCGCGCGGGCTCGCGCCGACGTTTCTCTGGGCGCCGCCACGGGAAGCGCCGTCGCGGTATCTCGGAACGATCCAGCGGCTCCGTTTGCGGCACCTGCGACGGAGCGCGGCAGAGCCGTCCCTCGCATCGGGCGCTTCGCGCGCTTCGCGCGCCTCAAGCGCCTCAAGCGCCTCAAGCGCCTCAAGCGCTTCACGCGCTTCACCCGCTTCACCCGCTTCGTCCGCGGTGCCGCCGTTCGTGTCGCCGGGACCGGGCGCGCGCGAGCAGCTCGATCGCCATCTCGACCGCGGCGGCGTCGTCGTCGCGCTCCTCGACGTGTCGCCGGCGAGCCTCGACCTTCGCGATCACACCGCGTGCCGCCTCTTCGCGCGGCCGCTCGAGCTGCCGGTCGGTCTCCTGCGCCTCGCGCTGCGGTACGGCGCGCCGGTGATCCCGTACGCGGGGCGCCTCGAGGACGATCGCCGCGTGATTCGCTTCCATCCGCACGCGCGGGGAGAGTCCGTCGAGACGCTCCTTTCTTCCGTCCTCGCGACGTTCGAGGACGTGATCCGCGTCGAGCCCGGTGCGTGGCAGGCGTGGCTCGAGCTCGACACGCTCTTTCCGGCGATTCCCGGTGCTCCGGCGGCTCTTGCGACTCCGCCGGAGGACAGGACGCGGCACGTCAAGTCGTTCGACCGCGTCGCGGACTGCTACGACGCGACGCGCGCGCTTCCACCCGAAGCGCAGTCCGCCGTGACCACGGGGATCCTGCGCGCCGTTCGCGACGTCTCGAGAGAGACCCCTCCGCGCGTGCTCGAGATCGGCATCGGTACGGGCCGGATCGCCGTCCCGCTCGCGGAAGCAGGAGTGCACGTCGTCGGCATCGACGTCGCGCGGGCGATGATCGCGCGCCTGCACGCGAAGCGCCGCGACGTCCCGGTCGCGCTCGCTCTCGCGGGAGAGCTGCCGTTCCGCGCGCACGTCTTCGATGCGGCCCTGTTCGTCCACATCCTGCACCTCGTCGACGACCCGATCGCCGTGCTCCGGGCCGCCTCGCGCGCCGTACGGCCCGGCGGCGTGCTCCTCTACGGACGGACCGCGTACTCGGAGAGCCCGCGCCGCCGCATCCTCGCCCGCGTCCGCGAGCTCGTGCACGAGCTGGCCGGCGTCGACGTCGCCGCGCGGGAGCCGCACGCCGTGGCGGACGCGGCCTTCCGCGAGCACGCGCTCGCCGTCGGAGCGCGTCTCGAGGAGACGCCGCTCGCGCGCTGGCAGGAGCACGGCACCGGGCGGGACGCCCTGGAGGCGATCGCGAAGCGCACGCACTCGAACACGTGGGGCATCCCGGACGCGATCCTGCCGGAGCTGATGCAGCGGCTCACTCCATGGACGGAGCAGGTGCTCGGCGACCTCGACCGCCCGATGGAGAACGAGGGGGCGTTCACTCTCGTCGCGGCACGTCTGCCGGAGTGAGGCTCGGCGTCTCGGAGATCGCGAATTGCGGCTGGACCTTCGCCGCCTCCTTCCAGGTCGTTTCGGTCACGCGGCACGCATCGAGCATCGCCTCCGAGCGGAGCCAGCCGGGAGTGATCGAGGCCGACGGCGATCCCGCGGCCGCCCGCTTCGTCGACGAGCGCCGCGGTCTCCTCGATCGTCTCGGGACGGTCGTAGCGCTCGTCGAGGACGATGCACGCCTCCTCGCCTCCCCAGAAGTCGTCCTCGGCTTCGGTCCGCTTCGCCTCGACGCGACCGATCGTCTCCATCTCGATCTTCATCGTCGTTCGCCCTAGAAATTCTGCTCGTCGACCGCCTTCTGCAGACGCCGCACCTCGTCGAGGATCCGGAGGAAGCGCCGTCCGAACGGCGTCAAGACGTACTCCACTTCCACCGGAGGCTTCTCGCCGAAAACGGTTCGCTTCACGATCCCGTACCGAAGCATCTTCCGCCAACGCTCGTTCATCACCTTCGCGGAGAGCCCGGGACACGCGCGCAGGAACGCGCTCGGACGGCTTGCTCCCTCGGCGCAGAGCTGCAGCAGGCGCACGGACCACTTGCACCCGACGATGCTCTCGACCATCGCCGCCACCGGAGTCGCGTCCCTCACGTGGTCACCACCTTACCGAAAAGTGCCTTCCTGACACGTCGCTCGCCTCTTACTAGCATCGCGTGAAACCGACGACGCGTGCTTTGCACGCAGGAAGAAGGGACGACCGATGACGGCTTCTCCGGTGACCGCCGCGGACTTCGAGCTCATGAAGAAGAGCGTTCTCTTCGGAGAGGACGACGTTTCCTGGCTCCGCGTCTCCCTCGACGTGGTCCGCGATCGCGTCGAGGCGATCCTCGACGTCTGGTACGGCTTCGTTGGCGCGAATCCGCACCTCCTCGCCTCCTTCGGGAGCAAGCGCGACGGAAAGCCGATCCCGGAATATCTCGACGGCGTGCGGAAGCGCTTCGGCCAGTAGATTCTCGACACCGCGCGTGCCGAGTACGACCGGGCGTGGCTCGATAGACAGCATGAGATCAGGCTGCGCCATCACCGCGCGCAGAAGAACCGGACCGACGGCGTGGACTCGACCGATCTCGTTCCCTTCCGCGACCTCTTCCTCCTGGTCTACCCGGTGACGACGACGCTGAAGCCGTTCCTCGCGAAGGGCGGCCATTCCGCGGAGGACGTCGACGCGGTGCACGCGGCGTGGGTGAAGTCCTGCCTCTTGCAGGTGACTCTCTGGAGCCACGCGTACGTGAAGGAGGGCGATTTCTAGGCGCTGCGTCTGCAGCTCAGCGTCGAACGTCGAGCGTGACGTCGCCGAGGACGCCGAGCGGCTCGAGCGCGCGGCGGACCTTCGCCGATGCGTGCCTCCTCGCGCGCCGCACTCGTGTCCTCCTCGAAGTAGGCGACGTCCCAGTCGAGGATGTCGGCGTCCGGCGGCTTTCCGTCCGCGACGTTCCAGTGCGTCTGCGCGATGCAGCCGGCCCCGAGGTACCACGCGGGCAGCTCGACGGTCGCGAGGCGCCCGAGGATCGACCAGAGCCGCGGGCTCGTGCGAAGCGACTCCGCGAGACGCTGCTCGTCCGAAGCGAGGGCTGTCATCGGATCGACCCGTTCGTAGCAGACGGGCGCACCTTGCGGCCGGCGGCGCCGAGCGGATATCGCAAGGGAGGGCGCCGCCCGCGCCCGTCGAAGGAACCGAGCTTGACCCAACTGCGCTTCGATCTCGCTCGCCTGCCCGACGAGGCTTCACTCTTCCGCACGGAGGTGCGCGCGTTCCTCGCGGAGACGCTCGCCGACTTCCCGGCCGACCGACGCTCCTACACGTGGATGGGCAGCGACCCCGCCTTCAGCCGCAAGATGGCCGAGCGCGGCTGGATCGGCATGACCTGGCCGAAGCGCTACGGCGGCGGCGAGCGGAGCGCTTTCGAGCGCTACGTCGTCCTCGAGGAGATGCTCGCGGCGGGCGCACCGGTCGGCGCGCACTGGGTCGCCGATCGTCAGAGCGGACCGCTCCTCCTGAAGTACGGCAGCGAAGCGCAGCGCCGGGAGATCCTGCCGGGCGTCTGCCGCGGCGAGACGTTCTTCTGCATCGGCATGAGCGAGCCCGACTCGGGCTCGGACCTCGCTTCGATCCGCACGCGCGCGGAGCGCGTCGACGACGGCTGGCGCATCAACGGCACGAAGCTCTGGACGAGCGGCGCGCCGCATTGCGCGTACATGATCGCGCTCGTGCGGACGACCGTCGTCGAGGGCCAGAAGCACGCCGGCCTCTCGCAGCTCCTCGTGCCGCTCGACCGCGACGGCATCGAGATCCGCGCGATCCAGGACCTCGCCGGCAACCGCCACTTCTGCGAGGTCACGTTCACGGACGCGATCGTCCCCGAGGACGCGGTGATCGGCGAGGAAGGCGGCGGCTGGGCGCAGGTGATGGCGGAGCTCGCGTACGAGCGAAGCGGGCCCGAGCGGTATCTCTCGTGTCATCCACTTCTGACGGAGCTCGTACGCCACCTCGGCGACGAAGCGGGAACGGGAGCGCGCGAGCGCACCGCGCTCGGCCGTCAAGTCGCGCATCTCGCGACGCTCCGGCAGATGAGCGTCGCCGTCGCCGGGCTGCTCGACCGCGGCGCGAGCCCGGCGCTCGAAGCGGCCGTCGTGAAGGACCTCGGCGGCGTCTACGAGCAGGACCTCCCCGGGATCGTACAGAGCCTCGTTCGCGAGGCGCCGCGCACGGACGACGGCGCGAGCGACCTGCAGCGCGTCCTCGCGCACCTCATGCAGAACGCGCCCTCGTTCTCGCTCCGCGGCGGCACGCGCGAGGTCCTGCGCGGCATCATCGCCCGCGGCCTGGGGCTCCGGTGACTGGGCGAAGCAACGAGCGTCTCCGCGCGCGCAAGCGCGCGGCCGAGCGCGAGCGAGCGGGGAGAGGAGGCTCCGCGCGGCTTTGCCGCGTGGAGGAGA
>VGTG01000160.1 GCA_016874795.1 Deltaproteobacteria bacterium | reverse complement strand
GCGGCTCCGCCTTCGCGGCGCGCGCGACGGGCTTCGCGGCGCGCGGCATCCACGGCGGTTATCGCGTGCTCAACCGGTGGGCAAGCGCGGGCGAGCCGCCGTGCGATTGCGCAGAGCTTCGGCGACGTAGCGCATGCGCCGAGCACGAGCGCAGCGCTTCTGCGCGGCGCGCGGCCGCTGCTCCGGGAGCGCGGAGAGGCGGCTCACCTCCTTCGCCGCGGCCGCCGATCTTCGCCTGGTATGCTGCCTTCAAACGCGAGCGACGAAGCACTCGGGACGATCGTTCTCGCCGACGACGAGCCGCATCTCCGGACGCTCGTCCGCACGACACTCGAAGACCCGCGCTATCGCATCCTCGAGGCTTCGAGCGGAACCGCGGCGCTCGAGCTGGCGCGGTCGACGCGGCCGGACCCGATGGTCCTCGACCTGATGATGCCGGGCATGAACGGGCTCGAGGTGCTCCGCTGCCTCCGCGCGGAGGCGGAGACGGCGGATCGAGCTTCCGTCGCGCCCCCGTACGGCCTCATGAGCGAATCGCTCGCCACACCCTCGCTGCAGAAGCGCGTCGCACGGCGTGTCGGTCTCTGGACGTCCGTCGCCCTCGCGGCGCTCCTCGTCGAGCTGGTCTTGGACGTCGGCGCGCGCCGCGCCGCCGTCGCGAGTTCGCCCGCGCCCTGCAGGAGCGAGCCGTCAGGTTCTCTCCCGCAGGCGGCGAGGTGCGCATCGGAGCGCGGCGAGACGGAAACGAAGTCGCGGTCTGGGTGAGCGATCAGGGCATCGGCATGGATCCGAAGGCGGCGGCGACGACGCTGTTCCGCAGGTTCCAGCGCCTCGAGAACGCGGAGCAACGCGGGATCGGCGGGACTGGTCTCGGCTTGGCGCTCGTGCGCGAGATCGTCGAGTCGCACGGAGGCCGCGTCGCGGTGAGCAGCCGGGAGGGGGAGGGCAGCACCTTCTCCTTCGTCGTCCCCGCCGTGACGGATGAGCTTCCGTCCGAGAAGGAGGGCTCGCCGCGGCGAGCCGAGGAAGGGATCGTACGATGACGACGACCGTGAAGGCTTCGGAAGGGCTCGACGTCCTGATCTGCGGCGCGGGGCCGGTTGGATTGACGCTCGCGTCACAGCTCCATCGGCACGGCCTCTCGTTCCGCATCATCGATCGCAACGAGAGCCGCACGCTCCTCTCGAAGGCGCTCGTCGTCTGGGCGCGAAGCCTCGAGCTGCTCTCGACGGGGCTCGACGTCCGCAGCTTCCAGAAGGCCGGGATCCCGGCCGAGGTCGCGGAGATCCGCGCCGGAGACCGCGTGGTCGCGCGGATCGACCTGACGCGCCAGAACGAGAGCCCGTACGGCTGCGGCGTGATGATCCCGCAGAGCGAGACCGAGCGTCTCCTCGAGGAGCACCTCGTCTCCTTCGGCGGGCACGTGGAGCGCCGGACGGAGCTCTTCCGCTTCACGGACCTCGGCGACCGCGTGCGCTGCACGCTGCACGGTCATGGCGACGCGAAGGAGGTGATCGAGCCCGCGTTCCTCGTCGGCTGCGACGGCGCGCACAGCGTCGTGCGCCACGGGCTCGGTCTCGAGTTCCGCGGCGATCTCGATCATCACCGCTGGTATCTCGCGGACGTCCACGTCGCCGGCGACATGCCGGAAGCGACCGTGCTCGTGTGCTGGCACCGCGCCGGGCTGCTCGTCTTCTTCCGGATCCGCGACGACCGCTGGCGCGTGATCGCGGCGCTCGACCTCGCGGATGCGAACGCGCCGCGGCAGGACCCGACGCTCGAGGACATGCAGACTCTCGTCGACGAGCGCGGCCCCTCGGGCTTGCGGCTGCACGATCCGGTCTGGCTCGCGGAGTTCCGCATCAACGAGCGCAAGGTCGATCGCTATCGCGTCGGGCGCGTCGCCGTCGTGGGCGACGCCGCGCACGTCCACAGCCCGGCCGGCGGGCAGGGGATGAACACGGGGATGCAGGACGCTTGCAACCTCGCGTGGAAGCTTGCGCTCGTTCGGTCGGGCGTCGCGGACATCGGCCTTCTCGACACCTACACGAACGAGCGGAGCGCGGTCGGCGATCTCGTGCTGCAAGCGGCGGGACGCGTGACCGACCTTGCGACGCTGCGGAATCCGATCGCGCAGCACGCGCGGAACCTCGTCGCCTCCGCCGCCCTGCACCTGCCGTTCGTGCAGGACCGCGCGCGGAAGATGCTCTCGGAGATGTCGATCGCGTATCCGCGAAGCCCGCTCACTGGCGCCGACGGGCGCTCGCATCGCTCGGGCGGTCCCGCGCCGGGAGAGCGTCTGCCCGACGCCGCCCTTCGCACCCAAGCCGACGAGCCGAAGACGCTTTACTCGCTCCTCGAGAGCGGAAAGATCCTGACGCTCCTCTTCCCGGGCGAGGATCCGGCGGGAGACGCGCGCTTCCTTCGGGAGCAGATCGCGGAGTCGTGGCAGCCCCACGTGCTTCTCGCCACGATCGTCGATTCGGCGCGCCCGGCGCTCGAAGCGGCTGGAGCGGCCGATGCGACGCTCGTCGATCCGGGCGGCGCGCTCGCGCAGGCGCTCGGCTTCCGCGCTCCCGGCTTCGCGGTGATCCGACCCGACGGCTACGTCGCCCTCTTCGCCGACGTGCGCGCAACCTCGCTCCGGGACTGGCTCTTTCTCGTCGAGCCCCGAGCACGCCCTCTCCCACGCCTCCTGAAGGGGGTCCGGTTCGATATCGCCTATCTGCACCCAGGCTCGCGAGGAGCCTGGGTGCAGATGCGCGATAACGAACCGGACCCCGTGCGGCTTGTCCCGTGCGGCTTGTTTGAAGTCGTTTCGCCGATTAGGGGACCGGGTTCATGGGGAACGACCTCGAGGAGTTGAGAGCACGTCACGCCGAGCTGAAGGGCCGGCAGACTGCGCTCAACATGGAGCGCGGCCAGCCCTCGGACGCGAATTTCGATCTCTCGAATCCGATGCTGACGTGCGTCGGCGCCGAGGACGTCGTCTCCCCGAGCGGCGTGGCCTTGCGCAACTATCCCGGTGGCGTCGCGGGGATTTCGGAAGCGCGCGAGCTGTTCGGCGAGCTTCTCGGCGTTTCCGCCGACGAGATGATGGTCGGCAACAACTCGAGCCTCGAGATGCTCGCGAGCACCCTTCTCGGCGCGCTGATCCGCGGCCTTCCCGCGAGCGACAAGCCGTGGATCTCGGGCCGCCGCAAGATGATCGTGACCGTCCCCGGCTACGACCGGCATTTCACGCTGCTCGAGTCGCTCGGCTTCGAGATGGCGACGGTCGCGATGACGCCGGAAGGCCCCGACATGGCCGCCGTGCAGAAGCTCGCGGCGAGCAATCCCGCGGTCCGCGGCCTGCTCTTCGTGCCGACCTACAGCAATCCGACCGGCGACACGATCTCCGACGCGAACATCGAGCGCCTCGCGCGGATGAACGCGGCTGCACCGGACTTCACGATCTTCGCGGACGACGCGTACGCGGTGCATCACCACGGCGAGGAGCGGCCTCGTTCGAGGAACTTCGTCCGCGCGTGCGAGGACGCGGGCCATCCGGACCGCGCCTTCGTCTACGGTTCGACGTCCAAGATGACGTTCGCCGGTGCGGGCGTCGGCTTCCTCGGGACGAGTCGCCCGAACGTCGCCTGGCTCGGCAAGTGGATGGCGACGCAGTACATCGGGCCGAACAAGATCGAGCAGTACCGCCACGTGAAGTTCCTGCGCTCCTATCCGGGCGGCATCGCCGGTCTGATGCGCGCACACGCGGAGCTGCTGCGGCCGAAGTTCGAGGCCGTGCAGCGCGTCCTGCAGCGCGAGCTCGGCGGCACCGGGCTCGCGACCTGGGCGAACCCGAAGGGCGGTTACTTCGTGAGCTTCGACACGGCGCGTCCCGTCGCCGATCGGGTGGTCGCTCTCGCGGCCGAGGTCGGGCTCGCGCTGACGCCCGCGGGCTCGACGTATCCGCACGGGAACGACCCGAAGAACGCGAACCTGCGCATCGCGCCGAGCCGGCCGCCGGTGTCGGAGGTCGAGCAGGCGATGGAGATCCTCGCCCTCTGCGTGAAGCTCGCTTCGGCGGAGTACGAAGCCCGCGCGGCCTGAGCGGGAAGAGCCCGGGCCGAGGCTCAGGTTCGGGCTAAGGACGATCGAAGCTTGCTCGTGGCAAGCTTCGGAGGGTACTGAGGTTGCGCCTCATCCAGAGCGCGACCCATGCCCATCCCCCCCCCCAGCGGAGAGCAAACGAGCGCCGGTTTTCCGTCGCGGCCCTCGCTCCTGCCCTGATCGCTGCGCTCCTGACGATCGAGGAGGCGGCCGCGCAAGGACGGTCGCTGTCGGAGATCCGAGTCGAGGAGCTCGAAGCTCTCGGGTACCTCGAGAAGGCGGAGCCGAGCTCCCGCGAGAGCGGCGTGAAGGTGCACGACACCGCCCGCGTACAGCCCGGAATGAACGTCTACTGCTCTTCGTGGTCCGGCGAGGTTCGGCTCTTCACCAACGAAGGTGAGATCCGGAAGAACGTGCGTCTCGAGCACGACGGCGTCGGTGGTGGATGCCACGTCGAGCCGTTCGGCCCGGATGCGTTGATCGCGGTGAGCCGTCCGGACGTTTCCGTGTTCGACCTCCGTGGCAAGGTCCGCTGGGCCAGCGACGCCGATCACCATCACGACGTCGCGCAGGGCCCCGACGAAGAGCTCTACACCCTCACCGCGCGAGCCGGGTCCTTGAGGCGTGGACCGGACCTCTGGCCGATCCTCGACCACGCGATCACCGCGCTCGACGAGGTTGGACGTCCCCGTGATCGACTCGTCTTCTCGGAAGTCTTCGCGGACCGGGTCGATGGGCGCCGTCTCTCCCGCATGCTTCGGGCGAAGAAGCAGACCGGCTCCTTCGAGTCGCGCGGGTACGTGCGCGCGAGCGACGTGTTCCATCCGAACTCGATCCAGGTCCTGAAGCAGCCTCTGTCCGGCGGCAAGGCCGGCGACGTCCTTCTCTGCATCCGCGAGCTCGATCTCGTCGCCATCGTCGATCTCGAAGAGAAGCGTGTCGTCTGGGAGTGGGGACCGGGAGAGCTCGATGCTCCGCATCATGCGACCATCCTCGAGAACGGCCACATCCTCGTCTTCGACAACGGCCGAAGGCGCCGCTGGTCTCGTGTCGTGGAGATCGATCCGGCGAGCAAGCGGATCGTCTGGCAGTACCGTGCCGACGGCTTCTTCTCGAAGCTGCGGGGCGCCGCCCAGCGACTCCCGAACGGCAACACCTTGATCACCGAATCCACGAAGGGCCGGGCCTTCGAGGTCACACCGGCCGGCGACGTCGTGTGGGAGTTCTTCACCCCCGACGTGACCGACGAAGGCGAACGGCGCCAGATGTATCGGCTGCTTCGGCTGCTTCCGGGAGCCGAGACCGCCCGCTTCCTGGACGCGCTCTCGCCGGACGTCGACATCGGCGGTTACCGAGGCCCGGCTCACTTCGCTTCGAACGGCCCTTTGCCCATCTGCTCGCGGATCGGCACCACGGTCGGGTTCGTCATCGAGCGGCGCTGCCAGTTCGCGCCGTCGACGACGAGCGTGTGGCCGGAGATGAAGCGCCCGTAGGGCGAGGCGAGGAACGTCGCCGCCCAGCCGAGCTCGCGCGGGCGGCCGACGCGCAGCGCCGGCTGGCAGGGATCCTTGTCGTGCGTGCGGTCGAGGTTCGAGCGGATGTCGGCCGTCATGTCCTCGTGCGGGAAGAGCCCGGGAACGAGCCCGTTCACCTGGATCCCGTAGGGGCCCCATTCGACGGCGAGCGTCTCGACCATGTTCTTGACGCCGGCCTTCGCGGCCGCGGAGTGCGCGAAGCCCGGGCCGCCCGTCCACGCGTACGAGGCGCCGACGTTGATGATCGAGGCCGGCGTGCCGGCCTCGAGGTGACGGCGCGCGAGCTCGCGCGCGCAGAAGAACGTTCCGTTCAGCGTGATGTCGACGACCGTCCGCCAGGCGTTCGGGCTCATGTCCTCCGCCGGCACCGGGAAGTTCGCCGCGGCGTTGTTGACGAGCACGTTCGGCAGGCCGAGCGCTTCCGTCACCGCGTCGAACGCGGCGCGGATCTGGTCCGGCTCGCGGATGTCGCACGCGGTCGTGAAGACGCGCGCGCCGAGCGCCTCGATCGCGGCTTGCCCCGCTTCGAGATGCTCGGCCTTCCGGCTGAGGATCGCGATCGCGGCGCCGAGCCGTGCGAACTCGGAAGCGATCGCCTTGCCGAGACCGGTGCCGGCCCCGGTGACGAGGACGACCTGTCCGTCGAACGTGCCGGGCCGGAGAGCGGTCTCGCCGATCGGCGGCGGCTCGGGAATCCCCTTCGCCATCGCTCAGCTCCTCTCACGCGGATCCCGCGGCCGCGGCGGAGCGACCCAGACGCCCGGGAAGCTCGCCTCGCGCGATTCCTCGCGCGCCTTCTTCAGCTCGCCGAAGTCCTCCGACTTGTTGATGACCGTCTGCATCAGGAGCTCGTCGTGCATCGAGGTGCGGATCGCGGGCTCGTGCAGGTTCCGGATCACGCGGCGTGCGAGCTTGACCGAGATCGGCGCGATCGCCGCCACCTTCTGCGCCATCTCGAGCACCGTCGCGTCGAGCTGATCCGCGGGGACGACGCGCGAGACGACGCCGTAGCGGAGCGCCTCCTCCGCCGAGAGCGGTCGCCCGGTCAGCACCATGTCGCTGACGACGCCGTGCCCGCACATCTGGAACAGCACCGCGACGCCTCCGGTATCCGCGATCACGCCGTGTCCGAGCTCGGGGAGCATGAAGCGGGCGCCCTCGGCGGCGATGCGCACGTCGCACAGCAGGGCGCGCTGGAACGTCCCGCCGATCGACCAGCCCTGGTGCGCGACGAAGATCGGCACGTCGAGGTCGAAGATCTGCTGGATGCCGCGGTGCCCGCGCGTCATGAGCTGGTGGTGGCTCATCTCGAGCTGCAGGCGCCCGATCTGCGAGACGTCCCGGCCGGACGAGAAAGACTTTCCTTCGGCCCGCCAGATCACTGCCCGGGTTCTCGGGTCGTTCCGGATCTCGGCGAGGATCTCGAAGAGCCGGAGGTCCATCGCGTCGTCGAAGGCGTTGTGCTTCGCCGGATTGTCGTTGGTGATGATGGCGATCGGCCCCTCGTGGGAGAGGCGGACGCGGTCCTCGCTCATGGTGGCACCTCTTCGTCGCTGGCGAGCTTCCGGGCGCGGACCGTTTATCCGATGCACCGAGCGCCGTCCATTGCGGTCCATCGTGGATTTTTCCGGTGCAGATTCTCCAGCCTCGGCAGTGACAGCCGCCGACCGCCGTGGCAGAAGGGGGGACCACGATGCGAGCCAGGTCCGCCTCCCTCGAAGCTCCGGCCCCTCTCGAACTCGCGCATCCGGGCGCCGAGCTTGCGTTCGAAGAAGCCGGCAGCAGCCTGCCGAGCCTATTGATCCTCGCGTACCGCTTCCCGCCGCAGGCGCGCGTCGGATCGCATCGCACGACGAAGTTCGTCAAGTATCTCGGGCGCTACGGCTGGCGGCCGATCGTCCACACGGTCAGCAACCCCTATAGCCCCCATCTCGATCCGACCTTGAGCCTCCAGATCCCGGACGACGTCCTCGTCTTCCGCACCCCGACGGTCGAGCTCGAAGGACTCGAGACACGACTCGGGTGGGCGCGCGATCTCTGGCGCGGCAGCCGGGCGATCGAGTCGCCGCGCGCGACTCTCACGAACGGCTCGAGCAGCGATCTCCCGGCGCGGCTCCGGGATCACGCGTGGCGCTACTGGTTCGTGCCCGACCCGCAGATCCCGTGGGTGCCCGCGGCGTTCGTGCGAAGCCTGTGGATCGCGAAGCGCCACCGGCCGTCGGCGATCTACTCGACGTCACCGCCGCACTCGGTCCAGCTCGCCGCGCTCGGCTTGAAGCGCTGGCTCGATCTGCCGTGGATCGCGGACCTGCGCGACCCCTGGACGGAGGGCATGCACCGCCGGCGCTGGTACGAGCACAACGACGCGCGGCGCCGCCGCGAGGAGCGCTGGGAAGGCGCCGTCTGCCGCTCCGCGGACCGCGTTCTCGTCGCGACCGAAGGCGCGCGCGAGACGCTCTGTCGGAAGTACCCCGACACGGCGCACAAGATCACTTGCATCACGAACGGCTTCGACGTGGACGACTTCGTGCGGCTGACACCGGAGCGACGCTTCTTCTCGCGCGATCGCCTGCACGTGATGCTCGCGGGTCAGGTCGAATCGCAGTTCGACCTGCTGCCGCTGTTCCGCGCGATCCATGAGCTCGTCTCGAGGAGCCCGCGCGCCCGGGTGCTGCAGCTTCACTTCGTCGGTACGCGGCGTCGTCCGGAGTGCGACGCTTTCCTCGCGTTGCATGGCCTCGAGGACGTCGTTCTCTTCCACGAGCCCGTGCAGCATCCGATCTGCCTGCAGATGCTGTCCGAGAGCGACGCCGGCTTGATCGCCGCCGCCGAGCGGCAGCGAAGCCGGGGCATCAAGATCTCCTCCAAGCTCTACGAGTACCTGTACCTGCGCAAACCGGTCCTGGCCCTGATCGAAGCGGGCGTCACCACGCGCATCCTCGAGCGCGCCCGCCTCGGTCTGCACGCGCCTCCCGACGACCACGGCGCGATCACCGCGCATCTGGAGGCGCTCGTCGACCAGTTCCACGACGGCGGGATCCGCGTCGATCCGGACGAAGCGTACATCGAAGGCTTCGACCGGCGGCGGCAGGCGCAGACTCTGGCCACGATCCTCGACGAGGTCGTGCAGCCGCGTCGCGCGTACGCCCGGCCGTCCTGATCCGCCGCTCTTCGCGGATCGAGAATGAGCATCCCTTCGCGGACGACCGCCGACGCCGCCCTCGAGGCCGAGCGCGTCAACCCGTACCTCGTCTTCCTCTTCGCTCTCCTCTCCACGGCGACTCTGTTCGACGGTTTCGACGCCGCGATGCTCGGCTTCGCGGCACCGGAGGTGCGCGAGACCTTCGGCATCGGCCTCGACGACTGGGGCTTCGTCGCCGGCGCGACGCGCCTCGGCGTGATGGCCTCGTTCCTGTTCCTGATTTCGGCGGACCGGCTCGGCCGGCGCACGCTGATGATGGTGACCGTGATCGGGTTCACCGTCTTCAACGGCCTGACGGCGTTCACGACGTCGACGACGCAGTTCGTCCTCTGCCAGTTCTTCGCGCGGCTCTTCCTGACGGCCGAGTACGCGCTCGCCGTCGTGATGATCGGCGAAGAGTACCCGGCGCGGCTGCGCGGGCGCGCGATCGCGATCCTGACGAGCCTCGCCACCGTCGGTGTGATGCTGATGGCGAAGGTGCAGCCCCATTTCCTTCTCGCGGAGGGGGAGAGCAACGCCGTGCACGCGTCGGTGAGCGCGTGGGTCGCCGCGATCCAGGGTGCTTTCGGGCTCGACGTCGACGCGGCCGGCTGGCGCTCGCTGTATCTCGTCGGCGCCTTCCCGCTCGTCTTGATCCTGCTCCTGCGCCTCGGGATGCGCGAGACGCGGCGCTTCGAGGCGGCGCGGGAAGCGTCACGCCAGGCGGCGCCGGGAGGAGGGGGCCTTCGCGAGCAGGTGGGGAACGCGCTCACACCGTGGAGCCCAGCGTATCGGCGGCAGACGGCCGTCGTGACGCTCCTCTGGAACTGCGTGTACGTCGTCACGGGACCGTCGACGGTCTACTGGGTGATCTTCGCGCGCGAGACGATCCGCCTCACGCCGCATCAGGTCGGCGACATCGTCTTCTGGGGCTATGCGGGCGGGGTCGCGGGCCACTTCGTCGCGGGCTGGCTGATCGACGCGGTCGGACGGAAGCTCACCTGCGCGGGCTTCTACGTCGCGGCGGCGGTCTCGATCTGCATGCTGTTCCAGGACACGAGCCTCGCCGGGCAGTACGTCTGGATGATCCTGACGGTCTTCTGCTTCGCCTCCGCGATGACGGCGACGCACGTCTACGCGTCCGAGCTCTTCCCGACGGAGATCCGCGCGACCGGCTACGGCTGGACGACGAACTTCCTCGGGCGCGTGACCGAGGTCGCGATTCCGATGGTGATCGGGCTCCTGATCGCGCCGCTCGGAGGCATGCCGGCGGCGATGGCAGTGGTCGCGATCGGCCCGGTGCTCGGTGCCGTCCTCGTGATGCGCTACGCGCCGGAGACGCGCGGTCTCACCCTAGAGCAGGTCCAGGAGAAGCTGCAGGCGCGGTGACCACTCCCTGGATGCGAAGGCCGGTGCGCGTGCGGTAGCGCCGGTTCAATCCGAGGAGGAGCGGCGTCAGCGTCTCGAGCACGACCGAGTACTCGAGCGGCCCCGCGTCGATCGGACGCAGACCGGGCACGGCCGCGACGAGATCCATCACCTGCTTCACCGCCGCGCGATCGGCGCCGCAAGTCAGCACGTCGAAGTCGAGCGCCGCGCTCGCGTCGAGGAGCGTCTTCGCCGGGACGTGGTGCAGCGCCGCGACGACGCGCGTGCTCGGCAGATGGGCCTGGATGCCGAGCGCGAGCGAGCCGGAAGCGGGAAGGAGCGGCTGCGGCCAACCGCCGGCGAAGAGGAGAGCGCTGCCCATCGAGATCAGGATGCGTCCCGCCAGCGCGTCCTTCGCTTCGGCGACGGAGTCGGTCGCCGCTTCCCACGGGACCGCGAGGATCACGATCTCGCCGAAGCCCGCGGCAATTCCGTTCTCGCCGCTCGCGACGCCGTTCCCGACCGAGGCCGCCGCGTCCGCGGCGCGCTTCCCGTCGCGCGACCCGATCAGGATCTCGTGGCCGGCGATGGCCAGCCGGAGCGCGACACCGCGCCCGGCTTCGCCGGTACCGCCGATGATCCCGACCTTCATCGGGCCAACGCTAACGCGCGATGTCGAAGATACGCTTGACGGCTTCGGCGCAGTTGCCGGGATCGAGGACCGTGAGCACCGGAGTCTTGCTCGGCATCTGCAGGGTCGAGTGGATGTTGACGAGCATGTCGACCTTGTCGGCGAACGGCGGGCACGCGATCGTCGGGTGCGTCGAGTTCGCGGCGACGAAGCCGGAGAGCGCGTTCGAGCGGCCGGCGAGCGTCACGTAGACGATCCCCTTCGCGTTCGCGAACGCGTCGAGGATCTCGAGGACGCGGCGCGGCTCCTTGTGCGCGGAGCAGGCGTGCTGCTCCCAGGGAACGCCGAGCTCGTCGAGACGATCGGTGATCTTCTTCGCGAACGGAGCGTCCGCTTCGGAGCCCATCAACAAGACGACTTTCATAGAACTCTCTCGAGGTTGGCGCGCAGGCGCTCGGCGACGGGTCGACCCTCCTCGGGGAACGCGAAGGGCTGACCGGTGATCTTCTCGTACAGGAAGATGTAGCGGCGCGAGAGCTCGACCACCAGCTCCTCGGGTGCCGGCGGCAGCTCGGCGTCCTCGTAGGGATCGCAGTTGTCGCGGAACCAGAGGCGGAGGAACTCCTTGTCGACGTTCTCCGGTTCTTCGCCGCGCGCGAAGCGCTCGGCGTACGAGCCCGCGATCCAGTAGCGGCTCGAGTCCGGCGTGTGGATCTCGTCGATCAGGACGATCTGCCCGCTCTGGTCGCGGCCCATCTCGTACTTCGTGTCGACGAGGATCAGCCCGTGCTCGGCCGCCTTCGCCTGGCCGAACGCGAAGAGGTCGAGGGCGGTCCGGCTGCAGCGGTCCCAGTCGGCGGCGGTCATCCATCCTTCCGAGACGATCTCGTCGGGGCCGATCGGGCGATCGTGCTCCGTCTCCTTCGTCGTCGGCGTGAGGAGGACGCGCTCGAGCTTCTGGTTCTTCTTCAAGCCCTCGGGAAGGTCGTTCCCGCAGTAGCGTCGCTCGCCCTTCTGGTAGACCGTCCAGAGGGCGGTGCTGGTCGTGCCGGTGATGTAGCCGCGGACGACGAACTCGATCGGGAACACGTCGCACTTCTTCGCGACGATCGCGTTCGGATCGGGGACGGAGAGCACGTGGTTCGGCACGATGTGCGCGGTCTGATCGAACCACCACTTGCTCGCGAGGTTCAGCACCTGGCCCTTGAAGGGGATCGCCGCGAGAACGCGATCGAAGGCGCTCTGCCGATCCGTCGTGATCAGGACGAGCTCGTCGCCGAGGTCGTAGCGATCACGGACCTTGCCGGTGAACTTCTCGCCGCGCGGGAGGCTCGTCTCGACGAGGCAGTTGCGAAGCTCGCGTCGAATGCGCTCGGCGTACGCCGGCGGCGTCTGGATGCCCTTCGCCTCCATGTGCGCTCAGTCCTCGGTCTCGACGAACACGTCGATGTCGCCTTCGCCGGAGACACCCTTCTCGTCGCGGCAGGTGACGATCACCTCGTAGTCGCCCTCGTCCTGGAACACGTGCGTCGGCTCGAGGGTCTTCACCATCGGCGTGTTGTCGCCGAAGTTCCACTCGCACTCGAACTTCCCCTGGTTGTCCTCGACGAGGACGGTGAACTTGACCTCGAGCGGCGGGGGCCCTTCGTCGGGCAGGGCCTCGGCCTCGACGTAGAGCTCGGGCGGAGGCTCCGGTACGGCGGAAGCCGCAGGTACGGCTGCCGCCGGCGGCTGCGCGGGCGGCGCCGAAGCGGGCTCCTCGGACGGAGAGCACGCCGAAGCGACGACCAGAGCGGCTGCCCACGCCGCTGCCCATGCCGGATCCAACTCCCGTTTCACGCTCATTTCTCGACCTCCTCGAGCCGCTTCCCTCGCGAGCTCGCTTCGCCCGTGCGGCACCGGAGCAGAAACAGGCCGGGGGGGCGCCATGTCAAGTCTCGACGCACCGAATCTCAGCACGCGAGACGATCGAAGACCTCGGAAACCCGTAGACTTACCGGCTTGACGCAACCCTCGAAGAGAACCTACATCGAACCGAGTCGCATGCGGCCGTCGGTATCCCCCAACGCAGACGGAGGTCTCGCGATGAAGCTCCGTTCTCTCGTACTCGCATCGGTCATCGGTTCCCTGACACTCGCTCCTGCTGCAGTGCTCGCCGTGGACTACAGGATCCCGGCAAAATCGCAGTCGATCAAGCAGGACTCGTCGGGCGGCTTCGTCGCGAAGACGGCGAAGAGGGGATGTCCCGGTCGCTGTTGATTCGGCGAGAGCGGCGGCTCGGTTGATGATCCCTATGCGACCTTCTTCTCCGTGTCCAGTTCTCCTTGCTTGAC
>VGTG01000159.1 GCA_016874795.1 Deltaproteobacteria bacterium | reverse complement strand
GTGCGGCAGAGGCTCGTTCCGCAGGCGTCCGGGTCGAGCGGGTCGCACGTCTCGCCGGCACGCGCGCCGTCCGCGCACACCCAGCCGCCGAAGGACGGATCGTCGATGCGATCGAGCGACACCGTCGGCTTCATCACGATGATGTGATGCGTGTTCGGGTCCTCGCGCTTCTCCTCGCGCTTCGCGTAGTAGAGCTCGCCCGTCGGATCGAGATACTGCTCGGGGATCTGCCCGGTGAAGTCGAAGTACGACGCGAAGCAGATCTCGGACTCGCTGCCGGCCGGCACCGGATGCGGGGGCATCACGAGCTGCACGCCCTCACCGGGCGCCGGCGACGGCAGCGGCGCGACCTCGACCGGGCTCGGATCGGGGAGGCACGCACCGAGGAGCTCTGCGAGACGCTTCGAGCCTCCGCCTTGATTGTCGGCGACGGCACCCGTCTCGGGCGCGCCCGCTTCGATCCAGATCCGGAGCGCTTCGAGCTGTCCCGCGGTGAGCGCGTCGCCGGAGAACGGCATCGGGCTTCCGGTGATCGTCTCGCCTCCGAGGAGAGACGGGTCGGTGCGCACCGCGACCTTCAGGAAGAGGTAGCTCTTGAGCGGCTCCTTCGGGTAGATCCGCCGGAGCGGGCTTCCCGTCGCCGCCACGTCGATCAGGCTCGCGTACGCGGCTTCGCGTCGCAGGTCGAGCCCGCCGGACACCGCACTGCCATGGCATGCCTCCGCGGTGCAGCCCTTGCGCTCGAAGAGCACCGTCTGGATCGCGTCGTACGTGCTCTCGAACGAATCGCTGCACTCCCCGGGCGGATCCGGGTCGACTCCGGGAGCAGGTGATGTGCCGGACGACCCGCCTCCACCGCAGCTCGCGAGCGCGCAAGCGGCGAGAGCGGCTGCAAAGGCTCGAACCCGCGGAATCACGTAGACGCGCTTATCGCGCCGAACGAGCTCCGGTCAAGCGCGGAGCGAGCGGATGGACGTCAGGGGATGCACTCGGCACGGGTGCTGGCGGCTTCAGGCCCCGGCGCGGCTTGGCAAGGATGCTTCCGCGACCGCGGTCGCGGTCACCTGGTCGCGGTGATTGACGGTCCACAGGTCGAGCCGGACCATCTTCTTCCCGTCGCGCTCGAGCTTCTCCGCGACCTTCCCCGTCGCCCAGGTCACGTCGCCGAGGTAGTTGAAGCGCCGGTAGCGCGCCTCGATGAACGAGAGGAAGCCGTCGTCGCCGATCCAGTCTGTCGCGGCGTGGCACATCCACGAGAGCCGCTCGAGGCCGAGGTCGTACGCGCCGGGCAGGCCGAGCGTGTCCTGCGTGAACTTGTTGTCCCAGTGGACGCGCTGCGGCGGCTCGGGCACGCCCTGCTCGTTCGGCACCATCAGCTTCGGATGGCGCTCGAGCGCCTGCGCCGCGACGCAGTTGCCGATCAAGTAGATCCCGAAGAAGGACTCGAAGGCGATCTCGGCCGTCGGCGTCAGCGGCCCCTTGATGACCCGCGGAAGCTCCTCGCCGACCTCGACGTCCTCCCAGAAGCGCTCCGTCGTGCGCCGGTGCGCCTTGTACTCGGCCATGAAGCGGTCGATGTCGGCAGGCGTCCAGTGCGTGAGCTCCTCCGTCTCCTTGTAGACGGACTTCTCGCGCGCCTTGTTGCGGTCCGCGCGCATGTAGGTGTCGCTGCGCTTGCCGAGGTACTCGCCCTCGGCCGTGTGATAGACCGCCTCGTACGTCTGGTAGATCGTGCGCTCGCCGACGAAGCGGCTCTCCTTCTCGACGATGTCCTTCAGGTAGCAGTCGGCGGTGATGCGATCGCCGAGCAGGACCGGCCGCGCCCACTCGTAGTGCGACCCGGACCAGATCGAGTGCACGCCCGGTAGCCCTTCGGGGAGTCCCGCGGAGCCGGGCGCGCTCAGCGTGTCGAAGCAGCGGAGCACGACGCCCGGGCACTGCTGCCGCTTCCAGCGCGTGCCCGCCGCGTACTCGGGATCGACGTAGAGCGGGCTCAGATCGCCGATCGCGTGCGCGAGGTGCCAGATCGTGTCGCGGTTGACCTCGGTGCGCCACGGCTGGCGGCCCGTGAATCCCTGTCCGATCCGCTCGCGCAGGCGCGCGATTCCCTCGTCCGTGATCTTCCCGTGCTCGTACGCCATCGGTTTCTGGTGGTAACTCCGGCTCGTCGCCGCCGCCATCACGGGACGACGCGGCGCGTCCTCTGTCGCTTGGCCTCTCCGCGCGTTATCCTCCTCGAAGCGGGCATGCTCTTCGGCGTGCGGCGCCAAGCAGACGGGATGGGACGATGAGTGAATCGAACGATTGGATCGAGCTGTCTCGCGACACCGAGGCGGTGATGGTTCCGGCGGGGCACACCGTGCTCCTCCCGAAGGGCACGCGTGCCGTCATCACGCAGTCCCTCGGCGGCTCCTTCACCCTGCACGTGCCCGAGTACGGCGGGCTGATGCGCATCTCGAACCGCGACGCCGACGCGGTCGGACAGGAAGTCGCACCGGCCGAGAGCAAGCCCGCGGGCGACGGCGAGGGAACGCCGGTCGGCGCGGAAGAGCTCGAGACGCAGATCTGGGATCAGCTCAAGACCTGCTACGACCCCGAGATCCCGGTCAACATCGTCGACCTCGGGCTCGTCTACGACATGAAGCTCGTGTCCGCCGACGCGGGGAAGTATCGCGCGGAGGTCAAGATGACGCTCACCGCGCAGGGCTGCGGCATGGGCGCCACGATCGCGGCGGACGCGCAGTACAAGATCGAAAGCCTTCCCGGCGTCGACGGCGCCGAGGTCGAGATCGTGTGGAGCCCCGTCTGGAACCCGAACATGATCTCCCCCGAGGGACGCGCCAAGCTCGGAATGGATTGAGTAGCGATGGGAGGTGGATGGATGCCGCGCGAAACTCTCACGGTGATCGACAACCGGACCGGCCGCGAGTACGAGCTCCCGATCGACCACAAGACGATCCGCGCGCAAGATCTGGCGCAGATCCGCCTCTCGCCCGAAGACTCGGGCCTCGCGAGCTTCGACCCGGCGCTCGCGAACACGGCCACCTGCCAGAGCCGCATCGCCTACATCGACGGCGAGAAGGGCATCCTGCGCTACCGCGGCTACCCGATCGAGGAGCTCGCCGAGCGCTCGAGCTACCTCGAAGTCGCCTACCTGATCGTCAAGGGCGAGCTGCCGTCGACGACGCACTTCGCGATGTGGCGACACAACATCAAGATGCACACGATCGTGCATGAGAACGTGAAGCGCTTCGTCGAAGGGTTCCGCTACGACGCGCACCCGATGGGCATCCTCGTCGGCACGGTCGGCGCGCTCTCGACGTTCTATCCGGACGCGAAGGACATCCACGACATCGAGTCGCGCCGCGTACAGACGCGGCGGCTGATCTCGAAGCTGCCGACGATCGCCGCGATGGCATACCGGCACAGCCGCGGTCTCTCGTACGTGCTGCCGGACAACGACCTCTCGTACACCGGCAACTTCCTCTCGATGCTCTTCAAGATGACGGAGCTGAAGTACCGGCCCGATCCGATCCTCGAGCGCGCTCTCGACGTCCTCTTCATCCTGCACGCCGACCACGAGCAGAACTGCTCGACGACCGCGGCGCGCGTCGTCGGGAGCTCGCACGCCGACCCCTACTCCGTCGTCGCGGCCGCGGCCGCGGCGCTCTCGGGACCGCGGCACGGCGGGGCGAACGAGGACGTCGTGCACATGCTGCGCGAGATCGGCTCGGTCGACCGCATCCCCGACCTCATCAAGCAGGTGAAGGGGGGCGATCGGCGCCTGATGGGCTTCGGCCACCGCGTGTACAAGAACTACGACCCGCGCGCGCGCATCATCAAGCAGGTCGCGTACGAGGTCTTCGAGGTGACCGGCCGGAACCCGATCATCGACGTCGCGCTCGAGCTCGAGCGGATCGCGCTGCAGGACGAGTACTTCGTCGAGCGTCGCCTCTACCCGAACGTCGATTTCTATTCGGGTATCATCTACGAGGCGATGGGCTTCCCGCTCGCGATGTTCCCGGTGCTGTTCGCGATCGCGCGGACGTCGGGTTGGGTCGCGCAGTGGGCGGAGATGCTCGCGAACGACGAGCGCATCGCCCGTCCGAAGCAGATGTACCTCGGCGAGGAGGAGCGCTCGTACGTCCCGCTCGATCAGCGCGACGATGCGGGCCAGCTCGAGACGGAGATCCGCGGCGCGTACTGATTCCGCGGAAGGCCGGCGCCTCGCCTGGGATCAGAACGTGTGAGGGTACCAGCCGCGGACGCGCTCGTTGAAGAACGGCTCTCCCTCGAAGCTGTAGGTGCCGGTCCACGGCAGGCGATACTCGTCGACGTGCCGGAACTCGCCGAAGACCGCGTCGAAGCTGCCCGCGCCGAGAGGCGACAGGTCGATCGGGCCACGCGCGCGCACGAGGAGGTCCTCTTCGTCGAAGAAGAGCTCGTACGAAGCACCGTCGTCGCGGTAGACCGCGCGGATGCCCGCGCGCACGCCCCCGGGAAGCTCCGCAGACGGGATCTCGTGCCACTCGAGACGCTTCTCGTCCCGGAGCACGTCGAGAGCGGTGACGGCGAGCCAGCGCGCCTGGCTTCGCGCCGCCGGAACCGATCCGGGCGTGGGCGGAAGGACCGAGCCTCCGAGCCGATGCTCCGCGACCTTGCCGTCGAACGAGATCGTCTGGCTCTCGCCCCAGGTCTCGAGCGTCCAGCGGAAGGTCTCCGGGTAGCGGAATGCGATCTCCCAGGTCCACTCGCCGGGCATCCGCGCAAGCGCCGTGGCGTCGACCTTCCGGACGTAGCCGTCGAGCGGTCCGCCGCGCGCATCGATCGCGCGCTCGACGAGAGTCGAGGAGCAGCCGAGCGTGGCGATCGCGAGAAGGGCTCCCACCGCGTAGCGGTGTCGAGGATGGAAGCGCGCTCGGAGACGTTCGTGGGAGCTGGACGACATGAAGCCTCGGCGAACCGGCGCGCGGCGCTCCAGGGTCGCTTCGCACGCGCGACGCTCGCTCTCCTCCTTCTCGTCTTCGGCGTCGCCGGCTGCAAGTCGGCGGTCGCACCGGTCGCGCCGAGGATCACCCCGGTCTCGGCGCCGCCGGGCCGGTGGACGGAGTCGTCTCTCGAGAACGGATGGATCACCGTGAGCGTCGGGCTCCCGATCCGAGGTCGCCCGCCCTTTCCCGCGATCGTGAGCCCGACGGTCGCCGATCACCTTCTCCTCGAGCGCGGCTTCGCGGTCGTCCGCTACCGCACGAACTGGGCGATCCTGCGGTCCTTCCTCCCGCAGCCCGCGGCGACGCCGGCGCCGGGACCGAGATCTCCGACCGCGTCTCCGAAACCTCAGGTCGGCGCGTGGATCCTCGCGTCCGATCGGCCGGGCAACGTCGGCCAGGCGTACTTCGCGTTCATCACGAACGACGCGAAGCACTCGATCCCGCGAGTGCTCGACCACCTCGAGACGGTCCCCGAGATCGACGCGATCCGGATCGGAATCATGGGCAGCTCGACGGGCGGATTCACCGCGCTGCAGGCCCTCGTCGACGAGCCCCGGCTCGCGCTCGGCGTCGTGCAGGTCGCTTGCGGCGACTACCATCTGTTCCTTCGCTCGTCGCGCCTCGCGCTGAACGATGATCCGCGCTGGCTTCCCGACGGACGGCTGATCCTCGACACGGACTACGAGGCGATGCTCGAGAGCATCGAGCCGAATCGCTTCGCCGACCGGCTGCCGCCCCGCCCTCTCCTCCTGATGAGCGGCTCGGACGATCCGGCCATCCCCGCCGCGTGCGTCGAGAGCAGCGTGCGCGTCTTCGAGCGGGCCTACCGGAGCGTCGGGGAAGGAAACCGCTTCGACGCCGTCGAGTTCCGCGGTGCGGGGCACGACCTCGGCGCAGCGGCGGAAGAGCGCGCCGTCGACTTCATCGTGCGCTGGCTCGCGAAGCGCGACGACCGGCGCTGAAGCGGCCTACGCGCCGCCCATCAGGCGGTGCGTCGCGCGCTTCAGGAAGTCGATGTGCGCCTGCCGCATGTCCTCGGAGAGCGGCTCCTCGCCGATCACCCGCCGCGTGAGCGCGGCCGAGCCGAACGGCCCGAAGAGGAAGTGATACATGCCGAGCACGACGAACGGGATGTCGCGCTCCACCCAGCTCTCGCGGACCTGCGGCACCGCGTCCATCGCGGCGCGGCCCGCCGTGTAGATCGGCCGCAGCCACTGCTCCGAGAGGCGCTCGAGCACCTCGCCGTCGTCGAGCACCTCGCGCTGAATGAGCTTCGCGATGTTCGGCGTCCGCCAGAGCTGGTCGACGAGCCGCTCGAGGAGCGCGTCGCGCGCGTCCGGTCCGGTGAGCTCCGTCGCGGCCGACTCGAGAATCTCGCGGAAGGGAGTGAGCCCGCGCTGGAGCACCGCCTCGTACAGCGACTGCTTGCTCGGGAAGTGGTTGTAGATGCTCCCCTGGTTCAGGCCGACCTGCCCGGCGATCTCGCGCACGGAGACGCCGGCGAAGCCGCGCTGCGCGAAGAGGATCTCCGCCGCGTCGAGGATGCGCGTCGCCGTCGACGCATCCGCGTCGGTCGGCTGTGCTCGTGCGCCCGGTCCCGGCATCGTCCTTCCGCGGACGGGCTTCTACCAGAGGCGCCCGCCGCCGTCCCGCTCAGGCCGGACGGGCTCCTGCCCCCCGCAGGAAGTGCCCGGGAAGGGCTCCCGTGTGCACGCCGCCCTCGAGGAGCGGTGCCCCGTTCACGAGCGTCATCACGTAGCCCTCGGCGTCGATCACGAGACGCGAGCTTCCCGCCGGGAAGTCGTGCGCGACGCGCGTCGCTCCGACGCGGAGGCGCTTCGGATCGAAGACGACGACGTCCGCGAACGATCCGGCGGCGAGCGTTCCGCGGCCGGAGAGTCCGTGCCGCGAAGCGGGCTCGCCCGTCATTCGATGGATCGCCGTCTCGAGCGAGATCGTCTCCGGCACCCAGTCGGTGATCATCCGCGTCGTGTAGTCGACTCCGACGAGCGAGAGGAGGTGCGCTCCCCCGTCGCTCGAGCCGGCGCTGAGAAGCGGATCGACCACCATCGAGGCGCGAAGAGCGCGGCCGTCGCGCGTCATCGGCGCGCGCAGCACGAACGTCGTCGCGAGGTCCTCCTCGAGCGAGAGGTCGAGGAAGCAATCGAGCGGCTCCACGCCGCGCTCCGCCGCGAGATCCGCGACGCTCCGTCCGACCCAGTCGGCGTGCGCGACGTCGCGCACCGCCTCGACGTACGTGATCGGCCAGTACGGCCGGAACGCGCGCGCATGACACAGGTCGCGATCGAGCTCCGCGCGGACGACCGGATCGCGGAGACGCGAGAACCGCTCCGCGAGCGGCAGCGTCAGGATCGCGCGCCAGCATGGCAGCTCGTCGAAGAGGAACGTCGAGTCGAGCGCGAAGTATGCCGCCTGCTGGTTCGCCGCGAACATCGGGTGGATCGAGAGCCCCTCCGCGTGCGCCGCGTGCGCGAACTCGAGGCTCTTCCTCCAGCCCTCGGGATCCGCCGGCAGCGGCGTCACGAGGTTCAGCTCGAGAGGCGACCGCGACACGCGCGCCATGTCGAGCATCAGCCGGCGATCCTCGGCCGAGTAGCCCTCGACGAAGGAGCGCGGGATGAACTCGAGCGAGCCGCCCTCGATCTCGCCGACGACCGCGGCGAGGGCCAGGACCTCCTCTGCCGAAGCGTGGTTGGAGGGCACCTCGCGCCCGTCGTGCGCGACGTGGATCTCGAGCTGCGATGAGGAGAAGCCGAGGGCGCCCTCGCGGAGCGAGCGCCGCACGAGATCGCACATCGCCTCGATCTCGCCCGCCCGCGCGCGGCGCACGGAAGCGTCGTCGCCCATGACGAAGCGACGCACGGCCGAGTGGCCGACGTAGCTCGCCGCATTCACGCCGAGGCGGCCCTCGAGGCGCTTCCAGTAGTCGCCGAAGCTGCCGCCGTCCCAGCCGAGGCCGTCACGGAGCGCTGCGGGTGACATCCCCTCGACGCGGCTCAGCATGTCCGCGAGCCACGCCGTGTCCTCGGACCTCGCAGGCGTCAGCGTGAAGCCGCAGTTGCCGCAGAGGACCGTCGTCACGCCGTGCCAGCACGACGGCGTCGCGGTCGGCTCCCAGTGGAGCTGTGCGTCGTAGTGCGTGTGCACGTCGATGAACCCCGGAGCGACGACGGCGCCGGAGACGTCGATCTCCCGCTTCGCGGAGCCGGTATAGCGGCCGACCTCTGTGACGCGCTCGCGCGTGATCGCGACGTCGGCGAGGCGCTCGGGCGCGCCCGTCCCGTCGACGACCCGCCCTCCTCGCAGGACGAGGTCCGCGCTCACGAGCGCGGGTCCCGGAGGCCGTAGAGCGCGAGCGCGTTCTCGCCGAGCAGCTTCGCGAGGCCGGCCGCGGAGAGGTCGACGCTGTGCTCGCGCAGCTCCTCGACGACGCCGGGATAGCGCGCGTCGCTGTGCGGGAAGTCCGAGGCCCAGACGAGCCGGTCCTCACCGATGAACTTCGTCATCGCGCCCATGGTGCGCTCGCCCGGATCGAAGGAGATGTAGCCTTGCCGCAGGAAGTACTCGCTCGGCTTCAGCGAGAGGTGCCGGAGCTGCCAGCCGTACGCTTCGGTGAACTCGTCGACGCGGTCCATCCAGTGGGCGATCCAGCCGCCGCCGCACTCGAGGATCAGCGTCTTCAACCCGGGGTGACGCTCGAGGACGCCGCCGTACACGAGGTTCGAAAGCGTCATGTACTGGTCGAAGAAGAGGATGACCGCGTGTGCGGTCGCGGGCGCCATGTATTGACGCATCGAGCGCGAGGTCCCCGGCATGTCGAAGAGCCCGGCGGGATGGAAGCCGAGCGGCAGAGTCTCCTCTTCCAAGGCATCCCAGACGGGATCGTAGACGGCGTCGTGCAGCATGTGCTCGCCGTGTGGGTTCGGACGGACGAAGGTGCCGCGGAGGCCGAGCTCTCGCGAAGCGCGGCGCGCTTCCGCGGCGGCCGCGGCGGGATCCTGCATCGGCAGCGCGGCGGCGCCGATCAGCCGCTTCGGATCCGCCGAGCAGTACTCCGCGATCCAGTCGTTGTAGACGCGGCAGGAAGCGATGCCGAGCTCGACATCGGAGATCGCGCCGAGGCTGAAGCCGAGGCCCGGGTAGAGGACGGCGACGTCGATCCCCTCCGCGTCCATCACGGCGAGCCGTGCCTTGCCGTCGAATCCCGCGGGATTCAGGTCCTGGTAGTGCGTGCCGCGGCCGAGCTCGACGTTGTTGCCGCCGGCGTTGCCGAGTCCGGCGAGGCCGCGATCGGTGATGATCCAGTCCTCGCAGTACGCCGTGTCGTAGCCGGTCTCGTCGCTCCAGCGGAGCCGGATCCCGCGGTCACGCAGGTGCGCCGGTAGCCGCTTCTCCCAGAGGTCCGCGGGCTCGCAGACGTGCCCGTCGCCGTCGACCACGATGTCGCGTTCCATCCCGTCCTCCACGTCGGAAGGCGCGATCGTGCTCGGGCCGCGACGAGGCTGTCAAGAGGCCGGGAGCGCGCGCCACAGCGCGCCGATCCCGAGTCGAGCGGCGGCGGAGCTCACCAGACCCGTCGAACGCCGTAGCCGTCGAAGAGGCGCTCGTTGCTCACCAGCGCGAGGTCCTCATGTTGCGCTTGAGCGATCAGCATTCGGTCGAACGGATCTCGATGAGCTCCCGGCAGGCTTCCGGCTCGCAGCGCATGAACGGCGGTGATGGGCAGGGACTCGAAGTCTTGCCGACGCAGGATGGATGGCAGATCGGAGGCGATCTCGATCGCTCCCGGGAGCTTGCCGAGCCGCACCTTCGTGGAGATCTCCCAGGCCGAAGCCGCGCTGACCAGGACGCCGGTCTCCTCGGAGGCGATCACGTTGCGAGCGCGCTTGCTCAACCGTCGGTCGCCGTCGAGCCACCAGAGCAGCGTGTGCGTATCGAGCAGGACGCGCACGCGCCGTCAGCGCTCCCAGGCTTCGATCTCCGCCGCGGGCAGCGGCTCGAAGAAGCGCCGGTCCACCTTGGCGCGCCCCCGCATGGCGCCGAACACGCGGCCTCTCTTCTGTGGCTCGATGGGAACGAGTCGCGCCACCGGCTCCTTGCCCCGAGCGATCACGACATGCTCGCCGGCAGCGACCTCCTCGATCAGCCGCGAGAGCTGGGTTTTCGCCGCGTGGATCGTCACCGTCTTCATGCAAGTGGACTAACACGAGTTAGCTAACTCTACAACCAGGCGAAATCGAAGGCGCACCACCACCCGTCTCACTCCTGCGCGTGCCGCGCTCGTGCGGATCGCTATACGACCCCGGATGGAACCGAACAGCCCCGATGCGCCACCAGCACGCGTCCCCGTCGAGGACGGATTCTTCACCATTCCCGACCGTGCCGGCGAAGCACCGCGCCTGCTCGGCAGCCGCTGCCGCGCGTGCGGCGAGGTGTTCTTCCCCCGTCGGATCGTGTGCGCGAAGTGTCTCGTGCAGAACACCGAGGACGCGATCCTCGGCCCACGCGGCAAGCTCTGGACCTACACCTACACGCACGTGCCGATGTTCGGCGCCCTGCGAGCGGACGTCGGCGGCTACGGCGTCGGCCAGGTCGATCTGCCGGAAGGACCGCGCGTGCAGGCCGTCCTCGCGGGCGGCCCCGGCGACTTTCGCATCGGCATGGAGATGGAGCTCGACCTGGAGACGCTCCGGGTCGACAAGCAGGGACGCGAGGTCGTCATCTTCCGCTTCCGTCCGGTGGAGGGAGGCGCACGATGAAGCTCGCGAACGTCGCGGTCGCCGGCGTCGGGATGACGCCCTTCGGAGACTTCTACAAGACGCAGACTCTGACGGAGCTCGCGCGCACCGCGGGCCTCGAGGCCCTGAAGGACTCGGGCTTCTCTTTCGCCGAGGTCGGCGAGGCGTTCGTCGGCTACATGCAGGCGAGCCCGATGACGGGCGTCAAGATCATGAAGGAGTTCGGCCTGACGGGCCTCGCCGTGAATCACGTCGAGAACGCATCCGCGACCGGGCTCGCCGCGTACCGCGAGGCCGCCTGGGCGGTCGCGAGCGGCCGCTGCGACGTCGCGATGGCGATCGGCTTCGAGAAGATGACGGAGCTGATGCGCCAGTCGAGCGGCGGACGCGGCGCCGGCCGCGACCAGATCGACGGCGTGATCCTCCCCGCCTCGTACTTCGCCCTGTGGGCGATGCGCCGCATGCACGAGCGCGGCACGAAGCCGTGGCACTTCGCACAGATCGCGGCGAAGAACTGGAACCACGGACGCGACAATCCGCGCTGCCACCGGCGCGCGGATCACGCGATCACCGCCGAGGAGGTCCTCGCCTCGCCGCTCGTCGCCGAGCCGCTGACCGCGATGATGGCGTGTCCCGTCTCGGACGGCGCCGCTTGCGCGATCCTCGCGCGCGAGGATCTCGTGCGCGCGAGGCAGCCCGGCCGTCCACTCGTGCGGCCGATCTCGTCCGTGCTGCAGAGCGAGACGTACACGCCGGGCCACACGTTTCTCGGCCCCGTCGTCGGCCCCGCGCAGATGACGCAGAACACCGCGCGAAAGGCGTACGAGGCGGCTGGCGTCGGCCCGCAGGACCTCGACCTCGTCTACGTGCACGACGCCTTCGCGAACGAAGAGCTCGAGTACTACGAGCTCCTCGGGATCTGCGCCCCCGGCGAGGCCGAGAAGCTCGTCGAGGAAGGAGCGACCTCGCTCGGCGGACGGATCCCGTTCAACACGGACGGCGGCCTCGTCGCACGCGGCCATCCGGGAGGTCCGACCGGCCTCGCGCAGATCCACGAGGCCGTGACGCAGCTCCGCGGCGAGGCCGGCTCGCGCCAAGTCGAGAACGCGCGGACGGCGCTCGTGCACCTCGTCGGCGGCGGCAGCGTCTGCACCGTGAACCTGCTGCAGCGCGCGTAGACAACGGTCCGCTCTCGGCCGCCTTCGCCGAGCTCCCCCGTGCGCTCGAACCTCCGCATCCTCGTCGCGCTGCAGGCGAGCCACCTCGTCTTGTTCCCGATTCCGGTGATCACCTTGTTCTTCAAGGATCACCTCGGGATGTCGGTGACGGACGTGATGGTGCTGCAGGCGATCTTCGGGACGGCGGCGGTGCTGTTCGAGTTTCCGTCGGGCTACGTCGCGGATCGGCTCGGACACCGGCTCTCGCTGATCGTCTCCGCGGTGCTCGGGGTGCTCGGATGGATCCTCTACACGCTCGCGGAGGGTTTCGGCGGCGCGATCCTCGCGGAGGTCACACTCGCGGCCGGGATGGCGTTCTTCTCCGGAGCCGATGCAGCGCTCCTCTACGAGTCGCTCGAGGCGGAGGGCCGGAAGGACGAGTACGCCCGCTGGGAAGGACGCGGGCGCGCCGCGAGCCAGATCGGAGAAGCGGCTTCGTCGGCGCTCGGCGGCTGGCTCTACGCGATCGCACCGCGGCTTCCCTTCGCGATGCAAGTTCCGAACGCGCTCCTCATGCTCGGGCTCGCTTTCGCGACGCGCGAGATGAAGACGGAGCGCGCGCCGGATCACCTCTCGCACGTGAGCCGCGCGCTCGCGATCGTCCGGTCGGCGCTCCGCCACCGGCGCCTGCGCGCGTCCTACGCGCTGAGCGTCTCGCTCGGACTCTCGACGTTCATCATGGTGTGGCTGATCCAGCCGTACATGCAGAGCCGCGGCCTACCCGAGGCGTGGTTCGGTCCGCTCTGGGCGGCGGCGCATTTCTGGCTCGCGGGCGCTTCGCTCTCGAGCGCGCGGATCGCCGCGGCGGTCGGCCTTCGCACGACGCTCCTCGGGTGCGCGCTCCTCGTTCCGCTCGGCTACGGGCTGCTCGCCTGGGCCGACTCGCCCTGGGGCGGCGCCGCCTATCTCTTCCTGATGACCCTACGCGGCCTGCAGGGCCCGCTTCTCACGAGCATGATCCAGCGCGACGCCTCTCCGGACGAGAGAGCGAGCGTGCTCTCGCTGAACGCCCTCCTCTTCCGTCTGGCCTTCGTGCTTCTCGGTCCTCCCGTCGGAGCGCTCGTCGACGGGATCGGGATGGAGCCGACGCTCGCGATCCTCGCCGCGGTGCTCGGCGGAGCGAGCCTGCTCGCGTGGCTCGCCTTCGCGCAAGCGCACGGCCGCGAGACCTAGCCTGCATTTCTCACCAGATCCCTACTGCGGCGGCCGATAGCACCGAATCTTCGCGAGCTTCTCCCTCCGGGCTCCTCGACGTACTGTTCAAG
>VGTG01000158.1 GCA_016874795.1 Deltaproteobacteria bacterium | reverse complement strand
GACGCCCGTCCCACTGCGAGCGCGGCTCGCCTTCGCGAGGCTCTCCACCTCGGCGACCAGCTCGCTCAGAAAACCGTCGTCCACCTCCGTCTCGCTGCGCGCGATGAGGGAGCCGACCTCGGCCAGGTCGACGATGTTCGTATCGCCCTGGCGAAGGATCGTGAGCTGGATGGGCGCGCCCACGGGCTTGCCGTAGCACTTCTCCGACCGGCGCGCGTGATCGCGGACCCTCCGTCGTCCGACGGGCTACCGCCGGACGTAGAAAGCGCCGAGGAGGATGAACATCCCGTCTTCGGTGGCGGAAGAAGATGCGTGCCGAGACGCCGGCCTTTCTCGGCGATCTCTGCCCTCGCGCTCTCGCTGGAATCTCAATCGGGCAGAGCGTCGGCCTTGCGAACGGCCGGCCGGTCCTCGCGGGTGCCGCGCATGGGTCGGATCTCGCCTTCCTCTTCGCCGTAGTGGTGGAGGATGACGTGATCCGCGTGAACCTCCAGCAGCTCGCCGACGAACGGCATGTCGGCGAAGGCTTCCGGGACCCGGTAGCTCACGAGGTCGCCGACCTTGAACGTCGCAGCGTCGGTGTTGAACGCGAAGGGGCACTGGGAATTCTGCGCGTCGACCATTTCCTTCATGATGAGCTCCTACGCCTTGCCACTTTGCCCTCTGCCATAGGACACCCGTGACCGCCAAGAACGCCGCGCCGTCAAAGACGCTTGCCCGTGTCGATCCCCTTGGGCACCCACGCCGGTGAACGCTTCTCGGCGAATGCTTGCATGCCCTCTCGCGCCTCGGTCCCGCGGAAGATCGACCAGTACATGGTCATCCGGTCGGGATGTCCGTAGCCCTCGTGCAGGATGCGCTTCACGTGCATGCGCGCCTCGGGTGCCGTCTTGAGGATCGACTCGGCGACTTCGATCGCGGACGAGCGCAGCTCGTCGTGCGGGACGACGCGGGCGATCAAGCCCATCGCTCGCGCTTCCTCGGCGGAGAGGCTCCGCCCGGTGAGGAGGATGTCGCGGGCAGCGGCGACGCCGACGTGCGCCGGCAGGTAGGCCGCGTAGCCGGTATCGGCGATGCCACGCAGCAGCTCCGGTGCACGGAACGTCGCGCGCTCGCTGCACACGGCGACGTCGGAGAGCATCGCGATCAGGAGGCCACCGCCCTGACAGATGCCGTTCACGGCGGCGACGACGGGAGCGTAGCTGTGCCGGACCTCCTCGAAGGGCGTCACGTCGTTCATGACGACGTAGTCCAGGGAGGGGTTGTGGTCCTCGGTGTTTCCCCGCAGCTCGCCGCCGGGCGCGAACACGTCGCCGACGCCGGTGAGGATCAAGGCCGTCGGCTCCGGAAAGCTGTTCACGAGGGCGACGGCCTTCTTCAGGCCGTAGTACATCGCCGAGGTGAGCGCGTTGCGCGACTTCGGCCGGTCGATCGTGCACCAGGCCAGATGTCCGTCGCGCTCGAAGCGAAGGAACTGCGTGCCGAGATCATGCGTTTCGGGCATTGAAACCTCGCATCCACTCCGTCCGGTTCGATCTCGCTCTAGAGGCGCTCGACGATCGTCGCCGTGCCCATGCCGCCGCCGGTGCACATCGCGACGAGGCCCGTCGTCTGGTCGCGACGCTCGAGCTCGTCGATCACGCTGCCGATGAGCATCGCTCCCGTGGCGCCGATCGGGTGGCCGAGCGCGATCGCGCCGCCGTTCACGTTCACCTTGTCCCGATCCGCGCCGGTGTCCCGCAGGAAGCGGAGGACCACCGAGGCGAAGGCTTCGTTCACCTCGAAGAGGTCGATGTCGCCGACCGTCATTCCGGCGCGCTTCAAGCACTTCGCCGCGGCCGGGCCGGGCGCGGTCAGCATGATCAGCGGCTCGTCGGCCGCGACCGCGGACATCACGATCCGGGCGCGCGGTGTGAGCCCGTGCGCCTTCGCATGGTCGGAGGAGGCGAGGAGCACGGCGCCGGCTCCGTCCACCACTCCGGAGCTGTTCCCGGCGTGATGGACGTGGCGCAGCTCGACGCCCGGGTAGACCCGGGCGATCAAGTCGCGCATCGTCTCGCCTCCCGCCTGGCGGTACGCGAGGCCGTCCATCTTGGCAAAGCTCGGGGAGAGTGAAGCGAGTGTCTCCAAGGTGGTCTCGGGCCGCGGATACTCTTCCCGGTCGAGCGCGATCGAGCCGTCGTCGCGCCGGATCGGAATCAAGCTCTTCTCGAAGCGACCTTCGGAGATGGCGCGCGCCGCTCGCTGCTGGCTCGTGTAGCCGAGCTCGTCGCAGTCCTCGCGCGACCACCCGTCGATGCTGGCGATGAGATCGGCGGAGAGGCCCTGGGGAACCTGCGGATGCAGCTTCAGCAGGTGCTCGTTGTTCGCGTGAAAGCCGTCGGTCCCGTTGGGCGCGAGGCGGCTCATCGACTCGATGCCGCATCCGACGACGAGGTCCTGGTGGCCGGCGAGGATGCCCATCGCCGCGAACGTCACCGCCTGCTGACCGGAGCCGCAGAAGCGGTTCAGGGTCACGCCCGGGACGGAGATCGGCCATCCGGCGTCGAGAACCGCCATGCGTCCGATGTCGTGTCCGTGATCGCCGACGTGCGAGCCGTTGCCGCACACGACGTCGTCGACGTCGCTCGGCTCGAACCCGACGCGCTGCTGCAGGGCGGCGAGCACCTGCGCCAGGATGCGCTGCGGGTGGATCTCGCTCAGGCTTCCCTTGCCGGCCTTCCCGACTCCGCGCGGCGAACGGACCGCGTCGATGATCCAGGCTTCTCGTTGCATTCTCGCTGACCTCCTCGTCCGGTTCCCATAGCGCGTCGGAGCCGGATTAGGGAGCTTCAGCGATCGGCGTCACCGCCGTACCAGTCGACGACGTCGCGCCCGCGCTCGTACTCGGCCGTCCACTCGTCGGCGAAGGGTGGAGAAGCGCGGCGGAAGGTGCTCGGGACGAATGCGCTAAGCGCTGCGCTTCTACGGGCTCGAGGCGTGAAAAGGAGAACGGCTCGTCCGGATGCTTCCGATGAGCTTGCGGTCTCCCCCCTCGGCGGATAGGCCGCAGTCGAGACGGAAGGTTCCCGAGGTCGATCGGCACGTCGCTCATGCAAATCCGTTTTCTCGGCGCGACCGGCACCGTGACCGGCTCCAAGACGCTCGTCACGTCGGGACAGACACGCGTTCTTGTCGACTGCGGATTGTTCCAGGGCTGGAAGCAGCTCCGCCTGCGCAACCGGGAGCCGCTGCCGCACGAGCCCAGCGAGATTGACGCCGTCGTCCTCACGCACGCCCACCTCGACCACAGCGGCTACCTTCCGCTCCTCGTGCGGAACGGCTTTCGCGGCCCCGTCTTCTGTACGCGGCCGACGGCCGATTTGTGCTCGATCCTCCTTCCCGACAGCGGCCGGATTCAGGAGGAGGACGCCGCGTATGCGAACCGGGCCGGCTTCTCGAAGCATCGACCGGCGCGCGCTCTCTACACGGAGGAGGATGCCGTCCGCTCGCTGGAGCGGCTCCGGACGGTCTCGCTCGAGGAGGAGATCGACGTCGGCCGAGGCCTCCGCATGTTCCTCACTCCGTCGGGCCACATCCTCGGCTCGGCGTTCGTCGAGCTCCGAGGGAAGGACACCTCGATCCTCTTCTCGGGTGATCTCGGCAGACCGAACGACACAATGATGGCCCCGCCGGCGACGGGGCACTCCGCCGACTACGTCGTGATCGAATCGACATACGGGAACCGACGGCACGACGCTGCGGATCCCGCCGACACGCTGGCGAGCATCGTCTGCGAGACCGTCGAGCGGCGAGGCTCCGTTCTGATCCCCGCGTTCGCGGTCGGTCGCACCCAGTCCGTCCTCCGCCTCCTCTATCTCTTGCGCCGCGACGGGCGCATCCCGAAGGTCCCGATCTTTCTCGACAGCCCGATGGCGATCGGCGTGACGAAGCTGCTGCACGCGTACCCGGCGGCGCATCGCCTCTCTCCCGCGGAGTGCGAGGCGACGTGTGCCATCGCGAGCTTCGCGTCGACCGTGGAAGACTCCAAGCGTGTCGTCGCTCTTCTCGAGCCGAAGATCGTGATCGCCGCGAGCGGGATGGCCTCGGGCGGCCGTGTGCTCCACCATCTGAAGGCCCTCGCTCCCGGTGGGGAGAACACCATCGCGTTCACCGGCTTCCAGGCCGGCGGCACGCGCGGCGCAGCGCTTCTCGACGGGGCGCAGATGATCAAGATCCACGGCGAATACCACTCCGTGCGCGCGCGCGTCCGCATGATCGAGAATCTCTCCGCGCACGCGGACCAACCGGAGATCCTCGACTGGCTGCGGCATCTCGGTCGCGCGCCGCGACGGACCTTCATCAACCACGGCGAGCCGGACGCGGCGGACGCGCTTCGCCTCCGCATCCAGGACGACCTCCGCCGGGACGCGGTCGTGCCCGGCTATCTCGACGTCGCGAAGCTCGGTTGAGTGGATCACGGACCGCCGGATCCGGCGGCCTCACTCCCGAAGCGAGCGCTTGGTCGCGGCTCGCAACGCACGGACGACGTCGTGGTCTTCGAAGATGGTTGCAAGGGGGTTGCCAGCTCGAGGACCGTGCATCGTCGGTCGGGTCGGGAGCCGTTCCAGCGGCTCGGAGATGTCCCCGGGCGCGATTCCCAAGACTGGGAATCGATTCCGTTCGAGGCGGCCAAGATCGGGAAAGTCGTGCCGAGGCTCGGGAAGCGTTCTTGGCCGGCCAGTTGCAATCCCTGGCTCGTACGGGGCAGGCACCGCTCGAGGGACGAGAAGGAATGAATCCATGGCCGAAGCGATCCTGATCGCCGACGACGAGCCCGGGATCCGGGAGAGCCTGGTCGACGTCCTCCAGGGCTCCGGCTACGACGCGCGAGCGGCAGCCGACGGCACCGAAGCCCTCGCGGCTCTCGACAAGGAGGACTTCGCCGTCGTCCTCACCGACATCCGCATGCCGGGGGCGGACGGGCTCGAGGTCCTGCGCAAGGTCCGCGCGACCGCGCCGCAGACGATCGTGATCGTGATGACGGCTCACGCGACCATCGAAACCGCGGTCACGGCCCTGCGCGAGGGGGCCGCCGACTACGTACTGAAGCCCATCCTCTTCGACGATCTCCTCGCCAAGGTGAGCCGTCTTCTCGAGTTCCGGCAGCTGGGTTGGGAAGCCCAGCTCCTTCGCCGCGAGATCCAGCGCGATTTCGACTTCGACCATCTCGTAGGCAAGAGCGCCGGGATGCGTGAGATCGAGCGCCTGATCCGCAAGGTCGCTCCCACGCCGAGCACGGTGCTGATCAGCGGAGAGAGCGGCGCCGGCAAGGAGGTCGTCGCGCGGGCGATCCATCACCACAGCGATCTCCGCAATCGCATCTTCCTGCCGATCAACTGCGCGGCCATCCCGGAATCGTTGCTCGAAAGCCAGCTCTTCGGGCATGCCCGCGGCGCCTTCACCGGTGCGGTGAGCGCTCAGGAGGGCCTCTTTTCTCGCGCGCGTGGCGGCACCGTCTTTCTCGACGAGATCGGCGACATGCCGCTCACGCTTCAGCCGAAGCTTCTGCGTGCGATCGAGACGAAGGAGATCCTTCCGGTCGGGACGACGACGCCCATCAAGGTCGACATCCGCATCGTCGCCGCTACGCATCGCAACCTCGCGGCGATGGCGGAAGCGGGCCAGTTCCGGGAAGACCTCTACTACCGGCTCAACGTCGTGAACGTGCAGATCCCGCCGCTCCGAGAGCGCCGGGAGGACATCCCGGACCTGGTCGAGTTCCTCGTTCGCCGCCACTCGGCCGAGATGAAGAAGACGTTCCGCGGCGTCGACAATGCAGCGCTGAAGGTGCTGATGGCGCAGCCGTGGAAGGGCAATGTTCGCGAGCTCGACAACGTGATCGAGCACGCGATGATCCTCGCCGAGGGTGAATGGATCACGGTGCAGGACCTGCCGGCGGCTTTCCGCCCGCGCGAAGACGAGCTCCCCGCCGTCGGAGACGATCTCCGCGACGCGCTCCGCGCCTACGAGCGGATCCACATTCAAACGGTCTTGCGGCGGCACGAGAACGACAAACGGAGAGCCGCCGAGGCGCTCGGCCTTTCGCTCTCGTCGCTCTATCGGAAGATCGAGGAGCTCGGACTGAAGTCGGACTGAAGGCGGGCTGAAGGCGGACTGAAGGCGGATCGACGGCGGATCGACGGTGTGAGGTCGTGATGGACGAGAAGACCCTTCGCGTGGTCACGCGCGCAGCCCTGGAGCCGCTCCCGGGTCTCCTTCGCGATCGGGGCTTCACCGTCGTCGGACCGACGATCCGAGAGGCGGCGATCGTCTACGACGAGATCGAGTCCCTCGCCGACTTGCCGATCGGGTGGACGGACGAGCAGGGCCCCGGCGGCTATCGCTTGCGCCGGCGCAGCGACGAAGCGCTCTTCGGCTACAATGTCGGGCCGCATTCCTGGAAGGGGCGTTTCCACCCCTCCGACGTCCTTCTCTTTCAGGCGCAGCGGAACGGCAGGGATGTCGAATTCACGGCGCCGCCGACCGAATCCCCGCCGGTCGCGCTCTTCGGCGCACGGGCCTGCGACCTCGCGGCGGTGGCGATCCAGGACCGCGTTTTCCTCGGCAGCGCTTCCATCGATCCGATCTACGCGACTCGACGCCGCGGCGCGTTCGTCGTCGCCGTCCACTGCACGCAAGCCGGCGGGACGTGCTTCTGCGAATCCATGCGTACCGGACCTCGCGCGACGCGGGGGTTCGACCTGGCCTTGACGGAGCTTCTCGGAGCCGGTGAGCATCGATTCCTCGTCGAGAACGCCAGCGAGCGGGGAGCCGAGATCGCGGATCGCCTCGCGTCTCGACCGGCGAGCTCCGAGGATCTCGCCGCGGCCCGTGCGGGGGTCGAACGTGCAAGGACCTCGATGGGGCGCAAGCTCGATACGGACGGCATCCGCGACCTCCTGTACCGGCATGCCGAGAGCGAGGTGTGGGACGCGGTCGCGCATCGATGCCTCTCCTGCACCAACTGCACCATGGTCTGCCCGACGTGCTTCTGCACCACGGTCGAGGACGTCAGCGACCTGAGCAGGGAGCACGCCGAGCGGCGGCGCCTGTGGGATTCGTGCTTCACGCTCGGGTTCACGCACCTCGGCAGCGGCTCGGTGCGAACCAGCACGTCCTCGCGGTATCGCCATTGGATCACGCACAAGCTCGCGAGCTGGCACGATCAGTTCGGCAGCTCGGGCTGCGTCGGGTGCGGCCGTTGCATCACGTGGTGCCCGGTCGGGATCGACATCACGGAAGAGGTGGGCCGGCTGCGAGAGGCTGAAGGCTCGAGGGCTCCATGAAAGACCTCGAGCACCTGCTCCGTGAGCACCCGTTCGCGAGTGGCCTGCCGAGCGCGGCCCTCTCTCTCCTGGTCGGATGCGCGAGCAACGTCCAGTACGAACCTGGCGAGTATCTGTTCCGCACGGGCGAGCCGGCGGATCGATTCTTCATCCTTCGCCACGGTGAGGTGGCCGTCGAGGTGTACGCCGCGGGACGCGGACGAATCACGATCGAGACGGCGGGCGAGGGCGACGTCCTCGGCTGGTCCTGGCTCGTCCCTCCGCATCGCTGGCTCTTCGACGGGCGGGCCATCACGCTCACTCGTGCGATCGCGCTCGACGGCGCATGTCTGAGAGCGAAATGCGAGGCGAACCACGATCTCGGCTATGAGCTGCTGAAACGCGTCACCCACGTGATGGCGGAGCGTCTCACGTCGGCGCGACTTCAGGTTCTCGATCTCTATGGCGACGGCAGCGGAGACGTCGTGTGACCAGCGGGGCTTCTCCGATGCTCCCGGTACCGTATCGAGTCCAGCGGCGTCGGCAGGAGAGCCACGACACCTTCACGCTCGAGCTCTCCCGGTCGGGCAGTGCTCCGGGTCTGGAATTCGCACCGGGTCAGTTCAACATGCTCTATGCGTTTGGCGCCGGCGAGGTGCCGATCTCGATCAGTGGCGATCCGGCTCGGCCGGATGTGATCGCGCATACGACCCGTGTCGTCGGCGGCGTCACCAGAGTGCTCTCCCGGCTTCGGCGCGGTGGGACGGTCGGATTGCGCGGGCCCTTCGGGAACGGCTGGCCGTTGGAGCAATCGCGCGGTCGTGACGTCGTCATCGTCGCGGGAGGCATCGGGCTCGCACCGCTTCGCGCCCTGCTCTATGCGCTCACGGCGAACCGCGGTCGATTCGCCCGGATCGCGCTCGTCTACGGCGCCCGGACGCCCGAGGACGTCCTCTTCGGGGCCGAGCTCGAGCGATGGCGCACGAGCGCGGACGTCGAGATCGCGGTCACGGTCGATCGTGCCACCGAGAGCTGGGCGGGGCGAGTCGGCGTCGTGACGGCTCTGCTGCGCCGGCTGTCGTTCGACCCGGCCAATGCGGTCGGCATGATCTGCGGTCCGGAGGTGATGATGCGCTACGCTGCCGCCGAGCTCCTCTCCCGCGGAGTGGCGCCGGATTCGATCTTCCTCTCGATCGAGCGAAACATGAAGTGCGCCGTCGGGCACTGCGGACATTGCTTGTTCGGTCCCCTCTTCATCTGTCGTGACGGCCCGGTCTTTCCCTATGAGCGCGTCGAGACGACGCTCCGTGTCGCGGAGCTTTGAGCATGCCCCGGCTACCGAAGCTCGCGGTGTGGAAGTTCACGTCTTGCGACGGCTGTCAGCTGAGCTTGCTCGACTGCGAAGACGAGCTTCTGGCCCTTGCGGGCTCCGTCCGGATCGCCCACTTCCTGGAAGCATCGAGCGCGCAGACGCGGGGACCGTACGACCTCTCCCTCGTCGAGGGCTCGATCACGACGCCGGCCGACCGCGAGCGCATCCAGCACGTGCGTCGAATCTCGCGCCGTCTCGTGACGATCGGTGCCTGCGCGACGGCGGGTGGGATTCAGGCCCTTCGCAACTTCGCCGACGTGGAAGAGTTCGCGCGCGCCGTCTACGCGAGTCCCGAGATCATCTCGACGCTCGAGCGCTCCACGGCGATCGGAGATCACGTTCCCGTCGACTTCGAGCTGCGCGGCTGCCCGGTCGACAAGGCGCAGCTCTTCGAGGTGATCCGGGCGTTCCTGGCGGGACGTCCACCCGCGGTGTCGGCTCACAGCGTCTGCGTCGAGTGCAAGCGGAACGGCACCGTATGCGTGATGGTCGCGCGCGGCACCCCCTGTCTCGGGCCGATCACGCATGCCGGCTGCGGAGCTCTCTGCCCGAGGTACGCGCGCGGTTGTTACGGCTGCTTTGGGCCGATGGAGACGCCGAACACGACGTCTCTCGCGGCAGAGTGGGAGCGCCGTGGCGTTCCTCGGCGAGACGTTCTGCGCGTCCTTCGTACGTTCAACGCTGCGGCGGAGCCGTTCCGTCGCGAGAGCGAGCGACATGTCGACTAGGACGATCCGCGTCGGCGCGCTCGCACGCGTCGAAGGGGAAGGCTCGTTCACTCTGAAGGTGCGGGGCGGGGAGATCGTCGAGGCCCGTCTCGAGATCTTCGAGCCGCCGCGTTTCTTCGAAGCGTTCCTTCGCGGCCGATCGTGGGCCGAGACGCCCGACATCACTGCCCGGATCTGTGGGATCTGTCCCGTCGCGTATCAGATGAGCGCGGTCCACGCCGTGGAGGACGCGTTCGGTGTCGCCGTCTCGCCCGAGATCCGGGCCCTGCGACGGCTTCTCTATTGCGGAGAATGGATCGAGAGCCACTCCCTGCACGTCTTTCTTCTGCACGCGCCGGATTTTCTCGGCTACGAAGACGCGATCTCGATGGCGAAGGACCATCCGGAGGTCGTGCGTCGGGGACTCGGGCTGAAGAAGGTCGGAAACCAGATCATGAAGGTGATCGGGGGGAGGGAGATCCACCCGATCAACGTCCGGGTGGGCGGCTTCCATCGCGCTCCGACGCGGAAGGAGATCGCCGGATTGGCGGCGCCGCTCGAAGCGGCGCGCGAGGCCGCTCTCGCGACCGTGCGCTGGAGCGCCACGCTTGCCGTTCCTCGGCTCGAGCGAGCCGAAGAGCTGGTCGCGCTCCGTGCTCCCGAGGAGTATCCGTTGAACGAGGGGCGCATCGCATCCGATCGAGGGCTCGACATCGAGCCGAGCGCTTTCGAGGAAGCGTTCGTCGAGGAGCAGGTCGCGCACAGCAACGCCCTCCACGCGCGCCGGCGCGACGGCAGCGTCTACCTCGTCGGCCCGCTCGCGCGATTCCAGCTGAACCGCAGTCGCCTTCCCGAGGTGGTCCGCGATGCAGCCGCCGCGGCCGGTCTCGAAGACGGCTGTCGCAATCCGTTCCGCAGCATCGTCGTCCGCTCGCTCGAGATCCTGTTCGCCTGCGACGAGGCGCTGCGCCTGGTCGACGGCTATCAGCCGCCTTCCGAGCCCTGCGCGCCGGTGGAGCCCCGTGCCGGCGAGGGACATGCTTGCACCGAAGCGCCGCGCGGCATCCTCTATCACCGGTACTGCTTCGACGAGCAGGGCGACGTCGTGGAGGCGCGCATCGTTCCTCCCACCTCGCAGAATCAGAAGGCGATCGAGGAGGATCTTCGTTCGTTCGCGGCGCACCACCTCGACCTTCCGGACGAGGAGCTGCGGCGCCGGTGCGAGCAGACGATCCGCAACTACGATCCGTGCATCTCGTGCGCGACGCACTTCCTCGACCTGCGAGTCGACCGGCAATGAGCGTGATCGACGACATCGTGATCGACGACATCGTGGTCGCCGACATCGTGGTCGACGACGTCGTGGTCGTCGGGCTCGGGAATCCCGACCGCGGGGACGATGCCGTCGGTCGGCTTCTCGCCGCACGGCTCGTGGCTTGCGGGCTCGCCGGCGTTCGCGTCGAGACACGCGCTCTCGACGCCGCGGAGATCCTCGAAGCGTGGAGCGGAGTGGACAAGGCGATCCTTCTCGATTGCGTTCGCTCGGGGAGCCCCGTCGGCACGGTACACTGCATCGACCCTTTCGATGGCTCGGTCGATGGCGTGATCCTCGAGTCGTCGACGCACGCGCTCGGAGCTCGGACCGCGGTCGAGCTGGGCCGAGCGATCGGTGAGCTGCCGACGCGGCTTGCCCTCGTCGGCATCGAAGGCGCGTGCTTCGTGCTCGGCACGCCGCCTTCGGCCGAAGTCCGCGACGCCATCCCGGAAGCCTTGCGCGTCTTGCGCGATCTGATCACGCGCTGGCGACGAGGTGCGCCGTCCTTGACGTCCGGTGGAGACAGGGACCATGCATGAGATGTCGCTTCTCCGCGATCTGATGCGGAAGATCGACCGTGTCGCCGCGGAGCACGGCTCCCGTCGCGTGCGCGCGGTGCGACTGCGCCTCGGCGCGCTCGCGCACATCTCGCCCGATCATCTGCGGGAGCATTTCCGTTGGGCGGCGGCCGGCGGGATCGCCGAGGGAGCCGCGCTCACGATCGAGGTGTCGAGCGACGTCGACGAGCCCGGGGCGCAGAGCATCCTGCTCGAGAGCGTCGAGGTCGAGGATTGACCGTGCCAGGCTCGGGCAACCCGATCTCCTTCGGCGAGCGCCGCGGTCGATTCGTGATCGAGGTGCGTGGCGCGGTGCAAGGAGTCGGCTTCCGCCCGTTCGTGCAGCGGCTCGCCGCGGCGCTCGACCTCCCCGGCTGCGTCCGCAATCACGCCGGCGGCGTGCGCATCGAGATCGCTGGTAGCGAGACGCAGATCGATCGCTTCCTCGGCTTCCTGCGCGAAACGGCGCCCGCGGCGGCTCGGGTGGACTCGTCGACGACGACGCGCGTCGAGGGCGGTGAGCCCTTCCCGGCGGGCTTCGCGATTCTTCCCAGCCTCGCGCACGGCGCTCCGGGTCCGTTGCCGCTCGACGTTGCGACCTGCGACGACTGTCTGTCCGACCTCTGGCGTCCCGGCGACCGGCGTTGGCGCTATCCCTTCGTGTCCTGTGCAGTCTGCGGACCGCGGTACAGCATCCTCGAGGCGCTGCCGTGGGATCGTGCGAACACGACGATGCGCGCGTTCGTGCCGTGTGCGGAGTGCGAAGCGGAGTACCGTGATTCGACGGACCGGCGGTTCCATGCCCAGACGAACGCCTGTCCCGCGTGCGGCCCGCGGATCGAGCTCCGGGATCGCGACGGCAAGCCGCTCGCGCGAGAGGAAGCCGCGCTGGCCGCAGCGGTCGAGGCGCTGCGCAATGGAGCGATCGTGGCGCTGAAGGGGCTCGGAGGATTTCAGCTCGTCGTCGACGCGACGCGAGCGGGCTCCGTCGAGGAGCTCCGGCGACGAAAACGCCGGCCCGAGAAGCCCCTCGCGGTGATGGTTCGCGACGTCGCCGCGGCCCGCGCCGTGTGCGACGTCTCGGATGCGGAGGCGACGGTGCTCGGCTCCCGCGCCGCTCCGATCGTCTTGCTGCGGCGAAGAGCCGGCGGCCTCGCGATCGCTTCCGCGGTTGCCCCCGAGAACCCGGACCTCGGGTTGATGCTCGCTTGCACGCCGCTGCACCATCTTCTTCTCGAGGATCTCGGAGTCCCGATCGTGGCGACGAGCGGCAACCGCTCCGGCGACCCGATCTGTCACGACGAGGCCGAGGCGGTCGCGTCCCTCGGCTCCATCGCCGACTTCTTCCTCGTTCACGATCGCCCGATCGCCCATCCGATCGACGATTCGGTCGTCCGCCCGTTCCGTGGAGAGACCGTCGTCCTCCGAGCTGCGCGCGGCCTTGCGCCATTCGCCGTGCGAACGCCGACGGCGACTCCGGGTACGGTCGGCCAGGGAGCGTACTTGAAGAACACCGTCGCCGTCGTGGTGGGCGACCTTGCGCATCTGAGTCCGCACATCGGCGACCTCCGCTCACCGCTGACCCGAGCCTTGTCGGTCCGTACCGGTGGTTGGCTCGCGGAGCTGCTCGGGCAACGCCGCTCGCGAAACGTCGTGGACCTGGATCCCCATGAGGTGCCCGAGGACGACGACACGGCTCGCGTGCAGCATCACCACGCGCACGTGCTCGCGTGCATGGCCGAGAACGGGGTCGACGAGGCGATTCTCGGCGTCGCGTGGGATGGGAACGGATACGGACCGGACGGTACGGTATGGGGCGGCGAGTTTCTCGTTTGCGACCGCCACGGCTATCAGCGCTTCGCGCATCTTCGCACGTTCCCGCTGCCCGGAGCCGAGCGCGCGATCCTCGAGCCTCGTCGCGCCGCCCTCGGCCTTCTGTTCGAGCTCTACGGAGAGCGGGCCCTCCATCAGGCCGAGCTCGCTCCCGTGAGGACGTTTGCGCCCGCGGAGCGACGAATGATCGCGCGGATGCTGGAGCGCGGGATCAACTCACCGCGCACCTCA
>VGTG01000157.1 GCA_016874795.1 Deltaproteobacteria bacterium | reverse complement strand
TTCAAGTACGCCTGCGTCGCCCTCCGGTCCGAGGCTCGCGAATCTTCGGCACTCTCGACCGCCTCGCGACGTGATCTGGTGAGAAATGCAGGCTAGGTGAAGCGCTTCTCCGCGAGGAGTGGTCCGACAGCACGCACCTGCGCGTGATGCTGGTCGGCGGCGACAAGCTCCGCGCCCATCCGCGGACGACGCTGCCGTTCGAGCTGATCAACAGCTACGGACCGACGGAGTGCACCGTCGACTCGACCTGGTACGGGGTTCCGTCCGGCACCGCCGAGAGCGGCGCACCGCCGATCGGCCGGCCGATCGACAACTACCGCGCCTACATCGTCGACGAGCGGATGCAGCCGGTTCCGGTCGGCGTCACCGGTGAGCTCCTGATCGGCGGCGTCGGCGTCGCGCGCGGCTACCTGAACCGTCCCGAGCTGGACGCGGAGAAGTTCGTGCCCGACGTCTTCGGCCCTGATCCGGGAGCGAAGCTGTATCGCACGGGCGACCAGACGCGTCACCGGCCCGACGGCGAGATCGAGTACGTCGGCCGGATCGACGATCAAGTGCAGATCCGCGGCTACCGCGTCGAGCCGGGAGAGGTCGAGGCGGTCTTGGTCTCCCATCGCGACGTCGCGTCCGTCGCCGTCCTCGCTCGCGAGGACAAGCCGGGACGCGTGCGACTCGTCGCGTACGTCACGTCCAGGGCGGCTCTCGCGGAGGAGCTCGCACCGGCGCTGCGCGACTTCGCGGCTTCGCGCTTGCCCGACTACATGGTGCCGGCCGTCGTCGTGCTCGACTCGCTTCCCGTCAATCTCAACGGAAAGATCGACCGAAAGGCGCTGCGGCCGCCCGAGGAATACGCGAGCTGGACCGCGGACGTCTCCGTGCCGCCTCGCGACCCGATCGAAGCGCGCCTCGTCGAAATCTGGGAGGAGGTGCTCGAGGTCGGCGGGATCGGCATCCGCGACGGCTTCTTCGCGCTCGGCGGCGACTCGCTCTCGATCGTGACGATGCTCGCGGCGGCGGAGAAGGTTCTCGAAGCGAAGATCTCGCTTCCCGCGCTCCTCCGCGAACCCACCGTCGAAGGACTCGCGCGGATCGTCCGCGGAGATTCTCCGGACGCGCGCCCGTTCGTCGTGCCGCTGCGCGAGGGCGGCCCCCGGGCGCCCTTCTTCTGCGTCGCCGGCGCGGGCGGCGGCTGTCACTGGTTCGGCGATCTCGCTCTGGCGCTCCGTCCCGATCGGCCGTTCCTCGGGCTCGAGCCGGTCCGGTCCGGCACGGGGCACGCGTCGACGCCCGCGGACGGCGGCGTGGAGGCGATCGCGGCCGCGCTCGTCCTGGAGATGCGACGCGTGCAGCCTGCGGGCCCCTACCTGATCGGCGGCTACTCCTTCGGCGGGCTCGTCGCGTTCGAGATCGCGCAGCAGCTCCTTCGCGCCGGCGAGGGGGTCGGGCTCCTCGCCTTGATCGAGTGCGACGGCGCGCGCGAGTTCCACACGCGCGCCGGGCAGGTCGGCCTCTTCGTGCGGAACCTGCTCGCGCTCGACGCGAGCCGTGCGGCGCGCGTCCTCCTCGCTCGCGCGGCGTACGCCCTCTCGCTCGCGCGACACCGGCTCCGGCAGACCTCCGACGAGCGCGACGTCGTGAAGCAGATCGACCTGCAGAAGGAAGCCGACGTCGCGACGGCTCTCGCGTACCGGCCTTCGCCGTATCCGGGCGACGTGGCTCTCTTCACCTGCAGCGATCGTCCGATGACGGCGGTCGTCGACGAGCGCGGCGGGTGGGGCGGCGTCGTGCGCGGCAGCCTCCACGTCGAGCGTGTGCCGGGCGATCATTACACGATGCTCGCCCCACCGAACGTCGCCGTCCTCGCCGACGCGCTCCAGCGGGCGCTCGACGGTTGCCGCGCCAGCGATGCGTCGCTAGACCCTCAGGCGTGACTCGGGACTCGGACTTCCGTCCGAGGAAGGATCGGCCGGGGCGGAGCGCTTCCGCTCAGCGCCTCGGGCATGCGATCGGACGCGCCGGCAGGGAGATCTCCGGCCGTGTTCTCGACGCCGTCCTTCCGATGCGGCCTTCCACGTCGCTGGACGACGTGGGCGACGTCCGCCGACTCCTTCTCGTGCGGCCGAACTTTCGCATCGGCAACACGCTGCTGACGAACGCGCTCGTGCTCGGGATCCACGAGCGGTTCCCGGACGCGCGGCTCGAGATCCTCACCGGCGATACGACGACGAGCCTCCTGGCGGAGCTTCCGATCGACGCGGTCCATTTGATGTCGCGCTCCTTCGTCCGGAAGCCGTGGGAGTTCGTGGCGCTCTTCTGGCGTCTCCGGCGCGAGCGTTTCGACGTCGCGATCGAAGCGGGCTTCGGATCCTTCTCGGGCGGCCTGTATGCGTTCCTCACCGGCGCGCGACACCGCGTCGGGTACGAAGGAAGAGGCGCTCGCTTTCTGACCGTGCGACTGCCGCGTGTCGGCGTCGACCACGCCTACGACGACGCCGTCGTCTTCGCGCGCGCTCTCGGCTCCTCGTGCCCGGACCGGCCCGTGTACCGGCAGACGGCGGTGGAGGAGGAGGACGCGCTTCGCTTTCTCCGCGAGACCGGCCTTGCCGCGAGCGGCGAAGTGGCACCGTTCGTCGCCGTCTTCGTCGGCGGTCATCTCCACAAGCGCTGGCCGCACGACCGCTGGCAGGCGCTCTTGCGCAGGCTCGAGGCGGAAGGCGTCCCGCTCGTCGTGTTCGTCGGTCCGGAGGAGGCGACGTTCGCTCCGGAGCTGCGCGCGGCACTTCCCGCTTCCGTCCGCATCGTGCCGCCGCAGAGCCTGCGACGGTTCGCCGCACTCCTTGCTCGAGCGCGCCTCCTCGTGACGATCGACTCGGGGCCGATGCACCTCGGCGTTGCGCTCGGGGTCCCGATCCTCGCACTCCTCCAGAGCGAGAAGTCGCTCTTCTACAGGCCGCGCGGCGAGGAGGACCGCTCGATCGCGCGTCCGTCGGTCGACGCCGCCGCCGCGGCGGTGCTCGCGCATCCGCGCGTCCGGAGCCTTCTCGCTCCGTCGCGGGCGGTCGCGCAGTCCTCGCGCTGAGCCGGGCCGCCGCGCGCGGGTGGAATCGCCCCCCGCGCTTGGCGTAAGGCAAGCGAGCGATGGCGACCTCTGCGGAAGCGACGCTCGCGCAGCTCACCGGGGCGGGAGGCCCGTTCGAGGTCGGGGAGGAGCTCGTCCTCGGCGAGCGGATGGCGGTCTTCACGAAGCGACAGCGCTCGCTGCGCGATCTCCTCGTCGCCTCCGCGGCGCACGGAGATCGCGACTACATCGTCCTCGGCGACCGGCGAATCACGTACCGGCAGCATCTCGCTCTCGTCGCCTCGACCGCGCGCGCTCTCGCGGAAGTGCACGGCGTGCGGCGCGGCGATCGCGTCGCGATCCTCGCCGAGAACCATCCGGAGTGGATCATCGGGTTCTGGGCGGCGGTGAGCCTCGGCGCGATCGTCTCGGCACTGAACGGGTGGTGGACGCCCGCGGAGATCCGGCACGCGCTCGGCCTCGTCGAGCCGCGGGTGATCCTCGCGGATCGAAAGCGCGCGGCGCGTCTCGAGGGCTTCGACCCGGGCGCGCCGGTCGTGCGGATCGAGGACGACGGTCCGTCGCTACTCTCGTACGCTCCCGGCGCGGAGCTGCCTTCGGATCCTCTCGCCGAGGACGATCCCGCGGTGATCCTCTTCACGAGCGGAACGACGGGACGTTCGAAGGGCGCGGTCGCGAGCCATCGCGGCATCGTCGGCTTCGTGCAGCTCGCGTTCTGGGGCGGCGTTCGCCGGAGGGTCCTCGACGCCTCGAAGCCGGCCGCTTCTTCGCCCGCGAGTGCGCCGTCGCTTCCGCAGCTCGAGCCGTGCACGCTCGTCACGGTTCCGCTCTTCCATCTCTCGGGTCTCTACGCGGGCGCGGTGATGATGCTCGGTGCAGGCGCGCGCACGGTGTGGCGGCTCGGGCGCTTCGATCCGCTCGACGTGCTGCGCTTGATCGAGCGCGAGCGCGTCACGGGATGGACGGGGCTCGGCAGCATGGCGCCGCGGGTCCTGGGACATCCGGACCTCGCGAAGTTCGACCTCTCGAGCCTTCGCAACCTCGGCTCGGGAGGTGCACCGACGAGCCCGGCGCTGCAGGACCGCATGCGCGCCGTCGCGCCCACCGGCGCTTCCGCGGTCGGGCTCGGCTACGGCTCGACGGAGACGGTCTCCGCCGTGACCTCGATCGGCGGCGAGGAGCTGTGCGCGCATCCCACGTCGGTCGGACCGCCGCTCCCGACGTGCGCGATCGAGATCCGCGACGAGAGCGGACGCGCGTTGCCGGAAGGAGAAGAGGGCGAGATCTTCGTCCGGAGCCCGTACGTGATGCTCGAGTACTGGCGCGATCCGGAAGCGACGGCGCGCGCGGTCCGTGCGGGACGCTGGCTCGCGACGGGCGACATCGGCCGCCTCGAAGGCGGGCTCGTCTACATCAACTCGCGTGCGCGCGATCTGATCCTCCGCGCCGCGGAGAACGTCTACCCCGTCGAGATCGAGCATCGCCTCGAGGAGCATCCCGCCGTCGGGGAGGCGGCGGTGATCGGCGTCGATCATCCCGAGCTCGGCCAGGAGGTGAAGGCGATCGTCGTCCCGGCTTCGGCGGAGGCGCGGATCGATTTCGCGGAGCTCGCGGCGTGGGCCGGCGAGACGCTCGCGCCGTACAAGGTTCCCTCGCAGTGGGAGATCCGAGCCGAGCCGCTGCCGCGCAACGCGGCCGGCAAGGTGCTGAAGAACGTCCTCCGCGGCGAGGCCACGGTCGCGTTCGCCGAGGAGTGATGCGGGTCGGGCTGTTCGTCCCCTGCTACGTCGACCAGCTCTTCCCGCACGTGGGACGGGCGACGCTCGACGTCCTCGAGCGCCACGGCCTCGAGGTCGATTTCCCGCGCGACCAGACCTGCTGCGGGCAACCGATGTACAATGCAGGCTTCTCGGACGAGGCGCGGACGCTCGCGCGGCGGCACGTCCGCATCTTCCGCGAGTACGAGCATGTCGTGTGTCCGTCGGCGAGCTGTGTCGCGACGGTGCGACACGGCTACGCGTCGCTCGTTCCGAAGGAGCCGGGCTTCGAAGACGTCCGCGCTTCGACGCGCGAGCTGTGCGAGTTCCTCACCGACGTCCTCGGCGTGACGAGCGTTCCGGGTCGTTTCCCGCACCGCGTGGGCTTGCACGCGAGCTGCCACGGCGTGCGTGAGCTGCGCCTCGCCGGTGCGAGCGAGCTCGGCGCGAGCGCGCCCGGTGCCCGGCCGACGCTCGATCGCGCGCACCGGCTCCTCGCTTCGATCGACGGGATCGAGCTCGTCTCGCCGCGCCGGCCGGACGAGTGCTGCGGCTTCGGCGGCACGTTCGCGGTCGACGAGCCCGCGGTCGCGGCGATGATGGGGCGCGATCGCATCGCCGATCACGCGCGGGCCGGAGCCGAAATCGTCACTGCGACCGACGTCTCGTGCCTCGCCCACCTCGACGGGCTGATGCGGCACGACGGCTCGCCGCTGCGCGTGATGCACGTCGCCGAGATCCTCGCGGCGGCCGGAGCCGAAGCGGGGTCCACCGCGTGACGCACGCGGAGAACGCGCGCGCGTTCGTCGCGGACGACGTGCGAGCGCACTGGCACGACGAAGCGCTCTGGTTCGTCCGCGCGAAGCGCGACGCCGCGATGCGGACCGTTCCCGAGTGGGAGATCCTGCGGACGCGCGCCGCCGAGATCAAGGCGCACGCGCTCTCGCGTCTCGGCGATTACCTCGTCGAGTTCGAGGCAAACGCGACGAAGCTCGGCGCCGTCGTCCACTGGGCGCGCGACGCAGACGAGCACAACCGGATCGTCCTGTCGCTTCTGCGGGAGCGCGGCTTCCGTCGCGTCGTCAAGAGCAAGTCGATGCTCACCGAAGAGTGCGGCCTGAACCCGTACCTCGAGCGGCACGGGATCGAGGTCGTCGACACGGACCTCGGCGAGCGGATCGTGCAGCTCCGACGCGAGCCGCCGAGCCACATCGTCCTTCCGGCGATCCACCTGCGGAAGGAGGAGATCGGCGTGCTGTTCCACGCGGAGCTCGGCACCGCGGCGGGTGAGTCCGACCCGAAGGTGCTGACGGAGGCGGCGCGACGCGGGCTCCGCGGGAAGTTCCTCGAAGCCGAGGCGGGGATCACCGGCGTGAACTTCGCGATCGCCGAGACCGGAGGGATCGTCGTCTGTACCAACGAAGGCAACGCGGATCTCGGCACCTCGCTGCCGCGCTTGCACGTCGCCTGCATGGGGATCGAGAAGGTGATCCCGCGTGCCGCCGATCTCGCGGTCTTCCTCCGCCTCCTCGCGCGCTCGGCGACGGGCCAGCACCTGACGACGTACACGTCGCACTTCCACGGACCACGTCCGGGAGCGGAGCTGCACGTCGTGCTCGTCGACGACGGGCGAAGCGCTCTCGCGGCGCGGCCGGCGTTCTCGCCGTCGCTTTCGTGCATCCGGTGCGGCGCGTGTCTCAACACCTGTCCCGTGTTCCGCCGGAGCGGCGGGCACAGCTACGAGACGTCGGTCGCGGGCCCGATCGGCTCGATCCTCGCGCCGGCGCGCGATCCGGAGCGGCACCGGAGCCTGCCGCTCGCGTGCAGCCTGTGCGGCTCGTGTACGGACGTCTGTCCGGTTCGGATCGATCTCCACCACCAGCTCCTCTCCTGGCGCGGCGTGCTCGCGCGGAAGCGGCTTCTCGGAGACGGGAAGCGACGCGCCATGCAGCTCGCCGCGTTCGTGCTCGCACGTCCGCGCCTCTACGAGCGCGTGGCGCGCTTCGCGCGCTCGGCGGCACGAGCTCTGCCGAGCGGGCTCGTCGGCCGCCTCGGCGGGGTCTCGAAGGACCGGAGGCTCCCCGAGCCGCCGCGCGAGAGCTTCCGCGAGCAGCTCGCCCGAAGGAGGGCGCGTGGCCGCGGCTAGGGAGGAGATCCTCGCCGCGCTGGCGAAGCGGACGATGGCTCCGGCGGAGCATCCGGGGAGCGAAGGTCCGTGGCAGTCGTTCCGGGATCGCGTCGCGATCTTCCGCGAGCGTCTCGAGGCGGCGGCCGGAGAATGCGTCCCGGTCGCGGACGAGGGACGGCTCGCCGAGGCGGTCGCGGCGATCGCGCGGGAGCGGTCCGCGAGCCGAGTGCTCTCGCTCGTGGCGGCGGTGCGGTCGATCGGCGCAGCGTCCCGCGATCCCCACGACGTCGATGGCGTCGGCCTCGCCGTGCTCGAAGCGCAGCTCGGCGTCGCGGAGAACGGCGCAGTCTGGATCACGGACGGCGGTCTCGCGCCGCGCTCCGTCTTCTCGCTGCCCGAGCATCTCGTCGTCGTTCTCCGAGCGGGCGCGATCGTCGACCAGATGCACGACGCGTACGCGCGGCTTTCGTTTTCCGAACGAGGATTCGGCTGCTTTCTCTCTGGGCCGTCGAAGACCGCGGACATCGAACAGTCGCTCGTGATCGGTGCACACGGCGCGCGCACGCTGACGGTGCTTCTCCTCGGCGACGCGTGAGCTTTGCCATCCGGTCCGTTTCGCGACAAAAGGGTTGACTGCTGGCACTCCGCGGCCGATCGCACTGATCGGCATCGCGCGAGTCGCACCGCGTGCGCGACGTCAGCGCTTCTTGCCGAGACCGAAGACGCGAATCAGGTTGTAGACGTGCGACCGCGCGAGATCGAGACGACGCGCCGCTTCGATCACGTTCCCGTCGGACGCCTCGAGCGTCGTACGGAGCAGCGCCGCCTGGAAACGCCGCGTCGCTTCCTGGAAGGTCAGGCCTTCCTCGTTCGCCGACGGCTCGCCGCGGTGCGGATGCGGAAAGAGGTGCGCGAGCTCGAGCTGCGAAGCGCCGCGGCTCGCCGCGCGGATCAAGCCCGCTTCGATCCCGTTCTCGAGCTGCCGCACGTTGCCCGGCCACTCCGCGGCGACGAGCGCCTTCGTCGCGTTCACCGAGAGTGGCAGATGCGGCAGGCCGTGGCGACTCGCGACCTTCGTCGCGAAGTGCCGCGCGAGCTCGGGGATGTCCTCGCGTCGCTCCGCGAGCGTCGGCATGCGGAGCGGCATCACGCGGAGGCGATAGAACAGGTCCTCGCGGAAGCGGCGCTGCTGCACCGCCTCGGAGAGGTCGGAGTTCGTCGCGGCGATGATCCGCACGTCCGCGCGCAAGGGGCGCGGGCTTCCGAGCGGATAGTAGATGCGCGACTGGAGGAGCTGCAGGAGCTTCGCCTGCACGCCGAGCGGCAGCTCACCGACCTCGTCGAGGAAGAGCGTACCGCCTTCGGCGGCCGCGACCTTTCCTTCCATGCGCGTGCGCGCCGTCGAGTGCGCTCCCGGAAGCGCGCCGAAGAGCTCGCTCTCGATCAAGGACTCCGGGATGGTGGCGCAGTTGATCTCGACGAGCGGACGGCGAGCACGCGGGCTGTTGTTGTGGATCACCCACGCGAGCTGGCTCTTCCCCGTGCCGGAGTCGCCCGTCAGGAGCACGCTCACGTCGAGCGGGGCGACCATCGCGACTTCGCCGAGAACGGCGGCGAGGGTCTCGCTCTTTCCGACGACGCCGTCGAGCCGGAGCCGCTCGCGGATCGATCGCGTCGCGTCGCCGGCGGCGCGCAGCGCTTCGCGCGCGAGCAGCCGATCGGCCTGGCGCGCGAGGTTGCGCGCGACCGTCTCGATCAGCGCTCGGTCCTCCTCCCGAAACGGTCGCGGCTGCGCCCGCCGTTGGAGGTACAGTACGCCGCACGGCGGCTCGCTGCCGATCGGTGCGCAGAGCACCGCCGCGATCCGTCTCGCGCGCACGCTTGCGAGCGAGTTGAAGCGCGGATCGAGCAGCGCCGAGCTGGTGGCGATCGTCGTTCCCGACTGTACCGCCGCCGCGACGATCCCTTGCGAGATGACGCTTCGAATCTCTGCGATCTGGTCGCCGTCGACGCCGTGCGCCGCCCACCAGCGCGGCGTCGGCTCCTCGTCCTCCGGCGCACGAAGCTCCAGGTAGCCTTCCTGCGCGTCGGCGATCTCGCAGACGAAGCGAAGCGCTTCTTCGAGGAAAGGTCCGATCTCGTCCTGCGAGCCGAGCTCGAGGAGACGGCGATAGAGGTCTCGCTCGCGCGTGACCGCTTCGAGGGACGGTGGCGGGGGGGATCTTCCACGGCGGCGACTACGGAGTCTTCTCCGTGGTTCTGGGGGATCTCGGGTACCGGATCGATGTCGATGACGTCGAAGGCGGCGGCTGCGAGGGGCCGTTCCGGTGTCTGCATCTCTGCCTCGCCCCCTCATCCCGCGTTGGATCGAGGAACGCAACCGCCAACCAGGGTTCTCGGTCCGGAAAGCGGAGTTGGCGAAGTGAGTACCCGTTCACACACTTTTCGATATGACAAAGCGCTCCGTGGCTTCTGCAGTGGGCATCGCCGGTGGCCGTCCGCGCTCCCTTCCTCGGTCACAAGCGTTTGAAACCACGAGGTTTTTCGAGCCCGCGCGGCGGTCCGGAGAGGCCCGGCCAGGGCGACGTGCGCTTGTGGCACGGCCGTTGCGTTGCGCCCTTCGTGAAGGAGGGAACCACAATGGCCCCCAAGATCACGATGCTGGACCTGGTCACCGCCGTCTCCGAATTCGCGCAGTCCGAAGCCGAGCTGGTCGCAACGGTCGTCTTCATGGTGAACAGCGGACGCGTTCGCCTCTGCGGAAACTTCCGGGGCGCTCGTTTCGACATGCGCGAGCTGCCGGTCTCGGCGTCGGTCGCGGCCTGAAGGGGAGATCGCCATGAAGACGACGACGGGCACGGGCGAACGACGCTGGGTGGTCTACGAGGGACGCGCCGTCGAGGTGTGGGAAAACCCGGACGTCTCCTTCGGAGCCTCTCCCGCTCACCTGCGCCGCTACTTCGAGGGCGGGAGCTGGGTGCTGCTCTTCAACGCGATGACGCTGGCGGCGAGAGCTTCCGCTCCAGCATGAGTTGGTCGAAGTTACAGTAACGTTTCCCTCTTCACTTCACGCGGCTCCGCGAACCCGTTTCGCGTCGAGCCATTCGGCATCGCGACGCGGCCGTCGCGCGACCAGAGCGCGATAGCTATCGTCGGCGGGATGAGCACACCGCCTCCGGAGGACCGCTCCGCCGCGATGAACGCTCGTCTCACCGGTTGGGACGAGCAACTCGGCCTTCGCATGATCAAGGCCACGCGCGACGAAGTCGTCGCCGAATACACGATCGAGCCGAAGCACCATCAGCCGTACGGTATCGTGCACGGCGGTGTGCATTGCTCGGTGGTCGAGACCGTCTGCTCGACTGGAGCGGGGCTCGATGCGATGTCGCGCGGCTACGGCGTCGTCGGCATCGAGAACCACACGAGCTTCGTCCGGGCGGTGCGTTCCGGGCGGGTCACGGTGCGCGCGACTCCGATCACGCGCGGGCGCCGCTCGCAGCTCTGGGAAGCGGTCGCGCGCGACGAGGAAGGGCACGTCGTTTCGACCGGCCGCGTGCGGCTCCTCTGCCTCGAGGAGAACAGCGATCTCGCGGGCGAGAAGCTCGCCGCGCGGGGCAAGTAGAGGAGAAGCCTCAGCCGGCGGCGCCGGCTTCTTCGTTCTCCGGCGAGCGTTCGCGCTCGCCGCGTTTCGGTCCGCCGATCAGGATCAGGCCGAGAGCGAAGATGGACGTGAGGACGAGGCTGACTGCGGTCAAAGGATCCGAGATCGAGATCATTTCTGGGTTTCTCCGAAGCCTTGGGTTGAAAGAGTAGGGCGCGGTCTATCAACATCCCCTGTGCCCGGTCAACGGCTTCGTTCCTCGTCTTCGTTCCTCGTCGTGCCTACCTTCGAGCAGTTGAGTCCCCGGTGCGTGACGCGGTAGAAGCGCGGCGATGCGAAACGCACTCCTTCGCGCGGCGATGTTCGCAGCGATGCTCTTCGTGCTTCCATGCGGTGCACGGATCGTCGCGGCGGCGGAGCCGGCTCCGACCGACCCGACGGAGAAGAAGGCACCCGAGGGCGAAGCGGGATCGTCCTCCTCCGCGGCCAAGAGTCGCCGCGAGATGCCGTCGGAGATGATCCTGTGCCGCGGACCGCGCGGCGCCGTCTACGCGCGCGACGCAGCCGAGGGCTGTCGCTACTCGAGGCTCACTCCGGACAACCTCGTCGACTTCGGAGCCGGCGCGGGCTGCGTCCTCCGTCGCGTCGCACCGCAGAAGGGCGAGGCCGCGAAGGACGCCGTCGCTCCGAAGACGTGCGGCGACCTCTGCGCGGCGGAGAAGGACGGGCTCACGTGCATCGTCGGGCTTCGCAAGACGAGCGCAGGCGGATGGGAGACGTTCCGCGCGACGGAGAGCCTCGCGACGGACGAAGATGCGTCCCGCTCCGCCATCGCGGTCTGCTGCGGGGGCTGATCGCCCTCTACGGTCCGGGCCGTCGGTCCTCCGGTCTCTACTCCAGCGGGGCGCTCGACCCGCTTCCCGGCGGAAGCGAAGCGAGGCCCGCGAACACCGGTCCGTTCACCGGCGGCTGCGGGAACGACGGGTCGATGAAGTACTGCCCGATCAGGATGAACATCTCGTTCTCGGTGCTCTCGCCGCCGGTGATGCGGCACGCATCGCAGAGGCCGTCGCCGGCTCCGGGCGACGAGTCGCAGGACGCGTCGTCGTTCTCGCCGTTGCACGCCGCGCCGACGTTGCCGGCCGCGCAGGCGATCGGCCGGCACGCGCCGAAGGTCTGCAGCGCGCTCGGCGGAACGCGCGAGGCTCGCGTCACGGTCTCCGGGTTCGGCGAGCCGTCCTCGTTCATCCCGTTGTTGTACGTCGCGCAGTAGTGGATCGTCCGGTCGGCCGGGTTCGTCGAGTCGAAGGCGAACGGCGGCTCGAAGAACTGCTTCAGCGGATCGTTGTAGATGAAGTTCTCGTAGATCCGCGTGCCGTCGGGTGTCTCCGCCCAGAAGTGCTTGCCGCGCGCGTGCGTGTGCGACGTGATGCCGAAGAGGCGCGCTCCGCGCGGAAGAACGTACTCGCCGCACGTCGTTCCTTCCGTGTAGGGAGCGGCGTTCGGCGAGAAGACGTCGTCGACGTCGAAGATCGCCTGCAGCGGGAAGCGCTGATCGCGCGCGAAGTAGAAGTTGAGCCGGCCGTTCAGCATCGTGTCCTTGGACGTCAGGTTGAACGCGTGCGAGCTCCAGTAGGCGATGCCGCGGATCGGCATCTGGCCGAAGACGCCTTCACGGAACTCGATCTGCGCTTGCGCGGCCTGCGCCCCGCCGATCTGCTGGAAGATCGCGAGACCCGCGCCCTGCGGTCCGAAGCCGATGCAGCCGATCGAACGCGGATCGACGCGGCTCCGACAGTGCCCGCCTTCGCCGCAGGCGGAGAGGTCGAGCGGATCGCAGCCTTCTCCTTCGCGCGCGCCGCCCGCGCACGTCCACTCGCCAAACGAGGGATCGCGAACCGCGTCGGGCTCGAGCTCGGCGTGCAGCAGCACGAGGTGGTGGCTCTGCGGATCCTGTCGCAGCTCCTGACCGCGGAAGCGGAAGTACTTGCCGGTCGGGTCGATCACCTCTTCGGGGACCTGCGCCGAGAAGTCGTAGTAGGTGGCGAAGCAGAGCTCCTGCTCGCTCGCCGCGGCGAGGAACGTCGGCGGTAGCACGAACTGGATGCCTTCCCCCGCCGCCGGCGGATCGAGCGGCTCGATCGTGATCGGCTCGGGCTCGGGCAAGCAGGCCGAGAGGAGATCGGCGGTGGCCGTCACGGTCCCGGTCTCCGGCGCGCCGGCGTAGATCCAGGCGCGTAGCGCCTCGAGCTCGTCCTCGCTGATCGGCGGAAGGCCGCTCGGCATGGCACTTCCCGCGACCTGGATGCCGGCTCCCGGCAGCGTCGCCGCCGCGAGCTTGAGCCAGAGGTAGCTTCGGTCGTTGTCGCCGGGCTCGATCCGATTGAACGCGCTGCCGAGCGCGCCGACCTCGAAGAGGCTCGCGTAGGCTGCGTCGGGACGAAGGTCGAGCCCACCCGACCGGGCGTCCCCGTGGCAGACGTCCTGGGTGCAGCCGTGGCGCTCGATGATCTTGGCCTGGATCGCCTCCCACGAGCTGTCGAAGCTCTCACCGACGCAGCTCGGGTTGTCGGGCGGCTCCGTCGGGGGCGCGGTCGTGCCGCCGTCTCCGCCGCTTCCACCGCAACCGATGGCGAGCAGAGAGGCCGCCACCGCGACGAGCGAAGCAAAGCGGTTCCAGTGGTTTCGGCGCGTCATCGAGGGGCCCTCCGCGCGCGCCCCGAGAGCACGCGTGAGCGGCGACTTTACGACCTCCCTGCGCGTCAGTTCAAGCCGATCTCGCACGGGGTCGGGGAGGGTGATCCGGGGCGGTCGTCGTCGCGGGGACGTGGTTGACAGGCGGTGCGCGGACTGAGGGACAAGCGTCATGTTCCGACCGCAGCAGAA
>VGTG01000156.1 GCA_016874795.1 Deltaproteobacteria bacterium | reverse complement strand
GACGCAGGCGTACTTGAACAGTACGTCGAGGAGCCCGGAGGGAGAAGCTCGCGAAGATTCGGTGCTATCGGCCGCCGCAGTAGGGATCTGGTGAGAAATGCAGGCTAGAGTGCGGCCGTGATGAGGCGGCCGATCGACGTCGCGACCGCGATGAGCCCGGCAGCCGCGAGACCGAGCACGATCATCAAGTAGGCGCGCGGCTCGTCTTCCGCCCACGGCTCCGTGATCTGCTCCGCCGGTCCCATCGGCGTCACGCGTGCGGCGACGAGTTTCAGATGGCCGCGGTGCGTGATCGCCTCCCCGAGCGCGCGTACGTGCGGGTTCGACACGACGAGCCGCAGGAGCGGAGTCGCACGCATCGGACGCGGTGAAGCGTAGAACACCGCTGCGCGCGCGCGGCGCTTGCGACGAGGAATCCGCGGGATGGCTTCGGTCGCGTGCTCACTGCGCTCGCGGCGCGACGGGACGGGACGGAGAGTGGCAGCGGCTCGCGTACGGCGTGCGCTGCGGCTCCGGGACGGGATCGTGGGCGTTCTCATCGGATTCCGTACTTCTCGAGCTTGCGGTACAGCGTCCGTCGCGAGAGCCCGAGAAGCCGGGCCGCCGTGACGCGCTTTCCGCCAGCCGAATCGAGGGCGCGTCGGATCTGATCGCGCTCCGCCGAGCGGAGGCTGAGATCCAGCTCCCGGGTGGCGTCTTCGTCGTCGTCGTACGTTTCGAGTGGGGAGAGAGAGCCGGAGCGAACTTCCGCGGGCAGATGCTCGAGCTCGATCGCCCCGCCGTGCGCCATGATCGAAGCGCGCTCGAGCACGTTGGAGAGCTCGCGCACGTTGCCGGGCCAGGGATACGCGCACAGGAGATCGAGCGCCTCGGGGCTCAGCGTCGCGCGCTCGAGCGAGAAGCGTCGCGCGAAGCTCTCGAGGAAGTGATCGCAGAGGAGCTCGAGGTCCTCGAGCCGGTCGCGCAGCGGCGGCAGCTCGATCACGCCGACGTTCAGCCGGTAGTAGAGGTCCTCGCGGAACTCGCCGGAGCGCGACATCTGCAAGAGGTTTCGATTCGTCGCCGCGACGACGCGGATCTCGACCGGCATCGAGGTCGGCGAGCCGACGCGGCGGATCTCGCGGTTCTCGAGCACCCGCAGGAGCTTCACCTGCGCGCCGAGCGGCAGCTCTCCGATCTCGTCGAGGAAGATCGTTCCGCCGTTCGCGGTCTCGAAGAGTCCCTTGTGATCGCGGTCCGCGCCGGTGAACGCGCCGCGGACGTGTCCGAACAGCTCGCTCTCGATCAGGTTCGGCGCGAGCACGCTGCAGTTGCAGACGACGAACGGACGGTGCGACAGCGGCGAGCGGTTGTGCACGGCGCGCGCGGCGAGCTCCTTGCCCGTCCCGCTCTCGCCCATGATCAGGACCGTCGTCGGATAGGTCGCGATCCGCTCGATGAAGCTGAACACCTCGACCATGCGGCGGCTGCGTGCGCCCATCCCCTCGAAGAACGTCGAGCCGCGCCCGCCGAGCTCGAGGACGCGAACGCGCTGGCGGAGCCGACGTCGCTCGACCATCATCTGGATCGTGTGCAGGAGTCGGCGGCGATCGACCGGCTTCTCGAGATAGTCGGCGGCGCCGGCCTGGATCGCGGCGACCGCGTACTTCACGGAGGAGTGCGCGGTGATCAGGATCAGGTCCGCTTCCGGATCGCGCCGCCGGACCTCCTCGAGCAGCTCGAGCCCATTCATCCCGGGCATGCAGACGTCGCTCACCGTGACGTCGATCGGCGTGTGCTCGAGGATGCCGAGTGCCTGGGCGGCATCCGGCGCCGTGAAGACGCGGCAGCCGTGATGCGTGAGATGATTCTCGAGGGTGCCGAGCAGCACCTCGTCGTCGTCGATCAGGAGGACTCGAGGGGAGTCCACGCCCGCGTCCGCGGGCCGATCCGCGCCATCCATCTCCACCGCCGCCACGGAGTGGCCCCGTTCGCAAGGTGGATGCCACACGGGTGTGCCACGGACGGCAGTCGCGAGGAGCCGGCGTGCCTTCGGCGGCGCAACGGCTTTTTCGATGTGCCAGATGGCCTCGCTCGCCACGGCGATGCCGCGCTCCGGTGCCGCGCCGTGACCGCAGTGCCGTCAGGAGTCAAAAACGTGTCGCAGCGCGCGGGCGCGCACCGCGTTGACTCCCGCGCAGCCAGCATAGTATCCGTCCAGGCTACGGCGCTTTCGCCGTGCCCCGCGGGGTGACGCCCGCGCCCGGAGGGCCGCCCGCGTCGCGGGTGGAGCACCGGGAACGTCCTTCGGCGAGGATCGTACACAGATGGACTTCGGATTCAGCGAGGAGCAGGAGCTGCTCCGCCAGTCGGCCCGGGAGTTCCTCGCGGACGAGTGTCCGATGACGGTCGTCCGCCGCCTCATGGAGGACGCTACAGGGCATTCGCCGGAGCTCTGGAAGAAGATGACGGACCTCGGCTGGCTCGGCTTGATCCTTCCCGAGCAGTACGGCGGCGCCGGTCTCGACTTCGTCGACTTGACGGTCGTGCTCGAGGAGATGGGTCGTGTCGTTCTCCCGGGTCCGTTCCTTTCGACGGCGGTGTACGCGGCGGTCGCGCTGTGCGAGGCGGGAAGCGAGGAGCAGAAGCAGCGCTACCTGCCGGCGATCGCCGCCGGGAAGCTGATCGCGACGGTCGGTCTCCTGGAGCCGAGCGGCCGCTGGGACGCGGGCGGCATCGAGGCGACCGCGACACGAGAGAGCAAAGGCCATCGGCTCGACGGCACGAAGCTCTTCGTTCCCGACGGCGACCTCGCGGAGCTCCTGATCCTCGCGGCACGCACGCCGGGCACGAGCGGCAACGAAGGCGTCAGCCTCTTCTGCGTCGATCGCGCAGCGAAGGGCGTGCGCACGACGCAGCTCAAGTCGATGGATCAGACGCGGCGCATCGCCGAGGTCGCGCTCGACGGCGTCGTCGTCGGCGAGGAGGCGCTCCTCGGCGCGGAGGGGCAGGGCTGGCGCCTGATCGAGCGTCTCGCGGATCGCGCGAAGGTCGCGCTCTGCGCCGAGATGTGCGGCGGAGCGCAGCGCGTTCTCGACATGTCCGTCGAGTACGCGAAGGTGCGCGAGCAGTTCGGCAAGCCGATCGGCTCGTTCCAGGCCATCCAGCACAAGTGTGCAAACATGATGGTTCAGGTCGAGAGCTCGAAGTCTGCTACCTATTACGCCGCCTGGGCCGTCGCGAACGACGTCGAGGAAGCACCGCTCGCGGCCGCCATGGCGAAGGCCTACTGCTCCGACGCGTACCGCGTCGTCGCGGGCGAGGGGATCCAGATCCACGGCGGGATCGGGTTCACCTGGGAGCACGACATGCACATCTACTTCAAGCGGGCGAAGAGCTCGGAGGTGACCTTCGGTGACGCCACGTGGAACCGGGAGCTGGTCGCGCAGCGCATTCTCTGAGCGTTCTCCCATCCGCGTCCGGCCGCTACACTCAGGCTTCACGCCCGCACCGTGGGCTTTGGAGGAGTGCATCGCATGAGTGATTCCGGCACCGTCATCGAGAGCGTCCTGCAGGAGCGCCGCAAGTTCCCGCCACCCGAGAAGTTCGCCGCCGCCGCGCACATCAAGTCGTTCGACGAGTACAAGAAGCTCTACGCCGAGGCGGCCAAGGACCCCGAGGCGTTCTGGGCGACGATCGCGGAGAAGGAGCTCACCTGGTTCCGGAAGTGGGACCGCGTCCTCGAATGGGACGTCCCCTTCGCGAAGTGGTTCGTCGGCGGCACGCTGAACGTCAGCTACAACTGCCTCGACCGCCATCTCGACGGGTGGCGCCGCAACAAGGCGGCGCTGATCTGGGAGGGCGAGCCGGGCGATCGGCGCACGCTGACGTACCACGAGCTGCACCGCGAGGTCTGCCGCGCCGCAAACGTGCTGAAGGCGCTCGGCGTGAAGAAGGGCGACCGCGTCGGTCTCTACATGCCGCTCGTGCCCGAGCTCGCGATTGCGATGCTCGCGTGCACGCGGATCGGCGCGACGCACTCGATCGTGTTCGGCGGCTTCTCCGCCGAGGCGGTGCGCGATCGCATGAACGACGCGCAGGCGAAGCTCGTGATCACCGCGGACGGCGGCTACCGCCGCGGCGGCACGGTCGCGCTGAAGGACGCGGTCGATCAGGCGATGACGGAGTGCCCCTCCGTCGAGCACGTGCTCGTGGTGAAGCGCACCGGGCAGGACGTCCGCTGGACCGAGGGCCGCGACCGCTGGTGGCACGACGAGGTCGCGAAGGTCGACTCGAAGTGCGAGGCCGAGCCCGTCGACTCCGAGCACCCGCTCTTCATCCTCTACACGAGCGGAACGACGGGCCGTCCGAAGGGCGTCGTGCACACGACGGGCGGCTATCTCACGCACGTCACCTACAGCTCGAAGCTCGTCTTCGACCTGAAGGACACGGACACGTACTGGTGCACGGCCGACATCGGCTGGGTGACGGGGCACAGCTACGTCGTCTACGGACCGCTCGCGAATGGCGCGACGAGCGTGATGTACGAGGGCGCTCCGAACACGCCGCAGCCCGATCGCTTCTGGGAGATCGTCGCGCGCTACGGCGTGACGATCCTCTACACGGCGCCGACACTGATCCGCACCGTGATCAAGTGGGGCGCGCAGTGGCCGGAGAAGCACGATCTCTCCTCGCTGCGCCTCCTCGGCACGGTCGGCGAGCCGATCAACCCGGAAGCGTGGATGTGGTACCACGGCAAGATCGGCGGCGAGCGCTGCCCGATCGTCGACACGTGGTGGCAGACGGAGACGGGCGGCATCATGATCTCGCCGCTTCCCGGCGCGACGCCGACGAAGCCGGGCTCGGGCACGTTGCCGCTTCCGGGCATCTTCCCCGACGTCGTCGATCGCGAAGGGAACAGCGTCGGACCGAACCAGGGCGGCCTCCTCGTCGTGCGGAAGCCGTGGCCGGGCATGCTGCGCACGATCTACGGCGACCCCGACCGCTACGTGAAGCAGTACTGGAGCGAGCTCCCCGGCAACTACTTCACGGGCGACGGCGCGCGTCGCGACGAGGACGGCTACTACTGGGTGATGGGCCGCATCGACGACGTCGTGAACGTCTCCGGCCATCGCCTCGGCACGATGGAGGTCGAGAGCGCGCTCGTCGCGCACCGCTCGGTCGCCGAGGCCGCGGTCGTCGACCGTCCCGACGAGCTGAAAGGGCAAGCGCTCGCCGCATTCGTCACGCTCGAGGGCGGCTACCAGGCCTCCGAGGATCTGAAGAAGGAGCTCCGCGACCACGTCGCGAAGGAGATCGGCGCGTTCGCGAAGCCGGACGACATCCGCTTCACCGATGCGCTTCCGAAGACGCGGAGCGGCAAGATCATGCGCCGTCTGCTGCGCGACATCGCCGCCGGGCGCGACAGCGCCGGCGACACGACGACGCTCGAGGACTACACCGTCCTCGCGCGCCTTCGCGAATCCGAGGAGTAGGTCCGTCGATGGCGAACGCCGGTCCGCCCGTCTCGCTCTACAACACGCTCACGCGTCGCGTGGAGCCCCTCGTCACGAGCGAGCCCGGACACGTGCGGATGTACGTCTGCGGCGTCACGGTCTACGACCTCGCGCACGTCGGGCACGGGCGGATGTTGCTCGTCTTCGACGTCCTCGCGCGCTTCCTCGAGTGGGTCGGGCAGCGCGTCACCTACGTGCGGAACGTCACGGACGTCGAGGACAAGATCATCCACCGCGCGGCGGACGCGGGAGAGACCGCGGCGGCGCTCGCCGATCGCATGACGCTCGCCTTCTTCGACGACATGCGCGGGCTCGGCTGCCGGACGCCCGACGTCGAGCCGCGCGCGACCGAGCACGTCCCCGAGATGGTCGAGCTGATCTCGCGCCTCGAGGAGCGCGGCATCGCGTACCGAATCGACGGCGACGTCTACTTCAACGTTCCGTCCTTCCCGCCGTACGGGAAGCTCTCGAACCGCCGCCTCGAGGACCTCCAGGCGGGCGCGCGCGTCGAGGTCGCCGAGCAGAAGCGGCATCCCTCGGACTTCGTCCTGTGGAAGGGCGCGAAGCCGGGCGAGCCGACCTGGGAGAGCCCCTTCGGTCCGGGCCGGCCCGGCTGGCACATCGAGTGCTCCGCGATGAGCACGCGGTACCTCGGCCAGCCCTTCGACCTGCACGGCGGTGGCGAGGACCTGATCTTCCCGCACCACGAGAACGAGATCGCGCAATCGGAGGCTGCGAGCGGAGAGCTCTTCGCGCGTCACTGGGTGCACGTCGCGTTCCTGCGGCTCGGCGAAGAGAAGATGTCGAAGTCGCTCGGCAACATCGTCACGATCCGCGCGGCCTTGCAGGCGCACTCGCGCGAGGCGCTGCGGCTCGGCCTCCTGCAGACGCATTATCGCTCGCCGCTCGAGTTCACGACGGTCCTCCTCGAAGAAGCGCAGCGGACGCTCGTTCGTCTCTACGATACGCTCGCGCGGATCGATGCCACCGGAGCCGGAGCGAGCGAAGCGAAGGACTCGGAGGACGCGGCCGCGTGCCGCGCGGAGTTCCGCGAGGCGCTCGCCGACGACCTGAACACCCCGCGCGCGCTCGCCGCGCTGCACGACGCGGTCCGCGCCGCGAATCGTCTGCTCGACGCGAACCGGACGCCCGAGGCGGTCGCGGTCGGCGCGGCGATGCGGGACTGCGGCGGGGTCCTCGGCATTTTGCAAGGCGATCCCGAAGCGACGCTCGCCTGCTGGCGCAGCAGCCGCGCGGCACAGGCCGGCCTCTCCGACGCGGAGATCCAGGAGCGCATCGAGCGCCGGCGCGCCGCTCGCACGGCGCGCGACTTCAAGGCCGCGGACGCGATCCGACAGGAGCTCGCGGACGCGGGCATCGACCTGAAGGACAGCCCCGACGGCACGACGACCTGGACGCTGCGGCGCGGTTGAGCCCGCTCCTCTCGCTCACGAGCGGGCGAGGATCTCGCCGATGCGAGCGGCCGCGCGGCCGAGCATCGCGTCGTCGCCCCAGAAGTCGAGCTGCTCGCCCGGAAGATCGAGCTCCTCGACGTCGCCCCGGAGCACCTCCGCCCAGCCCATCCGGTCGAGCGGATAGACGCCGGCGATCGGCTCGGTCGTGCGTACGAGGAGAACGCTCCCGGAGTAGGGCGCCGGCGAGTACAGGCGCTGCGCGCGCCGGTGCGCGTAGCCGATCTTCCGCACGGCCCGCGGCCGCGGCAGGCCGCTCCGCGTGGCGAGCTCGAACGCGAGGCGGCCCGCCTCGTCCGTCCAGTGGGCGCGCGCGAGATCGGCGCGCCGGCGGAGATAGGCGAGGCGCTCGGGAGCGCTCTGGCCCTCGAGCCGCTCGCGCAGAAGGCGGACGCGATCGACGAGGTGGCGCGCACGCAGCACGAGCCGTGGACCGTCCGGGGAGACGTTCCGCCAGCCGCGGTTGAAGCTGTTGATCATCGCGAGGAGCTCGACCGGACGTCCCCGGCGCTCGAGCCGGATCGCCATCTCGAGGGCGACGGTGCCGCCGAAGCAGGGTCCGACCAGGCGCACGGGGCCGTGCGGCTGCACCTCGTCGAGGGTGGCGAGGTTCCGCTCGGCGAGGCTCTCGATCGTCGAGAGAGGCTCGCGCGCACCGACCGCAGGCGCGCGGAACCCGTACACCGGACAATCGGCGGGAACGAGGCGCATCATCCGCCCGACGCGCCAGAGGCTTCCGTCGTGCAGCGTCGTGCAGAAAATCGGCGCGCCGGCGCCGCCGCTGCGGATCGGCGCGAGATCGGGGAGCCGCGCGCCGAAGGACCACGCGCGCTCGCGCAGCTCGAGAAGACCGGCGATCGTCGGACGCTCGAGGAAGTCCGCGATCGGCACGTCGAGCTCGAGGACCTCGCGCATCCGCTCGATCATCAGGGCGGCCGCGAGGGAATCGCCTCCGACCTCGAAGAAGTCGTCGTCGACGCCGAGGGCACCTTCGCCGACGCCGCTCCGGCCGAGGAGCGCGAGCCACGTTTCCGCGACGCGCTTCTCGAGCGGCGTTCGCGGCAGGGCCGCGGCAGGCCGACCGAGCCCCTCGACGAGCCCGAGCGCTTGCGCGAGGCCGCTTCGCTGCAGCTTTCCGGTTGCACCCTTCGGGATCTCCGCAACGATCTCGATCCGCCGCGGGACCTTGAAGTCGGCGAGGTGCGCGCGCGCCGTTCGCCGGACCTCGTCGGCCGTCGCGGAGGCATCTGCGCGGAGGACGATCGCGGCCGCGACGTCCTCGCCGAGCCGCGCGTGCGGCGCCGCGAAGGCGACCGCCTGCGCGACCGCCTCGTGGCGCAGAAGGGCTTCCTCGACCTCGCGCGGCGCGATCTTCTCGCCGCCGCGATTGATCAGCTCCTTCAGGCGGCCGGTGAGGAACAGGTAGCCGTCGTCGTCGAGGTAGCCCTGGTCGCCGGTGCGGAACCATCCGTTCACGAACGCGGCTTCGTTTGCTTCGGGCGCGTTCTCGTAGCCCTTCGTCACGGTCTCGCCGCGGATCGCGATCTCGCCGACGGCACCCGGCGCGAGCGGACGTCCGGCTTCGTCGAGCACCGCGATCTCCGGCCCCGCGGCGAGCCCGACCGAGCCGGCCTTCTGCAGGCCCGCGCCGATCGGATTGCTCGCCATCTGGTGCGAGGCCTCGGTCATGCCGTAGGCCTCGACGATCGGAACGCGGAAGCGCTCCTCGAGCTCGCGATGCACGCGCGCCGGCAGGGCCGCGGAGGAGGAGCGCACGAGGCGAAGACGTCCGCCGTCGCTTCCGCTCGCTTCGTCCGCGAGCATCGCCTGCAGCGCGGCTTGATGGATCGTCGGCACCGCCGTGTACCAGGTCGGCGCGAGCTCGCGGAGCCAGCGCGGGAATTCCGCACTGCGGAACCCGCTCGTGCACACGACCTCCGCGCCGGCGTGCAGCGACGCGAGCACGGCGGCGACGAGCCCGTGGATGTGGAAGAGCGGCACCAAGCTCAGGCAGACGTCGCGTTCGTCGAGGCGAAGCGTGCGCGCGACGTTCGCGGCCGAAGCGAGCAAGTTCTGGTGCGTCAGCGGGACGATCTTCGGCCGGGCCGTCGTTCCCGAGGTGTGTAGGACGAAAGCGACGTCCTCCCCGGCGGGCTCGCCCGGAGAAGCAGCTGCTCCGACGCCGTCTCCTTGCAGCGCGAGCTCGCCGTTCGCGTCCGGCGCGAGCGTCAGCACCGGGAGAGACAGGCTTCGCGCGGCAGCGAGTGCCTGCGGGATCGGTGACGCGCCGACGACGACCGCTTCGACGCCGAGGTCACTGAAGGAGAACCCGAAGTCCGCCTCCTTGTACGAGGGGTTCAACGGCGCGCACGTCGCCGCGGCGGCCGTCGCGAGGAAGGCGACCGCGGCTTCGGGCCCGTTCGGCAGGGCGAGCGCCACGCGGCCGTGGGCGGAGACGCCCCGCTCGCGCAGGGCGAGACGAGCGCGAAGCGCCGTCGCCTGGAGGTCGCCCCAGGTGAGGGCCTCCCGAGCGGTCGATCGAAAGGCGACTCGCTCCGGCGAGAGTCGAGCGCGGGAGGCGAGCATCTCGGCGATCGTCGAAGGGAGCGTGACCATCGCTGGAAGGGTCGCTACAAGCACTCACGGCGCGCTGCAAGCGACGCCGACGGCGAGGAACGGCGGAGCGACGGTGGCAGGTGCGAGGACGGTGGTGACGGGACGCGAGCCCGCGCTTTCACCAGCGGCCGATCCCGGTGCGCGACGGAGCTGGAGCGAGGCTTTCGCCTCCCTCCTGCGGAAGGTCGCGGGCAACGCGGTCGTCCTCGCGCACCTTCCCGCGCAGCGTCGGGTCGCGTACGCACCGCGTGCACGCATCGAGGCCCTGCGCGACGCTCGCATCGCCGCGGCCGTCCGTCACGCAGCGCGATCCGTGCCGCACTATCGCGACACCTTCCGCCGCCTCGGGATCGACCCGCGCAGCATCGCGACCGCGCGCGATCTCGGGCGCCTGCCTCTCCTCGACAAGGACGAGCTCCTCGCCGACCTCGACCGTTTCGTGTCCGAGACGCGTAGTGGACGCGCGTCGATCCCGTTCGTCAGCAGCGGGTCGAGCGGCAAGTCGGCACGCGTCCATCACGACCGCCGCTCGCTCCTCGCGAACATCGCGTACGGCGAGCGCGAGCGCAGCGTGATGGTGAAGCTCCTCGGACGCGAGCTCCGCTATCGCGAGGCGTCGGTCGGCTACCCGCACGGCACCATCCGGAAGGTGCGCTCGTTCTACCAGAAGGCGACGTCGATCGTACGTCCCTCTCGCCTCGACCTGTCGGTGCTCGCGCCCTTCGCCGAGACGGTCGAGCGGCTGAACGCATTTCGCCCGGACGTGATCGTCGTGTTCGGGAACTACCTCGCCGCCTTGAGCCGCGCCGTCGCGCGCAGCGAGCTGAAGCTCGTTCCGCCGAAGGTCTTCGTCTACGGCGCGGAGGGGCTCCGGCGCGAAGTCCGCCGCGAGATCGAGGCGACCTTCGGAGTGCCGGTGATCTCGTATTACAGCGCCGTCGAGACCTTCAAGCTCGGCTTCCTCTGCGAAGCGCGCGAGGGCTTCCACGTGCACGAGGACCTCTGCCACGTCCGCATCGTGCGCGAGGACGGAAGCGATGCGTCGACCGGGGAGCGCGGCGAGGTCGTGATCTCGAACCTCGTGAACCGGGGCACGGTGCTCCTGAACTATCGTCTCGGGGACGTCGCTTCGTTCGCGGACGGGGCTTGCTCCTGTGGGCGGACGTTTCGCTTGCTCGACGAGGTCGACGGACGCGTCGAGGACATGCTCGAGATTCCCGACGGCCGCATCGTCCACCCGCGCGCCATCTGGGGCGTGATCAAGCCGCACGCGGAGGTGCTCCAGTACCAGCTCGTCGAGGAGGAGCCGCACGCGTACGTCCTGAGGCTGGTGACGCGCGCGGAGGACTACCCGAGCGTCGCGCCCGTCGTGGCGCACGAGCTCGAGGAGCTCCTCGGGTCGGGGGCACGCGTCCGCACGGAGCGACGGGAGAAGCTCGCCGCCGACCGGTCGGGAAAGGTCCGCCTGGTCGTCGCACTCGCTGCTGCCGACGCCAGGTGAGACGACGGAAGGGAAGGAGCGATGATGAAGCTTCGCGCATCCTCGGCCGTTTTCGCGCTCGTCTTCGCCGCAGCCGCGTGCGGCGGGTCCGACGGCGGCTCGCACTCGAGCGGAGGGGCGACGGCGCTCGAGGGCTCGTGCCCGGACGGCTTCGCGGTGCAAGCGGGAGAGAACGCGGGCTTTCCGTCGGACGGGAAGTCCCGCGTCTTCCACGTCCTCCCGCCCGAGGGAGATCCGTCGGGACCGCGACCGCTCTTCGTTTCGCTGACCGGTACGGTGCAGCGCGAGCTCGACTTCGCCGCGCAGTCGGGCCTCGATCAGCTTCCGCGCGACGGCTGGATCGTCGCGGCTCCCGTTCGCACCTGCAGCCAGAACGGAACGAGCTGCGCGCAGATCGGAACCGACGGCCGCATCTGGGAGCCGTGGTACGACGGCACGATCGGCGGTGCCACCGACGACGAGGGCCCCGACGTGCGCTTCGTCGAAGCGATGGTGCGCTGCATCGCGAGCGAGTGGTCCGTCGATGCCGACCGCATCTACGTCGGCGGCATCTCCGCAGGCGGGTCCTTCACGAATCGGAGCATGACGTTCAACTCGAGTCTGTTCGCGGGCGGCGTCGCCTCGTCGGGCAACTGGTACGGCGGTCTCGCCGCGCCCGCGTCGCCGCGGCGGATGGATCGCTCGATCGTGGTCGTGATCTGGGGTGGTCCGAACGACGTGTGGCCGCCGACGAACCCGATCGCGAACTACGACCCGGAGACGGAGCAGGCGTCGCTCTACTACGCGGCGCAGCCGGACGTCGTGACGGTCTCGTGCACGGGCAGCCACGGGCACATCTGGCCGACGGTGATGACGCCGTGGCTCGCGGCGACGCTCCTCGCGCATCCGAAGGGGACGGAGCCCGGCGACTTCGAGCGGACGGAGCCGCCCCCGGGCTTCTCCTGCGTGCTCGGACCCTACACCGACCACTGACCCGCGCCGGCGGCGCGCCGAGCGCCTCGGTGGACGGACGCGCTTCGCGATCGGTATCGTCCGCACCTTGCGACGGCCGCTTCGTCCCGACCTTCAGGAAGACGCCGGGACGGCGAGATGCCGGCCGCCCGGACGGTCGCGTCTCCTCGCCCTCGTCGCGGCTGCGAGCTGCCTCGTGGTTCTCGGCGTCGGCCTGCGCGCCCGACTCGGCTTCGGCGACATCGACGACAAGACCGTCTACTACGCGGCCTCGGCCGTGAGCTGGAGCACCTTGCCCGCGCTGCGTGAGCTGCGTGAGAACCCGGGCGAGCTCACGGCGTATTGCGGTGGCAACGCGACGTGCCGGTGGCGCGCGCAAATCCGGCTCGCGAGCCTCGCGAACTATCCCGCCGCCTCCGTGGCGATCCGATTCTTCCGCTGGACGTTGCAGCAGACGCCGCGTCCGTGCAGGCGCATCGCTCTCTCCTAACAGCGGGGGCTTCTGCTCCTGCACGGTGTCGTCTATGCGATGCTGCTCGCGTTCGTCGCTTCGGACCGTACCCGCGAGGGCCTCTCGACCGCGTGGCTTCTCTCGATGCTGCTCGCGGGGACCCTGGTTTCGCGCGCGCTCGAGCTGACCTACGTTTCGCCGGCCCTAGACGTTTTGCTCGGGGGCGTGCACGGCTCGCAGACCGTCTCGCACCATGCGCCGCGAAACGCGCTGGGCCTCGTCTTTCTGATGCAGGCTGCGGCGTTCCTCGCGGGACGGGTGCGGTGGTGGTGGCTTCTGATCGTCGTCGGGGCGCTTCTCCACCTCGCACAGTCCGCCGTTCTGCTCGTCGCCTTCGCGGGCGCCCTCGTGCTGCAGATCCTGCTCTCGCGCGAGCAGCGTGGCCGCCTCGGCTTCCACCTCGCCGGGCTCGTCGCGTTCTTCCTCGTCTCGTTTCTCGTCGTGCGAAGCCTCGGGGTGGACGTCCCGACGGCGAGCATCTCGGTCGACCTGGTCGTAGGGGCCTTCCGCTCGCCGTGGGTACTCGCGATCGGAGGGTACCTCCTCGGGTGTCTCGCGTTCGCCGTCGCCGTCCGGGCGAGGTCACCCGCCTGGCTCCGTACGGCGGCGTTCTTCGCGAGCGTGTCGGGCATTCTTTTGGCCTTGACGATTTCCTCGGCGGCGAGCAACGCTCTGGAGCCGGACCAGCTTCTGCATCGCATAACCGGGAATTTTTCTCCGGTCCTGCGAGCCCCGCTCTTCTTCCTGCCAGCGTGGGCTCTGTGGCGCGCGCTCCGCTCGCGCGGCGCGGGCGGCCCGTCGCTCGCGTCCGCGAGCGCGATCGTCGTTCTCCTCGTCCTCGCGGCGGCGATCGTCTTCCGGAGCGCGCACGTCGCGGAAGCCTGGGAGATCGCGAAGCGGAATCCGCTGATCGTCGAGAACGAGATCTGCGCCTTCCTCAAGGGAAAGAACCTGAGCCGTCGCGGCTTGACGGTGCTCGAGCCGACGGACGAGGTCACATTCCATCTCCGCATCGTCGGAGAGCTGGAGGGCGCGCCGCTCGCCCCGCGGAGCGTACCCGCCGCGGCTGCCACACCGTGACGAGAGGGGTGCGTCGGTATAGGTTCCTCACGTTTCGGAGGTTCGCATGAAGGCAGCGGTCTACGACGAGAACGGCGGTCCCGAGGTCTTCCGGTACGAGGACGTCCCCGATCCGCCGCTCCATCCGCGCGGCGTGCGGTTCGACGTGCAGGCGATCGGCATCGAGGGCGGCGACGTGCTGAA
>VGTG01000155.1 GCA_016874795.1 Deltaproteobacteria bacterium | reverse complement strand
ACTCCTCGGGCGGTTTGATGAACATGAAGAAGAGCGTGGGGCTCGGCGAGTCGTTCACCCACACGTTCGATCTCTTCACCAACGACGAGGACGAGAACGAGCTCTTCTACTACCTCGCCGTCGAGTACACCGGCGCCGGCACGCCGGGCACGCCAAACTTCCGGGTCGCCTGCCTGAATGCTCTCGGCTACCTGGATGAGGAAGCCGGATTCCTCATCAACACACCTCCGGGAAGCCTCTCCGACCTCGCCGTCGTCCCGAATGCACTCACCGTCGGGGAGTTCGACAGCGTCTTTGAAGAAGTGAGTGCGACGAGCTCGCGAGGCAGCGCTACGGCTCCTTCGATCCAGAAGCCCGACATCGTCGCGCCGGGCATCGTCAGCAACTGGGCCGTCTCCGAGCTCGGCTTCGTCTCGGAAGCGTCGTTCAACGGCACGTCCGCCTCCTCGGCGCACGCCGCGGGCCTCGTTGCCCTGATGCAGGGCCACCGCCTCGACCACGGTCTGCCACTGCTCTCGCCGGCGATGGTGAAGGCTTGGCTCACGGAGGAGGCGGTCGACGTCGAGGACGTCGGCTTCGATTTCCTCTCGGGCCACGGGCTCGCGATCGTGCCGAGCTGGGTGATGGTCAACGCACCGAACGGCGCCCTTCTGAAGACCCCTGCTCAGCCGCTCGTCATCGGCGATCCGGTCGTCTTGAACGGTGTCGGATTCACCGCGGGTTCCCGCATCCTCCTCTTCGTCGCGACCGCCACCGGCCCACAGAATCATGGGCCTTTCACGCCGACGTCGTGGACGCCGACGACCCTCACCTGGAACATCCCCGCCAACATTCCGCTCGGCAACGGCTTCGGCACGCTCCTCGTGGTGAACACCGACGAGAACTTCGTCCAGTCGGGAACGCCGAGTCAGCTCCTGTACGGCGATCCGACCGCCAACATCCCGACGATCCACTCCATCGCCGGCACGGCGCTTCGGCCGGTCGACCCGACCATTCCGACGGCCAACGTCGAGACGATCATCGAGCAGGGCACCACGATCACGATCACCGGCACCGGGTTCAACGGGCCGCTCGTGAATCTCTTCACGGCGGCGGGCAACGTGGGACCGCTCTCGCCGCTCCCGGGCGGATCCAGCACCTCGTTCCAGATCACGATTCCCGCGAACACCGTCACGGGTCCGGGCTCCTTCCAGGTCGTCAACAATCCCTACACGGGGAACGTGCTCTCCAATGCAGTTTCGGTCCCGATCGGTGATGCGCTCAACATCACGTCGATCTCCCAAAACGGCAGCACGATCACGGTCAACGGCGCCGGCTTCTCCGCGCTCTCCGTGATCAACTTCTTCGCGCAGTCGCCGAGCGGAGTGCAAAACTTCGGAGGACTCAATGGGAACAGCGCGAAGATCCCCCTCAACATCGTCTCCGAGAACCAGTTCACCTTCCAGAAGCCGGCGGGAGCATCGGCGGGCAACGCCTACGTGATGGTGCTGAATCCGCCGTTCATCCCCTTCGCCTCGACGACGGGCGATCCTCAGGGAGCCTTCGTCCTGAACTGATCCATCCGGCCGACTCGGCCGGAGCCTCCTCCTCGGCGCCTCTGGTCCTCGGGCCAGGGGCGCCGTGTCGTTCGGGCTCGAGGCGGAATCAGGCCGCCGACGCGGAATCGTCGGCCACGAACACGACGAGGTCCTGCTCGTTCGTGACGGCATCGTCCGAGGCCGTCCAGTATCCGGGCAGTACACGCTCGACGCGCAGGCCCGCATCGGCCGCGAGCTTCTCCAGACGGGCCCGCGAATACGCGATGACCGCTTCAGGACGCTCCGCATCGTGCGTCGCGACGCCTCCCTCGATCAGGTGCTCGAACTCGTACAGCTCGCAACTCGAGGTCCCTCGGCCGCGATAGCGATCGAGGAGGAAGAAGCTGAACAGGCATCGGCCTCCGGGGCGCAGGACGCGACGAGTCTCGCGCAAGTAGTTCGCGGCCGCGGCGGGAACGAGGTGCGTGAACACGGAAGCCGCGTACGCGACGTCGAAGCTCGAACTGTCGTACGGGAACCTGAGAGTTTCGGCCGAGACACGACCGCCGGGATTGTAGGTGCCGTTGAAGACGTCGACGATCGAGAACCGCAGATGCGGATGACGGCTTTGGATCTCCCGCTGTGCGAACTCGATCTGCGGCGCGAGGATATCGAAGCCCTCGTAGCACCCTGGAGGGTCGAGGAGGCCGACCAGCCCGAGCATCGTCCGCCCGTGGTTACACCCGATCTCGAGAACGGAGGAGGTCGCGCGCAGGTTGCACAAGAGTCCGAGATACGCGCGGTACTCCCAAGCCCACCGGAAAAAGTGCACCAGGGGGTCCTGCGGCCCCACCCAGAGATCGCGAGGCGGGACGAGCACCGCGAGATCCTCCCAGCAAGCCGGCTCCCATCGGGCGTCGCTCTTGGGCACCAAGTTCGATGGCGCCGTTCCGCGACGATCTCGTCCCAGCCACTTCATGGGCGTTTCTTCGCAGCGTCGGAACCCGTCTGCAACCGCGAATCGTTGCGCAGCAGCCGGGACCATCGCTATGGCGGTGCACGATCTGCGAGTACATCATGCGAGCGCTCCACGTCTTCCCTCATTTCTCCGTCGATCGGACTAACGGCGCTTCGCACTACCAGTACTCCCTGACGCGTGCGCTTCAGGCGCGCGGAGTCCGGGTCCATGTCTTCGCGACGAGGACCGAGCGGTTCGTCGGCCATGCCGCCTTCGGGCTCGAGTGGCCGCCGGAGCTTCCGGCGGGAGCGTGCGAGATCGACGGAGTCCCCGTGACACGCTTCGCCGTGAGCTATTCGCCCTCGGTCCGCGCCGGACGGGCGATGTCTCTCGCGATTCTACGGCGATGGGAGCAGGAGCAGGGCGCCGGAAGCCTCGGCGAGCGGGCTTCGCCAGAGGACGTCATTCGGTCGCTGCACTCCCGCGCAATCACCCGACCACACCGATACGATTGGTTCGCCGCCCTGGGCCGTGGGCCGAATTCTGCCGGTCTCCTGCGCGCCATCGTGACCCAACGGGCGCATTACGACGTCCTCCTCGTCGGCTACGCGCCGTTCGCTTTGATCGGGCAGGTTACGATGGCGGCGCGGCTCGCGCGCAGGCCGGTCGTACTCTTGCCGCTCTTTCACGCCAACGACCCCTATCATCACTTCCGCTCCGTTTATCGGAGCATCGAGCGAGCCGACCGGGTGCTCGCACAGACCGCCTACGGCGTGGATCTGTTTCGTCGCCTATTCCCGCGGGCGCGGCCCGTCGAGATCGGCGCTGGTGTCGACCCCGCTGCCTTCGCGTCGAAAGACGTGTCCGGCGAACGCTTCCGACAGCATCATGGTCTCGAGAAGAAGCGACCAATCGTCCTCATGGTCGGGCGAAAGGAGCCTGGGAAGTGCTGGGACCTCGCCGTAGAGGCAATCGATCGTGTGCCCGGGAACGCAGTCCTGGTCCTGATCGGTCGCGACATCGACTGCCGGCCAATCGCGTCGGATCGGGTCCTCCACCTCGGGGAGGTCGAGGACCAGGAGCTGCGTGACGCCTACGATGCCTGCGACGTGCTCGTTCATCCGTCCGAGAACGAGAGCTTCGGGATGATCCTCCTGGAGGCGTGGATGCGCGCGAAGCCGGTCATCGGTAGCCGTCGCTGCGGTCCTGTCGCCTCGCTCATCCGGGAAGGAATCGACGGCGAGCTCTGCGACGGAGCCGACGACCTCGCGCGGCTGATCGCAGGCATCCTGGCTTGCCCCCAACGCGCCGCTCGCCTCGGTGCTGCCGGTCGTGAAAGGGTGGTTCGGCGATATAGCTGGAACGAGATCGCACGAAGAGTGGAGATGGTTTACTCGGAGGTTCTGGGGGCTCTCAAGCCGAGTTGAAGCCAGGGGAAGCTGTGAGGTTCGCGTTACCCAAAGACGCCCCCACGTCGACCTCGTCCGTTCCTGAGCGAAAGTCGCGAGATCGACGACGGCTCGATCATCGGCCGCATCCCAAGCGACCGCGCTCGACGGGAGTGTCGTCGAGCGGCCGCTGCGGGCGGGCGTCGACACCGCCGAATGGGCGCACGCAAGGCCCGACGTCGCTCCGTTCGTTCGTTCGTTCGCCATCGAGCCGTCGCGCCGATGGAGGCCGACGCCTTCCGGGGTCAAAGCTACTTGACGCGGCTGCCTGCCGAAGGGCATCGTGATCACCGCATTGTGAGTGGAGAATGGCTCCGCGGTACGCTCGTGCTTGGCCCGCGCGAGCCTGGCCGACGCCGATCGTGCGATCAGCACACCGGTCACTGCCGAGCATACGCTGCTCCGCGGAGATGCGCGCTGGGAGCCGATCTTCCGTGGGGAACGGACCTTCGTGCTGCGCGATCGCCACGTCTCGCTGCGTACCTGGCTCGTGACGCGGACGGCGATGCTCACCCCCGAAGAGATTCTTGCCGGACGCGCTCGAGATCGAGACACGCAGCAAGACGCCTGCGTTTCTCGTCGTGAGCGAGACCTTCTATCCAGGCTCGATTGCCTCCATCAACGCCTTGCCCGCACCCGTCATGCAGACGAACTATGGGTTACGCGGCGTCCACGTACCGGCGGAGAACACCGGGTCCGCTTCCAGTTCCGGCCGCCGCTGGTGGAGTTCGGCGCGACGCTGACCGCGCTGGCCGTCATCGTCCTGATCACGATCAGTGCGTGGTCGCTTCGTCGCACCTCGCGTCCGACGGGCGCTGGCTGACCTGCGAGGCGGACGGCTTCGAATCGAACGAGATACTCGCTAGTCCAGCACCGAGCTCCCTTCCGAGAGGATCGACGAGCGGCGGATTCGACAGCACGAGAACCTCGTAGGTTCCGGCGCCGAGGTCGCACGAGACCGTTCGACTGCTCCAGTGCGGGGCCGGGGGATCGAGCGGCAGCTCAACGGCCGGGTCGATCTCGCCCAGGCGGCGGAGGACGATGCGCACACGCTGATCGGGACGTGGGCTTCGAAAGGAGATCGTGCAGCGGCTCGCCGGCTCCTCCAGCTTGCAGACGAGCGACGCCGCCGGTGCCGACCACCGGTAGGGGATGGTGCCGTCCTGCTCCGGAGCGAACCATCCAAACAGGAGGCTCGAAGCGTCTGCCTCGGTCCCGAGGTCCAGTTTGGCACCCGCGGCGCCGAGCCGGGTCTCGCAGACGTGCTCCTCGGGGAGAGGTGGAGGGTACTGCCCCCAGGACCAATGCATGAGGTGCCAGTACGCATATCGACCGGTGCTCGCTCGGCGCCGATGCGCGAGCGCCGATACCAGATGACACAAGTTCCAGCCCCAGGCTCGGAACGGGATGCTCCGAAAATCTCGCCAACGGAGATAGCCGATCAGCGCGCGCTCGTGCAGCAGCCACCGGGGCAGCAAGCGAAGCGGGAAATACTTCAGCACCGTGCGTATCCGATTGCGCTCGCACAAATACATCTTGTCGCGGGTCGTCGTGGTGGAGGAGCTGTAGTCGTGGTCCACCCACGCATCCGGACAAAGTACGACTCGCTTTCCGGAGTTCCACACCCCGATGCCGAGCTCGACGTCGTCGTAGTAGTTGAAGATCTTCTCGTCGAACCGGCCGATCTCGTCCATCGTGCTTCGCCGCACGAGCATCCCGCAGCCCATCGGGTAGAGCACCTCGTCCGGGAGCCTCGCGAACTCGTACGACGTGCGGAAGCAGTGGTCACCCCCGTAGCCGCGAAGATTCAGAGTTCCGCCCGCACCGTTCACGATGATCTTCTTCCTGCGAAAGAAGACCAGCGAAGCGACCGCGCCCACGGATGGGTCGTCGAAGACCGGCACGGCGTTCTCGAGCCAATCGGGATGCGCGAAGCCGTCGTTGTCGATGAAGGCGACGATCTCGCCGCGCGCCTCGGCGAGGCCGAGGTTTCGCCCGCCCGGAACGCCTCGATTGGTCGGCGAGAGCAGAACGCGGATTCCGTCAGTCGACGCATAGTGGTCGAGGATGTCCCTGCTTTCGTCTGACGAAGCGTTGTCGACCACGATGATCTCGAAGTCCCGCAACGTTTGCGCGATCAGGTGGTCGAGGCACCGACCGATGAGGGAGGCGCCGTTGTAGTTGAGGACGATGACGCTGACTCGAGGCCGAGGCGCGAAGGAGGTGGTCATCGCGTGGCCACGATGAAGTAGTCGGCGCTGGCGTAGAGCACCTCGTTCATGAATGCAGTGGCACGATTGAACTCATCGAGGCCATCGGGAGCCGTCTGCTCGAAGCGGAGCTCCGGGATTCGGACCGCGGGTACGGGTGAAAGGTTGTGGATCTCGGCCTCGCAGAAACCCGCAGCTCCGAGGAGATCACGGAGCAGAAACGGGTGTACCAACCGCTGGTGCGTCGGGTCGAGCCAGAACCAGCGATACTGGACCTGGAGACACTCGGGGTTCAGGGTCTCGATCACGATTCGTCCGCCCGGTGCCACCTTCTCGGCGGCCAGGCGGACGAACTCGACGAGCTCTCGAGGGATCAGGTGCTCGACGAACTGCGCCGAGAAAAGACCGTCGAGCGAAGCGGTCGCGAGGCCGTCGAGGTACTCGAGTGCGTCTGCGTGCACCGCTTCGACTCCAGCTTCGGCGCAGGCGCGGACCATCTCCGGATCAGAGTCCACCCCACGGCAACCCACTCCGACTCGTTGGCATGCCTGAACGAAGGCGCCCGTCCCGCACCCGACGTCGAGGACGGCTCGGCGACCAGTGAAGAGCTCCGCGTAAGAAGCGAAGCGGTGCGAGAGCTCTTCGGAAAGCCCGCGAACGCGCTCGCTGAGATCGCTCACATCGAAGAGAGTCGAGAGCGCGACTCTTTCCCGCTCGCGGCCTGCAGCGCCACCTCGGCCGGGAAGCTCGTCGAGCCCGGCGCGCAGCGAGTCGATCTCGGCGCGGTTCGTTGCGAGAGCGTCTTCGATGTGGCGGAGCGCGCTGACCACGGACACGTTGAACGTTCGCTGGTCGGCCGTCACGACCTTGAGAAGGTACAGAAGAACCCGTCCCGCGTACCGACCGAGCCTTCGGCGGAATCGGCCGTAGTGGGGCAGCGCCGGCAAACGAGTGCCGACATCCTTGACGCGGTCCGAGAGGTCGATCTCTCCCCGCAGCCCGGCGAGCTCGGGCTGTACCTTGACCGCGCCCGCGGTTTCGCTGACGAAGGAGACCGGCAAAACCGGACGTCGTCGCCAGATCTCCCGGCGAAGCCGCACCAGCGCCGCATCGAGCTCTGCCTCGCTCTCGGGCGGCGTCAAAGCGCACCTACTTCCATGGACGGCGTCCGCAATGCTCCCCGGAGTCAAACCACCTCGACCTGCGGCTGGCAAGTTGACCCGGTTTCAACGTGCTAGGAGGCGGTCAACGAAGGTGACGATGAAGCGGCCTCTTCTCAGCGTTGCGTGCGTCGGACTGATCGCGAGCGTGCTGTCTCATGCAGCCCGGCTGGGCGACATACGAGCTGATCCTACCGGCGGAGTCCGTAGAGCCGGCTCTCAACGAGCTGGAGCTCGGCTTCGCGAACGCAGCCCCGGGAGAATCCGGGGACTCGCGGCGCGTTGCGGCGGCTTTCGACTTCGTGGAGCTCGGCCCGAACGACGGCAGGCTCGAACAAGCCGCATGGACGCTTCCCGAGCTCGACGCCAGCACCCTGACGCTTCCCGCGGGATCGGGCCTCCGATTCCTTCTTCGCCCACCCGACGACGCGCGGCTCGAGATCGGCGTCGCGTGCGCTCCGGGGTGGGCACCGGCCGAAGTGGCCGTTCGGATCGGTTCGCCATTGGGTGGACGACCGAAGAAGCTCTTCCAGGCACCGGTTTGTCTCGATACCGTCGCGAGCGAGAACGACGACCTCCACGTCGACCTTCCCGACGCAGCCGGCCGCCCGCGCGATCTCTACGTGCTCAACCCCTGATCCGCGCCGCTCGTCCTCTCGCGGATGGAGCTTGTCGGCAATCGACCGGTATGACGAGAACATCGCGTACGTCGACGCCGCCGTCGATCGACTCGTCCAGCACCTCTCTCTGCTCGGCCTCCTCGAGCGCACTCTCATCGTCGTGACGGCCGATCACGGCGAGCAGTTTCTCGAGCGCGGGCGTTCTCGCATCCGGAGGGGTATCTGTTCGACGAGACGCTGCATGTACCGCTTCTCATCGTGGCTTTCGATTCCGCGCCCGCTCGCGTCGACGTGCCGGTGAGCACGGTCGATCTGGGTACGACGATTCTCGACCTGATGGACATCGACCGCCCGCTCGGTCGGGGAAGATCCCTCGCACCGCTCTGGCAATCGGCCGACAGCGTGAATGGGCCCGTCTTCTCGTACTCGCGACCGCACTCGAAGGAAGGCAATCCCGGACACACGAGGCGGTGCGCAGCAGCGGCTACAAGCTGATCCGATCCGCAGAGGGGCGCGAGGAGCTCTACGATCTCGAGGCCGATCCAGAAGAGCGGCGAGACATCGCAGTCGAGAACGAAGCCGTCGTCGCCGAGCTGCGCAAGCTCCTCGCCGAACGTCGCGCGAGTTTCGGTCCCGATGCTCCAGCGGAGCCCGCCGCAGTGAACCCGGAGTTGAGACAGAGGCTCCAGGCCCTCGGCTACGCAGATCGCGACGACTGACCCTGGCCCGGTGCGCCCGGTCACTCCCGTCTCAGTTACCGACCGCGGAAATTCGATCGCGGATGCGGCGCGCTGCGGCCTCCCAGGAATAGCGCGCGCGGACCTCGACGGCGGCGCGGCGGCCGACGTCGCTTGCCTCGTCGCGGTTTTCGTAGACGTGTCGAAGAAGCGAGGCAAGGTGATCGGGATCGGGATCCGCCCAGAAGAAGCCCTCGTAGTACGGACAACGCGCGACCGCGGGACTCGTCCCTCGAATGCGAAGCGGATACGAGATGCCCTCGTGCGCGAAATCCCGGTGCGCGCCCCAGTCCGTCGCGATCGCAGGCAACCCGCACGCCATCGCCTCGATGAGCGGCATGTCCCATCCTTCCCCGCGGCCCGCCGAGACGTAGCAGTCCGCGGAGCGGTAGAGGCTCGCGAGCTGATGGTAGGGCAGCTCGCGGTTGTAGAGGAAGGCGATCCGACCTCCCCACGGCTTCAAGCGAAGCGCCTCGATGCGCCGCGCGACGTCGATCGAGCCGTCGCGGTGGTTCACCTTGCAGATCAAGACCACCGGATCACGCGCGCGGAAAACCGCGTTGAACACCGAGAGAAGCAGCTCCGGAGCCTTGCGCTCGCCCCATTCGAACGCCGAAAGGAAGACGAAGTCGCCGTCCGGCGAGGGGAACCCGCGGATCTCGGGGTGGAAGTGCTCGACGTCGACACCGAGGGGCATCACGTGAACCGGGCGCTTGACGCCGCACCGGATCATCGCGTCGCGATTGAACGACGTAGGCGTCCAGACCTCGTCCTGCTCGTTTGCTTGCAGGACCCACTCCGAGGGAAAGCCGTCGACCTCGAGCATCGTGTACCCGACCCGATACCGAGCGCGGTTTCGGGAGAAGACGTCGCCTTGCCCGTAGACCACACCGACGTCGGGACGACGGTCCGTTCGTCTGCCGTGCACGACGTTGAGCAGATAGTCGCCGGTGCCCTCGGGCTCGTCGACCGGGAACGGTGAGCCCTTCCCGTACACGTAACGGTAGCTCATCCGCACACCGCTCTCCTCGAGAGAGCGGATCAGGGCTTGCGAGCTCATCGCGTAGCCCGTCGGGAAGTTCAGCACCGACTGCCACAAGAGGCGGTGCGAGTACCGAGCATCGAGATCGTTCTTCCACTTCCGCCGAAAGGTGCGTCGACTCTCCGAGAAGATGCGCTCGAACTCTCGCGGCGAATCGCGCGTCGATCCGTGCTCGTGGTGAACCATCGTGACGCGGCCGCAGCAGACCGTGCGAAACCCCGCGCGCGCAGCGCGCAAGCAGTAGTCGGTGTCCTCGAAGTAGGACTCGAAGTCTTCGGACAGCGGCCCGATCGCGTCGAGGACCTCTCGGCGGATGTACGCGCAGGCGAACACGATGCCTTGAACGTCGCGATCCGAGGAGTACTGGTTCACGTCGTTCTCGCACGAGCCGATCTGCTGGCCCCAGCAGGTGTCGGGCAGAATGTACGTGCCCGCGTGCAGGAGCCTCCCATCCGACATGCGCAGCCGGCAGCCGACGATCCCGACGTCCTCCGAAGCGTGCGCCGTCTCGGCCAGCGCATCCAACCAACCCGGCTCGAGGACCTCGATGTCGTTGTTGAGGAGAATCACGTCGCGGTCCGGAGCGACCGTGCGAAGCCCAACGTTGTTCCCTCGCACGAACCCGAGGTTGGACGGATTGCGCACGACGCGGATCCCCTCGATCCCGCGAAGCTTCTCGGGGGTCTCGTCGGTGCTCCCGTTGTCGACGACGACCTCCGCGCGAGCGAGGCTCGTGTTGCGCGATAGGCTCGCGAGGCAGCGCTCGGTCATCGCCCACTGGTTCCAGCACAGGACGATGATCGATACGGGACGGTCAGGAGCGGCCATGCGTGTCGCCGCGCCGACGAAGTCGCCGCCAAACCCTCCCGAGCTCCTCCTCCACGTCTCCCGGGACGAGTTGATACGACTCGTCGACCCCGGTGACGGCACTCTCCGCCCACTCGCCGGCCTGCAAGTCCTCGAGGGTGGCGTTCAGGAGGTGGACTTGCTCGGGGGAGAGAACGGCGCACATCGCCAGGAGCCGGGCGCGAGCTTCCTCGAGGCGCTTCGCGAGCTCGGTCGCGCGCGCTTCCCAGTAGTGGGCCTCCTCCCACGCGTCCGCGTTGAGGCGCGTCGGAGAGGACATTTCAACCGCGTCCGAACGTGCGCCGCAGGGCCCTGGTCCACCGCCAGCTTCGCGAGCCGAAGATGGCGGCGAGCATGCGATTCCTCTCCTCGAGCTGGTGGCGGTAGCCGTCCCGCTCCGCACGAAGAAGCGCGAATTCGCGCTCCAGCCGCTCGCATTCCCGAGCGCGTCTCTCCGAGATCGTCTGCGCGAGGTTGAGCTGATGCTGCATCTCTTCGAGGGCGACCTCCGAGGCGCGCCAGCTCGTCGAGCCGCCCGCTCCCGTTGTCGGGAGGGGCGGCCTCGATCCTGGCTCGCTGTCTGCCGATTTCTCCCCACGCCACGTCGTTTGCTCCGCGTCGTGGCGGGACCAGAGCCTTTCGAGGGCTCGGCGGCGACTCCAAGCCGACTCCAAGCCGAGGATCCCGACCTCGGCCGAATCAGTTCGACGGCGGCGTCGGCAGGCCGGTGTCGATGATCCGGGTGACGAAGGGCACCGCGGAAAGCCGGCCGAGGACGTTGCGCCAATCGGGCTGGCCGGTGTTGCCGACGCACGTCGCCTGGTCCGCTCCGCAACCTGCCCTTCCGTGCACGCCGGTACGGCAGCGCAAGGTCGGGTCGATGCCCTCGACGCCCCCCGTCGCGTCCGGGTCGCTCGGGACGCAGAATTCGTAGGTGAGCGGCTGAAAGCCGGCGTCGGGCCGGTTCCCCTGCGCGTCGAGCTGTCGCAAGTCGAACTGGACGACCCCCGGCTGCAGCGGCACCGGCGGTCCCGAGCCCGCGAGCGCGGTGCAGCCCGAGAGGGCCGCCGCGTACGCGCCGAGCGCTGCGAGCCTGCCGCACGCCTTCATCATCTTCCGCTACGAGTCGCGGATGCTCGCGGCGACGGCGGCCGCGAATTCCATTAGATCCGACCGCTCCTTCTGCAGGAACTCGTACACTCGAGCCGGATCGACGTCGGCATAGAGGTGGACGAGCCGATTCCGAAAGCCCGCCATCCCCTCGAGCCGCTCGGCGAGAGCAGCAGGGATCCGTCCGTGCTCACCGAGGATCCGGAACACGTCTCTGTATTCCCGCGGACGGGGAAGCGATTGCGCCGCGATCAGATGGTGGCCGATGTCGAGGCAGATCTCGATGCTCACCTGAAGAAGCCGCTCGGCCGCACCGATCTTGATCGGATCCGCGAGGAACGCCTCGCGGGGCTCCGCCGCCAGCCGATCCAGGTGTGCCTGGCGCTCGCGGAGCTGGGACAGCTTCGCGCAGACGACGCGCCGGTCGATCATCCGGTTACGGCCGAGAGCTGGCGCAGAAGCTCGTCGTCGTAGGCATCCAGAAGCGGCGCAAAGTCCATGAAGAGGTCTTCCGTCAGGACTTCGAATGCGAGACGCCTGGAAGGATCGTTCTCGACGAGAACGCGGCCCTTGGACACGACCTCGTAGCGAAGCGTGAGCGGAGCCGAATCGAGGGCGACGAGGCTGATCTCCTCGGTGCCGAGAAGACTCTGGATCTCCGTCAAGTAGAGATCCGCTGCCTCCTCGACCTCCGCCTTCGCGGTGGCCTCATCCACGAGGAGAAAGGCGAGATCCAGGTCGCTGAGGGAGTCTTCCATTCCCGCCGCAAACGATCCGAAGAGATAGAGAGCCGCGACCTCCGGCCTTCCGCGAAACGTCGCAACGAGAGCGGGCAGGCGATCCCGGATGTCGCGGGGAAGCGGTTCGCGGCGCACCATGCGGCAAAGCTACCCGAGCGCCCGAGGTCCAACAAGAAGCTCGGATCGCCTGGTGCGCGGCGTCCGCGTCGTGACCGCGGCGCGCTTCGTGTAGCGGGCGCTAACCCGCCGCGGTGGCCCGTCGCTGCACCGTCCGCACGTAGCTCTCCCGGAATCGTGCGGCGACCGCTGCCCACGTGTGCCGGTCGAGGACCCGCGTACGCCCGTTCAACCCCATCCCGCGCGCCCACTCCGGGTTCTCGAGGAGCCCGAGGATCGCCGCGGCGAGGGCGCCCGCGTCGCGGAACGGGACGAGAACGCCGTCTTGCCCGTCGCGGACGACGTCCGGAACGGCGCCGCGGCGGCATCCGACGACGGGCTTGCCCGCCGCCCATGCCTCGAGGAACGCGAGCCCGAACGACTCGTAGCCGGACGGATAGACGAACGCGTCGACCGCCGCGAAGAGCCGCGGCTTCTCGGACTCCTCGAAGTCGTAGTGGAGATGCACCTTGCGGCGGGCTTCCTCGGCGTAGCCGGCGACGCGCGCCTCGACTTGCGCGGCGAACTCCGTCCGCGAGCCCGCGATCAGGAGACGCGTCTCCGGACGTCGCGCCCATACCGCCGGCATCGCCTCGAGGAGCGTGTCCACTCCCTTGTGCACCCCGAGCTGCCCGATGAAGCCGACGACCGGCACGTCGCCGAGACCGAGCGCGCGCTTCGCGGCGACCGGGTCGATGCGCTCGAACGGCTCCGGATCGACGCCGACGCCGATCACCTCGACCTTCTCGACGTCCGCTCCGTGCGCGACGACGTGCTGCGCCTCGAAGCCGGTGTACGCGACGTAGAGATCCGCGCGACGGATCGCGCGGTGGATCATCGCGCGGTCGTAGCCCCAGCGGTCCTCGGGATGCATTCCGCCGACGAGCACGCACGGCCGCCCGGCGCGCCGCGCGCCGCGCAGCGCCTGGTACATGTGCCGGAGCGGAAACGAGGAGGCGACGACGAGATCGGCGGGATGACGCCGCACCTCCTCCGTCAGCCCCGGAAGGATCGGCCCCGCGTACCACGTGCGCAGGTACTGGTTGAACGGGAGATGCAGCCGGAACGCGCGGTCCTGGAACGGCTGCAGCAGCGGCCCGAGCGAGCGCATCACCGGGAAGCGACGCACGCGGACGCCGTGGATCGTCTCCCAGCCGCTCGCGAGCTTCGGGTGCCACGGCCGCGGAAACGCCTCCGCGCTGTAGCAGTCGGTCGTGAAGACGGTGACCTCGTCGCCGTAGCGCGCGACGAGCTCTTCGGAGAGACGCTGGATGACGCGCTCGGTGCCGCCGACGGCCGGCGCGTATCCCTGGACGACGTGGAGGATGCGAAGCGGCGGCTCTGCACTCACCAGCGGACTCGTG
>VGTG01000154.1 GCA_016874795.1 Deltaproteobacteria bacterium | reverse complement strand
GCGTCGATCTGACGCTCGAAGTCGATGTGGTCCTGGTAGTACTGCCGAAGCTCGGCGTCGTTCTCTACCAGGGTCTTGATCAACTCCTCGTCACGCTTCTCCATGAATTGCCCTCTCCCTGGCGGGGGAAGCCCGCCCTGAAAAGTCCAAGAGCCCGAGCTGGCTCACTTTTACGCGCGATGTCAGGCCTTTTCAATGCGCGAGGCGAGCGCCTCGCGCTGGCGCTGCTTGATCTCGGCTTCCGAGGCGCGGAGGTATAGCGGCACGAGATCGACGCCGTCGGGAACGCCGTCCCGCCGCACGGTCTCGGCCGCGATCTGGGCTACCGCGACGCCTCGTGGCAACGTCGCGGAGGCGACGAGCTCGACGACGGTCGCCCGCTGCAGGTCCGGGAGGATCTGGTCGGCGTAGCGAGGGACTCCGTCGCCGACGACGCGCAGCGTCGCCGCGCCTCCGGCGAGGAAGGCGAGGAGGCGATCGCGTAGATCCACGGGGGAAAGGACCGCGTCGTCCGCGTGGCGGAGGATCACGCGCTCCCCTTCCGAGCCGGTCGCGATCGTGAAGAGCGCCGCGTACACCTCGCCCTTGCGCGCGTCGAGACAGACGCAGACGCGCTCTTCCACCCGTGTTTCGTCGCGTCGTGCGCGAAGGAAGGCGCGCGCGTACGCCTCGAGCGTCGGAACTCCGACGAGCCACGAGCCGGTCGCGAAGGCGAGCCCCTTCGCCGTCGCGAGCCCGACGCGAAGCCCCGTGAACGAGCCCGGACCGGCGGCGACCGCGAGCCCCGCGACCTCCGGCAGCGTGCAGCCCGCCCGGTCGAGGCACGCGTCGACCGCTTCGAGCAGGGTCTCCGCGTGGCGCTGGTCGGACTCGCCGGCGACCTCGGCGAGGACGTCGAGTCGGCCGCCCTCCCCCGCTTGCACCAACGCCACGCTCCCCGCGGGAGTCGCGGTGTCGATGCCGAGGACGCGCATCAAGGCAGCTTTGGCGGGATCAGCCGACGACGAGGCGGTGCAGGTCGTTGTAGAGCGCGAAGCCCATCAGCGAGATCAGGAGGAACATGCCCACCTGCTGTGCGATCTCGCGCTGACGGATCTCGAGCGGCCGTCCGAGGAGCTTCTCGATGCCCATGAACATCAGGTGCCCGCCGTCGAGGATCGGGATCGGCAGCAAGTTCAAGATGCCGAGGTTGATGCTCAGGATCGCCATGAACTGGAGAAGCGCCTGCAGACCCTCGTTTGCCTGCTCACCCGCGATCTTCATGATCATGATGGGGCCGCCGAGGCTCGAGGCCGGCACGACACGCTGGAACAGCTTCACGATCGAGACGACCGTCAAGTAGCAAAACTCGACGGTACGCGAGAACCCCTGCCCGACGGCGACGATCGGATTGCTGCGCTCGGTGATGATCGTGCCGGCCGGTCCGACGCCGATCACCCAGGTGGGAATCGGCTCGCCGAAGATCGAACGCCCCTCGATCTCCTTCGGCGTGACCTCGACGGTGCGATCGGCGCCGTCACGGCGAACGGTCAGGGTGACCGGCTTGCCCTCGCCCGCCTTGATCGACTCCGAGAGCGCCTCCCAGCGGTCGATCGCCTTCCCGTCGACGGCGACGATCTCGTCGCCCACGGTGATTCCGACGGCCGCCGCCGGCATGTCCTCCTTCACCTCGCCGACCGCGGCGGTGAGGACCGGAACGCCGGTGGCGAAGAGGATCGTGTAGAGGAGCCACGCGAAGAGCAGGTTGAACGTCGGTCCGGCGACGACGATGAGTGCGCGCGCCCAGGTCGGCTTCACCGCGAACGAGTTCGCTTGGGAGACGGTCGCCGGATCGGGCTCGCTGCCGTCGTCCTCCTGCCCGATCATCTTGACGAAGCCGCCGAGCGGGATCGCCGAGATGCAGTACTCGGTCTCGCCGACGCGCTTCGAGAGCAGGACCGGCCCGAAGCCGAGCGAGAACTTGATCACGCCGACGCCGAGCCTCTTCGCCGCGAGGAAATGTCCGAGCTCGTGGACGAAGATCAAGAGGCCGAGGACCAGAATCGCAGCGATGATGCTCGTCACCATTGGCAGGAACTCCTCGAGCCGAAGAGAGTCAGAGGCCCAAACCCGCGTTCCAATAATAGGTGAAAACGAACGGCAAGACGAGGCCGTCAATTCGGTCGAGGACTCCGCCGTGTCCGGGGAAGATCCACCCCGAATCCTTCGCTCCGTAGGCGCGCTTGATCATCGATTCGACGAGGTCGCCGGTCTCCGTCAGGAAGGCGATCGCGATGCCGATCCACAGCGCTTCCGCGACATGGAGAGACGGGGGCGGCAAGAACACGTAGATCAGATAGGCGACGAGAACGCTTCCGACCACGCCCGAAACGGCCCCCTCGAGGGTCTTGCTGGGGCTCACCCGGGGAAAGAGCTTGGTGCGCCCCGCCCATCTCCCTCCGAAGTAGGCAGCACTGTCGGTCGCAAATGCGCACGCGAGTGCGAGGAACACCCAGCGCTCGCCCCCCTCGGGCATGAGGCGCAGGCGGACGACGTGAGGGAGGAGGAAGCCGACGTAGAGCGCCGCGAGAAGCCCGTGCGCCAGCCGCGACACCGCTCCCCCGATGTCCTCGTCGGCGAGCGCGAGGAACAGCCCCGCTACCAGGCTGACAACCAGGACGAGGCCGAGGGCGTCGCTGCGATGCACGACGACGGTCCACGCGAGGCCAAGGCCCACCGCGACCGCGAAGATCTTGACTCGCCGGTGATCTGGCATCGCCATGTCGACGTACTCGCTCAGACCGACCGCCGTGAAGGCGAGGATCATCCCGGAGAACGCCCAAGCAGGTGCGTAGAAGATCAGCCAGACGAGGGTCGGAAGTGCGACGGCGGCGGTCGCGAGCCTAGCGCGCAACACGCAACGGGGCTCGATCCGACGGGCGCTCCACCGACTCCTCCGGCTGGTCCGGAAGGCGACCGAAACGACGCTCGCGCGCCTGAAACTGCCGCAGCGCCTCGATGAACTCGTGCTCGCGGAAGTCGGGCCACAGCGTCTCGGTGATGTAGATCTCGGTGTACGCGACCTGCCACAGCAAGAAGTTGGAGAGACGCACCTCTCCGCTCGTGCGGATCAGCAGGTCCGGATCCGGAACCCCGGCGGTGCCGAGGCTCTCGGCGATCACCTCTTCGGTGATGTCGTCCGGCTCGAGATCGCCGCGGCGCACGCGGCGTGCGACGGCGCGAACCGCGTTCGCGATCTCCTCGCGCGCGCTGTACGACAGCGCGAGGATCACGGTGAGGTCCTTGTTGCGCTTCGTCGACTCCACGCTGTGACGAAGTGCCTGGCGCACGTCGCTCGGGAGGCGTCGCGTGTTGCCGATCACCTGCAACCGCACACCGTTCTTCATCATGCGGTCGAGCTCGGTCGTGAGGTAGCGCTTGAGGAGGTTCATCAAGCCCTTGACCTCTTGCGCCGGACGCTGCCAGTTCTCCGAGGAGAAGGCGTAGAGCGAGAGGTACTCGATCCCGATCTTCCGGGACAGCTCGACGATCGCCTTGACCGACGCCTTGCCGCGGCGATGGCCGTACAGGCGCTCGAGACCACGGCTCTGCGCCCAGCGGCCGTTCCCGTCCATGATGATCGCGACGTGCCGGGGGAGCTTCCCCAGGTCGAGATCTTGGTAGAGCGGATTTCGAGAAGCTCTCGTGTTCACCAACCCCACCTCACACCGCGAGGATCTCTTCTTCTTTCACCTTGAGCACGCCGTCGATTTTGGTGATGCCATCGTTGGTCATGGCCTGCACCTTGTCGTGGGCGTGCCGGTGATCGTCCTCGGCGATCTCCTTCGATTTCAGGAGCTCCTTCAGAAGCTCGTTGGCGTCGCGCCGGTGGTTGCGCATCGACACCCGGAACTCCTCCGCGACCTTCTTCACGTGCCGGACCAGGTCCTTGCGGCGTTCCTCGGTGAGCTCGGGAATCGGGATGCGGACCAGCTTTCCGTCGTTGATCGGGTTCAGGCCGAGGTCGGCGCCCCGGATCGCCTTCTCAATCTCGCCGATCGCGCTCTTGTCGAAGGGCGTTACGACGATCAAGCGGGCCTCGGGGGTGTTGACGGTGGCGAGCTGGTTCAGCGGCGTCTTCGCTCCGTAGTACTCGACGTAGATCCCGTCGAGAAGGCTCGTCGAGGCGCGTCCGGTACGGACGCGCGAGAGGTCCTTCTTGAGCGAGCCCAGCGTCGATTCGATCTCGCCCTTCAACTGCCCCAGCACTTCGTCGATCACGACGGCGCTCCGCGGACCAGAGTCCCGATCTTCTCGCCCCGGAGGACTCGCTTCAGATTGCCGGGCACGAGGAGGTTGTACACCAAAAACGGGAGGTCGTTGTCCATACAGAGGGAGACCGCCGTCGAGTCCATGACCCTGAGTTTCTGGCTCAGGACCTCCAGATAGGTCAACTCCGCGAACCTCTTCGCCGCGGGGTTCTTCTCCGGATCGGAGTCGTAGACCCCGTCGACCCGGGTGGCCTTGATCAGGATCTCGGCCCCGATCTCCACCGCGCGGAGGCTCGCCGCCGTGTCGGTGGTGAAGAAGGGATTGCCGGTCCCGGCCGCGAAGAGCACGACGCGCCCCTTCTCGAGGTGACGCGTCGCGCGACGGCGGATATAGGGCTCGGCGACCTCCTTGATCTCGAGAGCCGAGAGGACCCGCGTCTGGATGCCGAGTCGCTCGATCGCCGCCTGGAGCGCCAGGGCGTTCATGATCGTCGCGAGCATCCCCATGTAGTCGGCGGTCGCCCGCTCGATCCCATGGGTGTTGCCGGAGCCGCCGCGGAAGATGTTCCCGCCGCCCACGACGACCGCGACCTCGGCGCCGAGGCCGTGGACCTCCGCGATCTCGCGCGAGAACTGCGAGAGACGGTCGTCGTCGATGCCCGAGCCGCCCTCGCCCGCGAGCGCCTCGCCGGAGAGCTTGAGGAGGATCCTTCGATACGCGAGGTCTTCGGCCACTCGACAGCCAGACGGCTTCTAGGACTCGCTCGACTCGCCGAGCTGGAGCCGCACGAAGCGCGTGACCTCGACCGGAGCGCCCACCTTCTTGCTCACGTCCTGCACGAGCTTGCTGACCGTGAGGCTGGAGTCGCGGATGTACTCCTGCTCCACGAGGCAGGTCTCGGCGTAGAACTTCTCGAGCTTGCCGGCAACGATCTTCTCGACCACCTGCGCCGGCTTGCCGGTCTGGCCCGCCTGCCCGCGGTAGATCTCGCGCTCCTTCTCGAGCTCGCTCTCGGGGATTTCCTCGCGACGGGCGAACCGCGGATTCGCGGCCGCGACCTGCATCGCGACGTCGCGCAGGAGCTTCTCGACATCCTCGGCCGAAGCACCGGTCGCCGTGGTCTTCGCCTCGACGAGGACGCCGATCTTTCCGCCGGCGTGCACGTAGGAGCCGACGACGCCCTTCCCCTCGCCCGGCGCGAGACGCGCGACGCGACGCGGAACGACGCTCTCGCCGATCGCGGCAATGCTCTCCGCGATCTTGTCGCCGACGGTGACGCCGTTCGGCAGCTTCTTCTCGGCGAAGTCGATGTCCGCGGTGTCCGCCGCGCCTTCGAGCGAGGACAGCCCGTGCAGAACGCCCGCGAGCTGGTTCGCGAGCTCGCTGAACTGCGGCGTCTTCGCGACGAAGTCGGTCTCGCAGTTGAGCTCGAGGAGAACCCCTTCGCCCGAGGAGACCCGCTGCGCCACGATCACGCCCTCGGCCGCGACGCGGCCGGCACGCTTCGCCGCGGTGGCGAGACCCTTCTCGCGAAGGTGCTTGACCGCGCCCTCCATGTCGCCGTTGGCCGACTGCAGCGCGACCTTGCAATCCATCATTCCGGCGCCCGTCTTCTCGCGCAGCGCCTTCACCTGTGCCGCTGTGACTTCCACGTCTCTTCTGACCTCTGTCAGGCGGCCGCGACCGGACTCCGGTCGTCGGCCGATCCCGGAATGTCCGTCGACCTACAAACCCGCGGGCGCGGCCGGCTTCGTGATGACCGTCGGGCCGGACGTCTGCGGCTGCTGCTCTTCGGTGGGGGACTCTTCGGCGCCCTCGGCGCGCATGCGCTCTTCGAGCGTCTGCTTGCCCTCGAGGATCGCGTCCGCGATCGAGGTGCAGAAGAGCTTGACGGCGCGGATCGCGTCGTCGTTTCCGGGGATCTTGTAGTCGACGACCTCCGGATCGCAGTTCGTGTCGACGACGGCGATCACCGGGATGCCGAGCTTGTTCGCTTCCTTGACCGCGATCTCTTCGCGCTTCGGATCGATCACGAAGACCGCGTCCGGAAGCTTGCGCATCTGCTTGATGCCGCCGAGGGCGGTATTCAGCTTGTCGCGCTCGCGCGAGAGGTTGAGGATCTCCTTCTTCGTGAACACCTCGACCGTGTTCGGATCCTCGAGCATCTCGTCGAGCTTCTTCAGACGATCGATCGAAGCCTTGATCGTCTGGAAGTTCGTCAGCATGCCGCCGAGCCAGCGCGTGTTGACGAAGAAGCCGCCGCAGCGCTCCGCCTCTTCGCGGATCGGCTCCTGCGCCTGCTTCTTGGTGCCGACGAAGAGGATCTGCCCGCCGGAAGCGGCGAGCTCGCGCACCTGCCCGTACACCTCACGGAACATCTTCACCGTCTGCTGCAGGTCGATGATGTAGATTCCGTTTCGTGCACCGAAGATGTAGCGCTTCATCTTCGGGTTCCAGCGGCTCGTCTGGTGACCGAAATGGACTCCGGCCTCCAAGAGCTGTTTCATCGTCGGTTCGGGCATTCTCTCTCCTCGAGGCGCCACGTCCCGTGGACGGGATGGGCCGGGGCCTCAACCGTTGGCGGGTAACAAAGGCCAAACGGGGACGCAAAGTCCGGGGGGCCTACTGGTTCATCGAAGCGATGAAATCCTCGTTGGTCTTGGCGCCCCCGAGCTTGTCGAGGAGGAACTCCATCGCCTCGACCGGATTGAGCTGGGACAGGAGGCGCCGGAGGATGATCACCCGGTTCAGGGTCTCGCGTGGCAGGAGGAGCTCCTCCTTGCGGGTCCCGGAGCGGTTGATGTCCATCGCCGGGAAGATCCGGCGGTCGATCAGGCGGCGGTCGAGGTGGACCTCCATGTTTCCGGTCCCCTTGAACTCCTCGAAGATCACCTCGTCCATCCGGCTGCCGGTGTCGACGAGCGCCGTGCCGATGATCGTGAGCGAGCCGCCGTCCTCGATGTTGCGCGCCGCGCCGAAGAACTTCTTCGGCTTGTGGAGGGCGTTCGAGTCGACACCGCCGGAGAGGATCTTGCCCGAAGGCGGGACCACCGTGTTGTAGGCGCGCGCGAGACGCGTGATCGAATCGAGGAGGATCACGACGTCGCGCCCGTGCTCGACGAGACGCTTCGCCTTCTCGATCACCATCTCGGCGACCTGCACGTGGCGCGTCGGAGGCTCGTCGAACGTCGAGCTCACGACCTCGCCCTGCACCGAGCGCTGCATGTCGGTGACCTCTTCCGGGCGCTCGTCGACGAGCAGCACGATCAGCATCACCTCGGGATGGTTCCGCGTGATGCCGTGCGCGATGTTCTGCAGCATCATCGTCTTGCCGGTGCGCGGCGGCGCGACGATCAACCCGCGCTGCCCCTTCCCGATCGGCGTCATGAGATCGAGCACGCGCCCCGTGACCTCGTCGGTACGATGCTCGAGGATTAGGTGATCCTGCGGGTAGAGCGGCGTCAGGTTGTCGAAGAGGATCTTCTCCCGCGCGCGCTCCGGATCCTCGTAGTTGATGCTTTCGACCTTCAGGAGCGCGAAGTAGCGCTCCGCTTCCTTCGGCGGCCGGACCTGTCCCGAGACGACGTCGCCCGTGTGCAGGTTGAAGCGACGCACCTGCGACGGCGAGATGTAGATGTCGTCGGGTCCGGGGAGATAGTTGTAGTCCGGCGAGCGCAGGAAGCCGAATCCGTCGGGCAGAACCTCGAGCACGCCCTCGCCGTTGATCTGGCCGTTGCGCGCCGTCTGCGCCTGCAGGATGCCGAAGATCAGCTCCTGCTTGCGCAGGGCGGACGAGCCCTCGACCTGGAAGTCGCGCGCGATCTGCGCGAGCTCGTGGATCTGCTTCCGCTTGAACTCGGTCAGGTTGATCGGTGGCGGCGTGCTCGCGTTCGGCGCGAGCGGAGCGGCGCCGGCGAACGTCTCCTCTTCCTCTTCTTCGCCGCTCTGGTCGTCGACGGCGTCGGAGGTCCGTGCGCTCGCGTCGCGTGCAGCCGCGGTGGGCCGCACGCGCGAAGACTTGTCGTTGGCGGCTTCCGCTCCGGAGCGTCGTGGGCTCATGGGTGTTGCCTCGGTTCTGTGCTGGCAGCCATTGCTCCCCGTACGTGGGGAAAAAGACGAGAGGCTCTGCGAGAGATTCGGAGAAAAGAGGAGAAGGAGAGCGATCGAGGGGCTACGCGGATCGCTGCTCGGCGAGCGTTAGAGCACCCGGAAAACTCTGTCAATAGAGATTGGAATCACGCGCCGAGGTCGCGCAGCAGCGTGCGCACGTCGTCGGGGAGCGGCGCTTCGAACGTGATCGGCCCTCCGTCCTTCGGGTGACGCAGCTCGAGGCGCTCGGCGTGCAGCGCCTGCCGGGGGAAGGACTCGATGCGCAGCCGCTCTGCCGTCGGCGTACCGCGCGGCGCACGGCTGCTGCCGTACAGCGGATCGCCGACGATCGGATGTCCGATGCTCGCGAGGTGCACGCGAATCTGATGCGTTCGCCCGGTCTCCGGCTGGAGTCGCAAGAGCGCGGCGACCCGTGCCTCGCCACCGAGCACCTTCACGACGCTGTAGCGCGTGCGAGCTTCGCGCCGCTGCCCTTCACGCGCTTGCATGCGCTTCCGATCGACCGGATCGCGTCCGATGGGCAGATCGATCCGCCCCTCCGTCGCGCGCGGCACGCCCGTCACGACGGCGGCGTACGTCTTCGTGACGGTGCGACGTGCGAACTGCCGGGCGAGGCAGTGCATCGACTCGGGGGTCTTCGCGATCACCATCACGCCGGTCGTGTCGCGATCGAGACGGTGCACGATCCCGGGCCGCTTCGGGTCCGGCCAGTCGCCTTCGAGGCTCCAGCGATGCAGGAGAGCGGCGACGACCGTTCCGGTCCACGCGCCCGGCGCCGGGTGCGAAGCCATTCCCGGCGGCTTGTCGATCGCGATCAGCCAGTCGTCCTCGTGCAGAATGCGGAGCGGGATGTCCTCGGGCTCGACGGTCGACGGCGGCTCGGGCGGGATCGTGATCTCGACCAGGGCGCCCTCGGGGACCGGGAAGCTCGCCTTCCGCACCGTTCCGTCGACGGTGACGAGCCCGCCGCGGATCAGGCTCGCGACGCGCGAGCGCGTCGGAAGGAAGCCGCGTCCGGCGAGGAAGCGATCGAGCCGTGCGCCGGCTTCGTCGGCGGGAACGGAGCAGCAGACGCGCCGGGTCGAATCCGTCGGCGGCGCCAAGTCGCTCAAGGCTCGTTCGCGAGGATGCCGCGCGCCTCGTCCGCGTCGGCCGCGATCTGGCGCACGAGAGCGTCGACGGAGCCGAAGCGGACCTCGCCGCGCAACCGCCGCACGAGCCCGATGCGCACGTCTCGCCCGTAGAGGTCCCGGTCGAAGTCGAGGAGGTGCGTCTCGAGGCGTCGCAGCGCGCCGCCGAACGTCGGGTTCGTGCCGAGGTTCGCGACGCCGGGAAGAGTCGGCTCCGCTCCGTCGATCCCGACGCGCACCGCGTAGACGCCGTCCGGCGGCAGCACGCCGCCGCGTGGAAGGATGTTGGCCGTCGGAAACCCGATGGTCGCGCCGCGATGATCGCCGTGTCGCACGCGACCGCGCACGGCGTGGAGACGGCCGAGGAGCTCCGCCGCGACGTGCACCTCGCCTGCCTCGATCGCGCGGCGGATCGCACTGCTGCTGACCTTGCGCTCGACGACCTGCACCGGCGGCACGACCTCGACCGCGAAGCCGAAGCGGCGTCCGATGTCGGCGAGGACCTCGGGCGTCCCCTTCCGTTCGCGGCCGAACGTGACGTTGTAGCCGACGACGACGGCAGAGACGCCGAGCGCGTCGCGCAGGAAGCGTGCGACGAACTCCTCCGGCTCGAGCGAGGCGAAGGCGCGCGTGAAGCGCTGCACGACGACGCCTCGAATGCCGCTCGCGCGTAGGAGACGAAGCCGCTCCGCGAGCGACGTGATCAGCCGCGGCGCGCGCTCCGGAGCGAGGACCGAGACCGGATGCGGCTGGAACGTGAAGACGACCGGGTCGCCGCCGAGGTCGCGCGCTCGCTCGAGCGTCCGCCGCACGATCGCGGCGTGCCCGAGGTGAAGCCCATCGAAGTTGCCGAGCGCGACGACCGGATCACGAAACGGTCGATCGCCCGTCTGGAGGTGCCGAACGACGCGCATTGCCCGCTGGGTGCAGGCAGTTAGCACACCCTCGGAGCACTCGCACCGGCAGGACGGCCCACGGACAGCCGAATGCATCCGCGCGCGCAGCGCGCGACCGAGCGGCAGCGAGCGGGGAGAGGAGGCGCCGCTTGGGCTTTGCCGTGTGGAGGAGCGGGGCGGCGCCCCTCCCGTATCATAACGTCCGAAGCTGCTCTTTCGCCTGCGCCGCTTCGGGCGAGCCGGGGTGATCCTCGATCAGCTTCTGGAGAATCATCCGGGCGTCGATCTTGTCGCCGGTCTTCGCGAACGCGTCCGCTTGCCGCAGGAGCGCTGCGGGCTTCCGGTCGCTCTTCGGCCAGCTCACGAGGATCTCGTTGAAGGCGAGAATCGACTCGTTGTACTTGCCCTGCGCGTAGTAGGACTCGCCGATCCAGTACTGCGCGACCGGAACGAGGTCGTCGCTCGGGTTCCGGGAAACGTAGTTGCGGAGCGACTGCACGGCACGCTGATAGTCGCCGCTCGAGTACTTCTGGAGGCCGTCCTGGTACTCGCCGTCGCTGCCCCGGGACATGTCGGACTGGAGGTTGCTCGAGGGTGCCGCTGCGGCTCCCGCCCCTGCCCCCGAGCCGGCGGCAAAGCCGCCCGTCGTCGCGCCCGAGCCGTACGTGCTGCCGGTGCCGGCGTTCGGATCGCTGCCGTAGGTGCTTCCGCTGCCGTATGTGGAAGGCTGCTGTCCATACGTCGAGCCGCTGCCCGAAGGCTGTCCGTAGGGATCCGTGGGCTGACCGTAGGCGGAACCGCTCGGCTGACTCGGCTGACCGTAGGTCGAGCCGCTCGGCTGGCCATACGGATCGCTGCTCGGGCTGCCGGACGACGGCGGATACTCGGACCCACGCGTCGAGCTCGTCGGCGACCCGTAGGTCTCGCTCGTCGACCCCATGCCCGAGCTGGAGCCGCTCGACCGTCCGCCGTAGACCGGGTCGACCGAGCCGCGAAGACGCGCGACCTCGGAGTTCAGGCGATCGACGTCGGCGCGCGTATCGGCGATGCGGCGTGCGAGCATCCGCTGCTCGCGGCGGATCGAGGTCAGGTCGACCTGCGAAGCGCAAGCGCCCAGCGAGACCATCAGAAGGGCCGCCGCCACTCCGCGACCGAGCAATCCCGCCTGGTTCATGTGGTCCGTCTAGCTCAGCACCGCCAGGTGCGCCCGCCGGTTTCGCTGCCAGCAGCCCTCGCTCTCTTCCTGGCAGAGAGGCAGCTCCTTGCCGTAGCTGATGGTCGTCATCCGCTCGCCCGAGATGCCGAGCGTCAGCAGATAGTCGCGAACGGAGTTCGCACGACGCGCGCCGAGGCCGAGGTTGTACTCGACCGTCCCGCGGCTGTCGGTGTGCCCTTCGATCTCGATCTTCGCGCTCGGATTCGCGCGGAGCCACTCGGAGTTGAGGTTCAGGATCTCGCGCGCGTCCATCGAGAGATCGGCCGAGTCGTAGTCGAAGTAGACGTCGTCGAGGGGCCCCTGCGAGTCGCCGAGCGTCCCGCGGCGATACTGATCGAGGCTCGAGCCGCTGCCGCCGTGGAGATCGCTCTCGCTGAGCTTGCTGCCATCGGCGCCGTAGATGTCCTCCGTCGTCTCCTCGGTGCTCGAGCAGCCGCCGAGCAGGAGCGCGAGAACGGCCGCGAAGAGGAGCGCGCCGAGGAGAAGCGGATACCGCCCGACTCCACGAAAGACAAGCCCGGATCCCATTTCATCCTCCCCCACCACGAGTGGTGCTTCGCCCCACTTCGACCATCGCGGGCTCAATCGCCGAGCCATGGCGACCAAGCTGGACTGGTATCACCGCCTGGTCCGGCGATCAATCGATGCGACTGCAAACCGCGCCAATCCGACACGAACAGCTCGTCGCGCCCCGAGCGACTCGAGCTGTACACGAGGTAGCGACCGTCCGGCGCCCAGGCGGGATCGACGTTCTCTCCCGCTCTCGTCACCTGCGTGACCGAGCCGCTCGCGAGGTCGAGCACGAAGATCTGGAAGACGCGGCCGACGCGCCCGGTGTACGCGATCTTGTCGCCGCGCGGCGACCACACAGGCGAGGTGTTGTAGCTCCCCTGGAAGGTCACCCGCCGCGCCGGGCCGCCGCTCGCGCCCGTGACGTAGATCTGCGGCGAGCCGCCCCGCGAGGAGCAGAACGCGATCTGGCTCCCGTCCGGCGACCAGGTCGGGCTCACGTCGATCGACGAGTCGCTCGCGATCGGGCCGAGCGTCCGGCCATCGCGGTCGATCAGGACGACGTCGGTGTTCCCTCGCTTCTCCTCCCGCGCGACCGCGATCTCGCGGCCGTTCGGCGAGAAGCGGCCGCCGACGACGATCCCCGGTCCGGCGAGGACGCGGCGGCTTCGCCGGTTCGCGACGTCCATCTCGTAGAGCCGCGGGCGTCCGTCGGCGTAGGACGTGTAGAGGATCGAATTGCCGTCCGGCGACCAGCTCGGCGACAGCGTGATGCTCTGGTTGCGCGTGAGCTGGCGGAGGTCGCCGCCGTCGAAGCGCATCACCCAGAGCTCCTTGAAGCGGCCCCCCTCGCGCTTCGAGATGAAGGCGATCTCGGTGTCGAACGGGCCACGCTCGCCGGTGATCAGCCGCAGGACCTCGTCGGCGAAGCGATTCGCCATGCGCGCGGCCTCCCCGGGAGGTCCTTCGTAGCGCTTTCCGCCGAGCTGGCGCTGCTCGCCGACGTCGTAGATCCACGCCGCGAGCACGAGATCCGGCCCGCGGCGCTCATAGCGTCCGCCGACGACGAAGCGGGCGCCCATCGAAGCCCACGGGGCGTAGTCGATCTCCGGCGCACCGGCGCCGGTCAACGTCATCGCGGAGGCTTGCGGCACGACGCGGAAGAGCCCCGAGATCTCGAGGTCGCGCCCGAGGATCGTCCCGAAGCGGTCGGAGTCCGCGGAGCCGAGGCCGGGTCCCTCGAGACGCGGGATCGCGATCGGGAACGCGGTCTGGCCGGGGCCCGAGACGAGACCGCGGATCTGCGCCCCCGCCGGCGACGCCGAGAGGGAGAGCGAAACGAACGCAACGATCATTGCGAGCGCGTGCGCCGCGACGAGTCCTCGCGTCCGCGCACGCGCTCCGAGCTTCGCGTGCTTCATTGCCTCTCCAGATCCGACGGGCGGAACGTCAGCTCGACGTCGGCGAACGAGTCGCGATGCCGCTCCGGCGGTGGGCCGAGGTTCCGCACCGCGCGCAGCGCGCGCAGCACCGACTCGTCGTAGGACCGATCGCCCGAGGCCTGCACGAGCCTCAAGCCCACGATGTTCCCGTCCGGCGTCACTCCGAATGCCACCTTCACCTCGAGGTTCCCAGCGCCACCCGCCCACACCCAGGCATCGCGGACGCGCGCGATCATCTCATTGTAGTACAGGAGGAAGTCGGCCCCCCTCAATTCGCCGGAGCCGGCACCGCTGCCGAGACCGCTGCCGCCGCCTCCGCCGCCCGTGCCGCCGACGACGCCGCCGGGCATCGCGCCGGGACGGACCTGTCCCGTCTCGAAGCCGCCCTGCCCGCCGGGTCCGC
>VGTG01000153.1 GCA_016874795.1 Deltaproteobacteria bacterium | reverse complement strand
CCGCGAGCCATCGAGGTGGGCGTGCTGCGGAGGTCGGAGATGCTCGCGAATCCGATCTCCTCGACCGCCGACGCCGCCCTGCACGTCGGCGCCGCGGCCAGCTACGTCGCGCTGTCCATCCACCACGGCTGTACCGGAGCCTCTTCTTCTACGGCGTCTGTCGCATGGTCGCGTGGACGACCTGGAGGCATCTCGTCGCGCAGCCGACCGACGGCCATCCGTGGGACCTGTCGTGGGGCGGACCCTGGTGGGTATCGGCCGTGACGCTTCCTCACGTCACACCGACCCTCGTCCTTCCGGTCGTGGTGCTCCCCCTCGCCCTGACCTACGGGCTCGCGATCGTGCTCTGGGATCGCATGGCTTCCACCCCGAGCCGCTCGTCGCCGCGAAGCGGTCGCGCTCACTCCTCGAACGCGAAGATCCGCTTCCAGTCGTCCTTCATGCGAATCACCGTCCAGCCGAGCTTCTTCGCTTCGTCGTAGAGAGACTGCGGGAACGTCCCGACCTTCGTGTCGGGCAACCCCTCGGCCGGCCCTTACGCGTACTCGCGCTCCGCGTCGTCGTGCAGGACGAGCATCATCAAGCGCGCGCCGTCGCCGGCGCCCGTGTACTCGAGCATCTGCTGGTCGCCGGAGGAGTTGCCGAACGCCGCGTGGGGACGCCGTCCGATCATCAGGTGGATGCCCTCGGGCTTGCCCGCCTTGTCGTCCATCAAGAGGACCTTCGGCTCCTTCGTGAGGATCGGCGTCCCGTCCTTCGCATACCCGAACGTCGTGGCACCCATCGTGCCGACGACCTGCTCGGGCGGGATCCCGTAGACGCGCTCCGAGTAGACGCGGACGAAGTCCTGGCCGCCCCCGGTGACGATGTACGTCCGGTAGCCGTTCGCACGCAGGTACCGCATCAGCTCCAGCATCGGCTGGTAGACGAGGTCCGTGTACGGCCGCTTCCAGCGCGAATGCTTCGCGGTCGAGATCCATTTCTCGACGTCCGCGCGGAACTCGTCGACCGTCATGCCGCTGAGCGTCGCCGCGAGGACCTTCTCGAGCTCCTTCATCGGCAGCTTCGCGATCGCCTCCCCGTTTCCCGTCAGAACCGTCTTGAACGGCTCGACGTCCCTCAGCTCCGGGTTCTTCTCGACGACGCCGGGGACCTGCTCGAGGCAGTACGCGACCTGCGTGTAGATCGGATGCGAGACCCAGGTCGTCCCGTCCTGATCGAACGCGGCGATCCGCTCCGCGAAAGGAACGAACTTCGGGCTCTTCTCGTCCGTCGTCGTCCGCACGAACGCGACGATCGCGCGCTTCGCGGCTCCTTCGTTCCACGACGGCAGCGGATCCGTCTCCGCACGAGCACTCGCGCTCCCGACGAGGAGCGCACACGAGACCCAGGCGGCCAGGACACGGCGCATCACGACACCTCCTCCGTTCATGGATGGACTCCGCCAGCCTGCATAGCAGCAAGGGTCGCGAGGTCCTGAATCAACAGCCGCGTTGACCCGCGCGCGCCCGGTGCAGTAGGTTCGCCCGGTCGTCGGAAGAGCGCTGCGCCGGCGAGGTCTACGAGCGGACCGTTCCGGAGGAGCTGCAAACCGCACCGGCGCGCGTCCGCCGCATGTCCGAGAGCCTCGTCGAGCAGCTTGCCGCGATCCATGCGGTCGATCTGCGAGCGACGGGCCTCGAAGCTCTCGGCGATGGGCGCGGCCATCTCGACCGCGAGCGGCGCCACTGGGAAGGCGGGATGTCGTCGTGGCGGCGCCGCCGGCCGACGTTGCGTCCACGCGGGACCCGCCGCACGCGGCGAGGAGCAGCGCCAGGGCGACGCCCAGCGCGCCCAGCGACCGGTCGCGTCGATTCACCGCCCTACGCCGTAGTCCGGGAGGGGGCTCTTCGGTAGGGTGCCGAGCAGCGAACCGACGGAGGAAAGCATCATGTGGGACTTCTCGACCGAACCGGAATTCCAGGCGAAGCTCGACTGGGTCGACCAGTTCTGCCGAGAGAAGGTCGAGCCGCTCGAGTACGTCTTCCCCTACGCCGTCCGCTCCCCCGATCCCGTGGTGAAGGCGTACGTCCGTGAGCTCCAGCAGGAGGTCAAGAATCAGGGCCTCTGGGCCATCTTCCTCGACCACGAGCTCGGCGGTCCCGGCTACGGCCAGCTGAAGCTCGGCCTCCTGAACGAGGTCATCGGACGCTATCCGTCGGCGCCGCAGATGTTCGGCGCCGCGGCTCCCGACACCGGGAACATGGAGATGCTCGCCGCGTACGGCACGCCGGAGCAGAAGAAGCGCTGGCTCGAGCCGCTCCTCAACCAGGACATGTTCTCCGCGTACTCGATGACGGAGCCGCAGGGCGGCAGCGATCCGAACCTCTTCAAGACGCACGCCGTGCGCGACGGCGACGACTGGGTGATCAACGGGGAGAAGTGGTTCACCTCCGCGGGCCGCGTCGCGGACATCCTCTTCGTGATGTGCACGAACGGCATGTTCGTCGTGCCGCGGAAGACGCCGGGAGTGGAGATCCAGCCCGAGCCGCGCAACCACAACCACATCATCTACCGGGACGTGCGCGTGCCCCGCGATCACCTCCTCGGGCCCGAGGACGGCGCCAAGGTCCTCGCCCAGCGTCGCCTCGGCGGCGGCCGCATCCATCACGCGATGCGCACCATCGCGCAGTGCAAGCTCGCCTTCGACATGATGTGCGAGCGCGCCCTCTCGCGCGAGAGCCACGGCAAGATCATCGGCGAGCACCAGATGGTGCAGGAGAAGATCGCCGAATCCTACGCCTCGATCCGCATGCTGCGCCTCTTCGTGCTCGAGACGGCGTGGAAGATCGACAGCACGTCGACCCAGGAGGCGCGCACCGACATCGCGGCGGTGAAGTTCACGATGGCCCGCGTGCTGCAGGAGGTGTCGTTCAACGCCCTGCACATCCTCGGCTCGCTCGGCACCACCGACTTGACGCCGATCCAGGCGATGTACGCCGGCGCGCCGACGATGGGCATCGCCGACGGCGTCGACGAGGTCCACAAGGCGACCGTCGCGCGGCGCGTCCTCCAGGGCTACCGGCCGCACGAGGGCTACTGGCCGACCGAGTACTACCCGGCCAAGCGCGAGGACGCCTGGAAGAAGATGCAGCCGATCCTCGACCGCCGGCCGGACCTCGCGCAGTCGGCGGAGAACTACAAGAAGTACTTCGGCCGCCGCACGCGCTGATCGCGAGCCCCGATCGCGAGCCCTGCCGTCACTCCGCGTTCAGTACTTCCGTCGGCAGATCTACGCTTCGTTCTGGTTCGAAGGACGCGACGCTTCCGCCTCGATCCGGCGGCTCGGCGTCGACAACGTGATGTTCGAGACCGACTTCCCGCATCCCGTCTGCCTCTATCCGCGTCCTCTCGAGCAGGTGCGCGACTGCCTCGCCTACTTGACGCTCGAGGAGCGGCGGAAGGTTCTCTCCGGCAACGCGGCGCGCGTGTACCACTTCCCGCTCGACTGACTCGGAGCGTCACGAATCGGCTCTGAGGTCGCTTGCGCCGCCCAAGGTCATCCGGCAAAGACGACCGCGATGGCGAAGTCGCGATGAACGACGCACGCGCCGACCTTCCCCCCTACGATCCGCAGCGGATCCTGAGCGCGCCGTTCCCGGAGCGCATCCGTCTCGCTTGCGTCACCTGGGCGAACGCGAGCCCGAACCAGCCGCAGGTCATGGCGCTCTACTGGATGAAGTACTTCTTCCCGCTGATCGGCGGGTGGGCCTTCTGGTGCAGCTTCAACGCCGACTATCCGGGGTTCTTCTCGATCGGCGAATGGGCGTTCGCGAACGAGTCGTTCAAGAAGGCGATCGTCTGGTGCATCTTCTGGGAGCTCGCCGGCTTCGGCTGCGGCTGGGGGCCGATGAACGCGCGCTTCGATCCGTGGTTCGGCGGCTACCGGCACTTCCTGCGCCGCGGGACGACGAAGCTGCCGCTCTTCCGCGGCGCTCCGCTGATCGGCGGCGACACGCGCAACTGGCTCGACGTCGCGTTCTACGGAGCGAACCAGCTCTTCCTGCTCGGCGCGCTGATCGCGCCGCGGGTCACGCCGGAGCTGCTCTACCCCGTCGTCCTCCTGATCCCGCTGATGGCAGTGCTCGACAAGATGCTCTACCTCGTCTGCCGCGCGGAGCACTACTTCGTCGTGCTCGTGTGCATCGCCTTCGCGACCGACGACGATCTCTGGATCTCCGGCGCGAAGCTCACGTGGTGCTTCATCTGGTTCTGGGCGGCGACGTCGAAGCTCAACGGCCACTTCCCGTCGGTCATCATGTTCATGATGAACAACGGGCCGTTCTTCCCGAAGGCGCTGAAGAAGAACCTCTTCACGGACTTCCCCGTCGACCTGCGGCCTTCGCGCTTCGCGACGCTGATGGCGCACTTCGGGACGGCCGTCGAGTACTCGCTCCCCGTGATCCTCGTCCTCGGAGCGGGCAACGAGCCCGTGACGATCTTCGGGCTTCTGCTGATGACCGCGTTCCACGGCTTCATCGGGATCAACAACCCGAACGGCATGCCGGTCGAGTGGAACATCCTGATGATCTACGGAGGCTACTTCCTCTTCCTGTTCCACCCCGAGGCGAGCCTCTCCGCGCTGACGGCGATGCCCGTGCTGCTCGCGCTGCTCCTGCTCTCGCTCGCGGTCGTGCCGACGATCGGGAACTTCTTCCCCTCGCGCGTCTCGTTCCTGCTCTCGATGCGCTACTACGCCGGCAACTGGGCGTACAACATCTGGCTCATCAAGAAGGACGCCGTCGGGAAGCTCGACCGCGTGAAGAAAGCCGGCGACACGGTCTTCGTGCAGCTCGCGAAGTTCGTCCCCGACCCGACGCATCTCGCGGTCGCGAAGACGATGATGTGCGTGAGCCGCTTCATGCACTTCGAAGGACGACCCCTTTTCGAAGCGCTACCGAAGGCCGTCGACGACATCGACGACTACGAGTGGCACGAGGGCGAGGTGCTCGGCGGCACGGTCCTCGGCTGGAACTTCGGCGACGGCCACCTGAACGGCGAGCAGATGCTGCGCGCGATCCAGCCGCAGTGCGGCTTCGAGGAAGGCGAGGTGCGCGTCGTCTCGGTCGAGTCGCAGCCGCTCTTCGGCCCGACGATGCACTGGCGCGTGTACGACGGCGTGCGGGGCAAGATCGCCGAGGGGCACACGAAGCTCGCCGATTACGAAAACGTGCAGCCGTATCCGACCGGGGCCTACGCCGAGGCGTATCTGCACGGGCGTCGCGCCGCGGGCTGACGCGGGCCGGTCGTGACGAAGCCACGGAGCGTCGCCGTCGTCACCGGCGGAGCCTCGGGGTTCGGCCTCGCGATCGCCGGAGAGTGCGCCGCGCGTCCCTGGCCCGGGCCTGCGCGACGGTCTCTTCAAGGTCGAGGTGCAGCGCGCGGACGACGCGCTCTGGCGCCTCGAGATCCGCGCGTACGGCACCTCTCGGCCGCGACCGTCCCGACCATGACGATCACGATCGAGGCCGGCGGCGCGGTGCTCCAGCACACGGCGACGTGGGCCAAGATCAACGAGGGCTGGCAGCTCTGGCGCTTCACCCGAGCGAGCCTCCGAGCGTTTGACGCCGCGGGGCCGCTCCGCGACCCTGCGGCGATGAACTCTCGCCTGCGAACGAGCTCTCTTCGGCGGAGGACGCGCCTCGGCTTCGGCTTCGTCCTCGGCATGGCCCTGGCGATCGCGCCGAGCATCTCCTCCCACGCGTTCGATCTAGAGGACATCGCGCGGATCGCCGCGGAGAACGCGACGGAGCCGTACCGCGACCGGCAGAAGAAGGTCCCCGAGTGGATGCTCGTCGGCTCGATGAGCTACGACCAGTGGCGCGACATCCGCTTCCGCCCGGATCGAGCGCTCTGGCGCGACCAGCACCTGCCGTTCCAGGTGCAGCTTTTCCACCCGGGCCTGTATTTCGACCGAAGCGTCGAGATCAACGTCGTCGAGGACGGCGCCGTGCGTCCGATTCCCTACGCCGCGCGCTTCTTCGATTACGGCAAGAACGATTTCGCCGAGAGGATCCCCCCGGACATCGGCTGGGCCGGCTTTCGCATCCACGCGCCGCTGAAGAACCCGGAGTACTTCGACGAGGTGATCGTCTTCCTCGGCGCGAGCTACTTCCGCGCCGTCGGCCGCGACAACGTCTACGGCCTGTCCGCGCGAGGCCTTGCGATCGACACCGTCGAGCCGAGCGGCGAGGAGTTCCCCCGGTTCGTCGAATTTTGGTTGGTCGAGCCGCCGCCCGACGCGACGAGCCTCGTCGTCTACGGGTTGCTCGACAGCGAAACCGTCACCGGCGCGTACCGGTTCGAGGTGACTCCGGGCGCCCAGACGACGGTCGACGTCGACGCGAAGGTCTTCCTGCGCAACGAAGAGAAGAAGATCGGCCTCGCTCCGCTGACGAGCATGTTCTTCTTCGGCGAGAACTCGACGCAGAAGTTCGAGGACTTCCGCCCCGAGGTGCACGATTCTGACGGCCTTCTGCTGCACACCGAGACCGGTGAGTGGCTGTGGCGGCCGCTCGACAACCCGTCGCGCATCAACGCGGCGAGCTTCCAGCTCGAGAACCCGCGCGGCTTCGGGCTGATCCAGCGGGATCGCGAGTTCGGCTCGTACGAGGACATCGAGACGCGCGCCGAGATCCGGCCGAGCGCGTGGATCGAGCCACGCGGTGACTGGGGCAAGGGGCGCGTCGAGCTCGTCGAGATCCCGACGACGGACGAGCTGACGGACAACATCGTCGCCTACTGGGTCCCGGCGACTCTGCCGAAGCCCGGCAAGCCCCTCGCCTACGCGTATCGGCTCTCGTTTTTCGGGGAGGACGCGAGCCGCCCGCCGGCGGGTCGATCGGTGAGCACGCGGCGCGACCGCGGCTCCGTCGATACACCACACGACGGCTACCGCTACGTCGTGGACTTCCACGGCGCGGAGGTCGACGCGCTGACCGCCGAAACGCCGCCCGAGGCGGTCGTGAGCGCGAACGGCGCCGAGCTCTACGACGAGCACGTCTACAAGAATCCGGTCACGGGCGGTTGGCGCCTGACGTTCCAGATCAAGCCGAAGAAGAACGCGCCGGTGGAGATGCGCGCGTACCTCACGCACGACGGCGACGTCCTCACCGAGACGTGGTCGTACGTGTGGCTGCCGTCGCCCGCGGCCGCGAAGTAGAACGCGACGCGCGTTACCGCGTATCCAGCTCGGAGCAGCCGCGCCCGCTCGCCTCGGCGGGGAGAGGCGCGAGCGCCGGGTAGTCGGTCGTTCCTACGCTGAGCTCAGTGGTCTTCGGACCGGTGCGTGCGACGCAGGGACGCCCTTCCTCTCCCGCTGCCATTGAGTTGTGCTGCCGGCGAAGGAGGATCGACGCATGCTGCGCCAGTGGGCTCCTATCCTTGGCCTCATGGCTCTCGTCCTCCCTACCGCGTCCTTCGCCGAAAGCTTCGAGATCCCGGCGCAGCTCCAGATCCTCAGCAGCGGCCACCTCTCGAAGATCGTGAGCAAGCCCCAGATCAAGGGAGATACCTTCCCGCTTCCCGAGCCGCCGCTCGACCCGGCCCACCAGGGAGCGTCCATGGTGTGGTGCTCGGGCTACGAGGAATGCGACTTGTGGCACCTCGATGCGCCGGGCTGGAAGGCCTTGGGAGATCCGCCGGGTAGCGCGGGCTACCAATTCTCGGGCGAGACGAATTTTGACACCCGCTGCAAGGTGACTTTGAAGCCGAAGGTCATTCGCGCTTCCTGCAAGGACGCTTCGCAGTTCGTCTTCGGCTCGCTCGACTCCACGGGTCTCATCTGGCAATTGCTCTTGAACAACGGCGATCGCTATTGCGCCCAATCGGGCCCGCAGACGAATGCGATCGTCGTGAAGGACGAGTTCGACTTCTGGAGGGCGATCCGGGCCGACGCGCCGATGGGTTGCGCGATCGTCGATCCCAACTGAACGCCGCTCGAACGGGTGCGTCGGATCCGCCGCCACGAGACGGTCGGTTCACGACGGAGGTTTGGGATCGACGTCCTCGTCGAGCGTGCTCGTGCGGAAGGCGAAGGCCGGAAGGAAGCTCGAGGGCTGGCACTCCGGTGCGACGGCGCGATCGAGCGCTCCGATGCGACGCACGATCTCGCGCACCGGCTCCGCCGTCTCGGCGTAGCGGCGCGCGACGGCTCGCTCGCGCTCGGCGACGGAGCGTTTCCGCTCCTCGGGCGTGACGACCGGCGTGTCGCCCGGAAGGCGCTCGCGCAGCTCCGCGAGCGAGACGATCTCGACCTGGGGCCACTGCTCCTGCGGCAGGTCCTCGTCGAGCCCCTGCCAGCGGAGGAACGCGAAGCCCTCGCGCTGGCCGACCGTGTCGAGCCAGTTCGGAACTCCGGGATCGGTCGGGCTCAAGACGAAGCGATACAGACCGTCGGCGTCGCGGCGAGCCTGCGCGGTCGTCAAGCTCGACTGGTGCCGCGCCCAGTCGAACGTCTGGAACCAGAGATTGCCGACCTCGAAGCCCTGGTAGGGAAAGCGCGACGGCGCGACGGTCACGACCATCACCTGGCCTTCCTCGAGAACGAAGTGCGCGAGCGACGAACGCTGTCCGGGCAGGCCAGACTTCGTCTGCACCGGCGGCGAGAGAAAGTTGGGCGGAAGCCCGCGTGAAGCCGGGGTACCCGGATCGGGCGGCTTGAGGCCGAGGAGCTCGGCGACGAAACGCACGTAGACGGTGCTCTGCGCTCGCAGGATCGAAGCGGCGTCCACGAGCGCTTCGCGAAGCTCCGTCGCCGAAGGCTCGACGTCCTGCTTCTCCACGCCGACGCGCTCGAGGCGGTACGTTCCCGGTCGCTCCTTCTCCCAGTCCTGGAACGTCTCGCGGATCACGAGCGTATCGGCTCCCGCGAGGATCGGAGCGAGCCGGTTGCCCGCGTGCGGCGTCGGTCCGACGAAAATCTCGAACGACCCGTCGGGCTCGACGGCGAGATCCTTCGAGCGAAGGAGGCCGGCGTTGGTGCCGAGCGTTCCGGTGCCGGGATAGCCGTCGAGCAGCTGGAAGGTGAGATCGGCGCTCGTTCCGCGCTTTCCGACGATCCTGTAGTCCACGCCGGGCTCGATGCGCGCGAGCCAGTAGACGTTGTCGGGATTCGGAAGGCCGAGGTTCGTCCGGTGATCGCCCCGGCCGAGGAGCGGACGATCCCGATCGGCCGCGGCGAGCGCGTCGTTGAAGGCGGCGCTCACGTTGGTCTCGAGGAAGAGCTCGGCGCCCGAGGGATCGCGATCGCGAAAGGGCGCCTCCTGTATGAGCTTGCGCGTCGCCGTGAGCGCTTCGCGAAACGCGACGCACGGGTCGGCGGACGCGGCGGCCGCACGGGCCGCGAGTGCCATCACGCCGAGCGTGACCAGCAGAGCCAACGTCCCCAAACAGACGAGGCAGTCGCCGTCGTGGATCGTGATCATTGGCCCGGACCGGATCACGGTTCCGCCTCCTGGATCAAGACGGAAGCGCCGGCGAGATTCTGCACGGCTTGCTGCATGTTCGGGGAAAGCAGCTCGAACGGGACTCGAGAGGCATTCGCCGTTGGACTCGCGCGGCCTCGTGCGTGAGCCGTCCTCGGTACAGGTCCTGCTTTCCATCATCGCGCGACCACCCGTGGTCGTTCAGCAGTAAGTTTGCAAGCTCCAGGTCGCGGTCGTTGCCGAGACCGTATCGAGTTCGGAATCGTCGGCGGCTGCGAGTCTCCTCCGCTCGTCGTCTGCACGAGAGCGCGCTGCGCGAGAAGGACGAGCGGAGCGGGCTCTGCGGCGCACACGCCAGGACGACGAGGGGGACTGATGTCGCGGGCCCGACGTGGGGCTCGATCGCACCGTGAGCTGAGCGACGCTCGAGCTCGGCACTGCGAGAAGGACCGTCCCGGCCAACGCAAGGAGACGGGCGAGCGGCGCGACTCCCTCGACCGAGCGGAATCGACTCATTGCGTCTCCATCGGCGGCCCGACCGAGCATGAGCAGGGCGAGGGCCTGGTCGCGCGGCCCGAAAGGTCGACGCCCTGGTGTGCGGAAATGCCGGAGACGCGTCTTCGGATCAGAACTCGAACGCGCCGATGTCGCACCTGCCGTCGCGTGGCTCGCCGCGCTGGTCTTCGGGACGACACCGGTTGCCCTTCCCCAGCGGCCGGGGATTGCCCGCGTCGATCGCGGCGCTTCCACCCGAAAGCGCGTGGGTTCGGGTGGGACCTCCGTTGTCGTCGAGGGGACCGAGGGCCGGATCGACACCCTCGATGTTGCCGGTGAGGTCCCCTTTGAAATCGCAGCGCAGATTGCTCTCGATCAGATTGTAGCCCTGCGAGAAGTACAAGCTCTCGGCGAACTCCTGGACCTCGCAGTCCACCCCGTTGTCGGCCAGGATCGTGTTCGCGAGCCGAGTCCGATTGGCACCTTGATCGAAGATCCCGCGCCCGTTGTCTGCGATCGTGCTCCCGAAGATCGAGAGTCTGTTCAGTGAGTTCATGTTGACGCCGCGATTGTTGCCGCTCACCGTCGAGCTCTCGATCAAGATGGTGGTGATGGAGTTTACCGCCGAGACTCCATTGAAATCGTTGCCACTGATCGTGCTGTCGCGGACGGCGATCCGGGTGCCGCCATCGATTCCGCTATCGTCGTTGTCCCGGATGGTGGAGCGCTCGACGGTCAAGTTGCCGGTGTCGAATCGAACTCCGCTACGAGGGCAGTCCCGGATCACGCTGTCGAGCAGGACGAGGCGGCCCTTGTCCTCGAGGAAGATTCCGTCGTTCGAGGTGTCGCGGATCGTGACGTCGGACAACGTGACCTGCGCCTTGGTCCCGATGGTCAGCGTCTCCTCGAAAAAGGTCGAATCTTTGCCCGCGCCTCGGATCGTGACCCTTGCCCGAGCGGGAACCGTTGCCGCGCTGGGATAGCTGCCGGCCTCGACCTCGATGACGTCCTTCTTTCCACTTGCATCGAGGGCGGCCTGCAGAGTGGAGAAGCAGCCTCCGGTTCCCGTCGGGTTCACACAGAGTGTCGCGGCTCGAGCCGTGGAGGAGGTCAACAAGACAAGACAAGACAAGACAAGCCGCGATCCGAATGAAGCTCATGGTGGGACCTCCACGACAGTCTTCCCAAGGTTGGTCGAGGGTGCCCCTGATACGCGGGCAAACGAACGCAAGTCAACGGACATTTCCCAGATGGCCGTGGCCATCCACGGCACGGGGCTGGCATAGCCCGTTCGTGACCTCGACGACAGGGACATGCGCGCCCCGCGTCAGCACGGAACCAGCTCCGGCAGCGTCGCCGTGCTGGTTGAAGACGAAGAGCGGGTGGTAGCAGGTGCACTCGAAGTGGCCGTTGTAGGCCGTGCCCTCCTGCTCGCCTTAGGTCGGGCTCACGCTGCTGTCCATGTCGAGGATCAGCGTCTTGCTCGGGCGTCTCGATCGGGCGCGGGCGATCCACTGTCCGGAGAGGTCGGCCAGCGCCCTCAGGTTGCACTCCTCGGTCATGGCCACGGTCTCGAAGCGGCCCATCTGGCTGGTCGAGGCCGCCCGATCCGAGATCGCAGTCGATTTGACTTCGTCGCCCGGCGAGGACGAGAGATTCGACGCGGGTTCGTGCGGGAGGTGCGCGGCCATGGCGCCATTGTGCCTGCCGGACGGGCCGGCAGGCGAGGTTTCGACGCGCTATCGGGCGGTGCGACCGAGCACCTGCTTATTCGTATCGACTCATTCGGGAATATCGATCTTGATCGACGGGTCGTTGTAACGCGAATAGAACACGGCGACGGTATTGGCGCGTTCGCCGGCGCTGCTGCTGGATTCCATCTTGATCGGGTAGCCGTCGCCGCCGACCCAGATCAGGGTCGTGGTCGCCGGCGCGCCGGTTTGGCTGAAGCGATATTTTTTAGCAGGTTTGCCGTTCACCGCTTCGGCGCCCAGTTCCTCCACCTGCGTCTTGTCGACTTCGCGGAAAACGCGCGAAGGTTCGCGCCATTGCGTCATCGTGCCCTTGGGCATCGGGATACGCATGGTGCGGCCGTCGACGGTCATATACATGGTGTCGCCGATCACGTATTGCGCGCCCATCGGCGAATCGATGCGATAGCGGTCGGGCGCGACGAAATCCATTTCCATTTTCGGCACGCGCTCGTCGCTGTTGAGCATGGTGGCGTGATAGCTGCGCAAGGCGAGGAATTTCTTGCTCATCGCCACCATGTCGTCCTTCGGGCCGGCCCAGGCGGCGAAGGCGAGCAGAGCGGCGACAAGGGTGAAGGCGGCGATCGAGGCGAGGCGAAGGGGCATATCGGCTCCAATGTTTGAGGTGAATGGTTCGAGAGGAGGAAGCGAATTCAACCGCAATGCCGGAAGGTCTACCCGAAAGCGGCCAGCTTCGGCCGCCGCCGAGGAGTGTCGATGCCGACCGACGATACTGCGCTGTGGCGGTTGGGCGTCTTTCTCGCGTTGCTGACGCTGCTGAGCCTCATCGAGCGCCTGCGCCCCGGCCCCAACCCGTCCTCGACACGCCGCCGTTCTTCGCGACGTACGTCCCGTGTCCGCACAGCGTCGTCACGGTGAACCTGATCGACGCCGCCGGCGAACCGACGCGCACTGCGCGCGACGAAATTCTCGCGTTCTTCGCGCGGCGTCTCGGTTCCGCCGCGTCGTCGCCGGCTTGAGCCGCCCGCGTCAGTCGACGACGGCCGCTTGCACGAGATCCGAGAGCCGCTGGCAGCGGTCGAGATTCCGGGTCTCTTCCAGCAGGCCGGCGGTCAGCAGCACGAACGTGAGGTCGCGCGCCGGGTCGACCCAGAACATCGACGACCCGGCGCCGGGCCCGCCGAACGTGCGCGGGGACGATGTGAGGCCGAAGTACGTCGGGAAGATGCCCTCGCCGCGGAGCCAGAAGCGCAGCCCGATGTAGGCGGGAAAGCGATCCCAGCCGCGCTGCTCGCATGCGAACGCGAAGAAGCCGTTCGGCCGGTCGCCGGTGTGATTCGTCGTCGCGAGCCGGACGAGCGACGGCGCGAAGAGCCGGGCCCCGTCGAGCTCGCCCTCGCGCCGCAGGCACTCCGCCCATTGGAAGAGGTCGGCGACGGTAGGGACCGCGCCCTGCGTTGCCGAAGGCGGCTCGTCCCCTTGTGTCGAGGCATGCCGCCGGGCGGGACGGGCCCCTCGCGGACCGGCTCCGAGCGGCGCCGTCCGTTCGCGCGGTCGTCGGGCTCGGCTTCTCCGCCGGCACGCTCGAGCGGGTCCACGCGGTGCCGTTCGACGCCGTCGCGCTCGCGATGGGTGACTGGTGGCTCTGACGACCTGACGCTGGTCAGCGCACGGTGCCGGCGTGGAGCGCCTCGGCGCGCGTCTTGATCGCGGCGCTCATCGCCGCGAATCCGGCGGCGAGCCGCCGCCCGAACAATCCCTGGACGACCGGCGCGAGCCAGCCGCCGAGCCGGAAGTCGGAGACGTAGCGCGCGCGTTCGGGCGCGACGGATTCCACCATGTGCGAACGCCGGCTCGCGAGTGCGCCGAGCGGCATCGGTGCGAGGCCGTAGCTGAAAAGTCGTCCGGGCTCGTGCTCGAAGATCGTCTCACGCTGCGGCTGCGCGACGAACGGCAGCACCCTGACGCGCATGTCGATCGGTGACCCGGGCTCGAGCGTCGAGCGACACGCGACCACGAACGGGTTCCACTCGGGATAGCGGTCGAGGTCGGTGACGACCGTCCAGACGGTCGCCGCCGGCGCCGCGACGTCGAGTGTCTCGGTGATCCGCACGCGCAGGATGAGCGTAGTCACCATGAACGGCCGATTCGTTCAATGCCTCTTCTCAGAAGCTGGAAGTCGGGCCGGTCAGCCGAGCCAGATCCCTCCTATCCCGCACCCAGAAGCGGTGGAACGGGCCCCAGGCATATTCCCCGGCCGCAAGCTCGTCGCGGATTCATCCCATTGGCACGGGCACCGTCTCCCTGGAGGCGGTGCGACAGACCGCCGGGCAGCGTGTTCCCGGCAAGGACGACTAGCCTGCATTTCTCACCAGATCACGTCGCGAGGCGGTCGAGAGTGCCGAAGATTCGCGAGCCTCGGACCGGAGGGCGACGCAGGCGTACTTGAACAGTACGTCGAGGAGCCCGGAGGGAGA
>VGTG01000152.1 GCA_016874795.1 Deltaproteobacteria bacterium | reverse complement strand
AGCTTCTCCCTCCGGGCTCCTCGACGTACTGTTCAAGTACGCCTGCGTCGCCCTCCGGTCCGAGGCTCGCGAATCTTCGGCACTCTCGACCGCCTCGCGACGTGATCTGGTGAGAAATGCAGGCTAGCCGACGCTCTCGGCGGCCGCGATCCTCGCGCGGTCGGGAAGTCAGAGCGAGTCACGCCGGAGCACGCCGCTCGCGCCGCGGCCGCCGACGATCGAGGCCCACGGCATCGCTTGCGAGCTGCTCGCGAGACCGATGCCGCCGCTGCGGTCGAGAACGATGATGCCGCCCTCGCCTCGCCCCGGCCGCCCGATCGCGTCGACGGCTCCCTGCGCGGCGGTGCCGACCGGGTGGCCGACCTCGAGCAGCGCGATCGCCTGACGGCTCGCAAGGACCCGGATGATCGCCTCGCCCGTGCCGGTCGCGGAGGCAGCACCGTGACGAGCGTCCACCCAGAATCCGGCGCCGGCGAGCGGCGAGTCGCCGACGCGGCCCGGGCGCTTGCCGGGCGTGCCGCCCGTCGACGTCGCGGCGGCGAGCCCGCCGCGGAGATCGAGAGCACACGCGCCGACCGTGTCTCCCGGCTCCGACGATTCGCTCCCCGTCGGCACGCGGGCCAAGCGGGCCGCGTGACGTGCTTCGGCTCGCGGCGTGACCATGCGCTCGCGCGGCTCGGGCTCGATGCCGTAGCGACGCGCGAAGGCGAGCGCGCCCTCTCCGGCGAGCAGAACGTGCCGGCCGTCCTCGAGCACGAGCCGCGCGAGGCGGATCGGGTGCAGCAGCCACGGCACCGCGGCGACGGCGCCGATCGCGAGATCGCTCGTCATCAGACCCGCGTCGACCTCGATCTCTCCCGCGCGGTTCAGGACCGAGCCGCGACCGGCGTTGAAATCCGGCACGTCCTCGAGGTGCTCGACCGCGGCGCACACCGCGTCGATCGCGGAGCCGCCGCTCTCGAGCACCGCTGCGCCGCGCGCCGCCGCCTCGGCACAGCCGCTCCGGAGCGTCTCGTCCCGTCCCTCGCCGATCGGGCCGGCGCCGCCGTGGACGACGATCGCCCACTCTCCTCCTCGTCCGCTCCGCGAGCCTCGCTCCGTCAAAACAGCCTCCACGGCGAATCGGGCGCCGTGCTCCGCTTGAATCGATCGTACCACCGGGACGCGGGATAGAGAGCCGCGACGCCCACGATCCATATCGGCAGCTTCGCCGGAGCTCCGATGCCCGCCGGACCGATCGCGAGACCGACCACGGCGAACAGCAGGAGGTGCGCGAAGTAGAAGAGAGCGGCGAATGCGACGGGGTACGCCTCGGCGCCGCGCCGGAGCAGGATCCGACCGAGCACCATGCCCGGCAGGACCGCCGCGAGCCAGGGCAGCACCGGATACACCACGAGCAGCCGCTCGGTGTGTCCGGGAAGCACGAGGAGTCGCGTCAGCGGCGCGTAAAGAGCGCGCGCGTCGGCCGGCGACGGCGTCACGAGGTGCGTCGTCACGACCGCCCCGAGCGAAAGAGCGAGCAGCGCCGCCGAGGGAAGACGGACGAGAAGCCCCGCCACGAGCATGCAGAGCCCGAGCCCACTCAGGACGCTCGTCACGAAGAAGGCCGGCGCGCCACCGCCGGGAACGGCCGAAGGTACCATCTGAGGCGGATCGAGACCGCGGACGAACGCCGCGGCGGTCGTGCTTCCGAGAAACCAGATCGCGTTCTCCGCGCAGAGGTTGACCGCGACGAGGAGGAGCGACGCCGCGGAGGGCGTCGAGCGGCGCGGAGCGCGCGTCCTCCGTCACGGAGCCTCGTCGCTCGAGGGTGCGCTCGAGGGTGCGCTCGAGCGCGCGAGGATGAGCACCTCGCCTTCGCCGAACGGAGGCAGCCAGCGCGCGAACGGCGCCCGGCGAACGACCTCGCGACCTTCGAGCGGGCCGAACGCCGCGAGATAGCGGTCGTCCTCGACCCACCACCAGCTCTTGTCCGGCCGGACGAAGTACTTCGGATCGTAGCGGTGCCAGCCGTTCCACTCGAAGCCGCCGTCGATCGAGGAGAGGCTCGCGCCGCGCTCGCGGACGAGCCCTTCGAGAGCGTTCCAGCGCGCGCGATTCCAGGCGAGGTAGTCGTGCGTCCCGGCGACCGAGAGGAGGAAGCCCGCGACGAGCCAGGCCGTGACGACCGCGCGTGCGCCCCTCCCCACCGGCTCGGTCGCGAAGCCGCGCAGCGCGAGCCCGCCGAGCACGATCGGAACGAGCGGCAAGAGGTAGCGATCGAAGTACGGTGCGATCAGGTTCGGTCCCGCGAAGAGGACGCCGACCGAAGCCAGAAGCATCGCCTGCGCTCCCCGCACCGGGACGCGGACGCGCGTCCTCGCGAACAGGAGCTGCACGACGAGGGCCGCTCCGAACGCGCTCGCCGCGGTCAGGGCAAGCCGCACGATCCAAGGCGCCTCGGGCAGTGAGGGCCGCATCAGGATGTGCGTGTCCCGAAGAGTCGCGGGGCCGAGCCCGCTCGGCAGCACGATGTTCCCGACGAGCGGCATCGCTTCGCCGCGCCACGCGAGCCATACCGTCACGGCGAGAGCGAAGACGCCGAGCACGCCGGCACGGAGCCGTGCTCCCGCGACAGCGAGCGCGAAGGGAAGCGCAAAGAGCCCGAGGTAGAGCGCGTGTCCCACGAGGTTCCAGAGGATCCGCCGCGAGACCTCGGGCCTCGTGCCCGTCAGGAACACGAGCATCTCGTCGACCTTGACGTTCGCGGTGCTCGATCCGATGCCGGGCTCTGCCATCGCCGCTTCCCAGACCAACAGTGACGCGATCGACAAGGTGAGCGGTGCAAGGAGCCAAGGCCATCCGGCGCGACTCGAATCCCGACACGGCTCACGTTGCACGACCGCCCAGAGCCCACCGAGCGCGAAGCCGAGCGGAAGCGCGATGCCGATCTGCCGGTTCAGCGTCGCGGCGAGGCTCGCGAGCGCACCGACCGCGATCGCGGCACGCGAGCCCGTGCGAAGAGCGCGTGCGAACGCCCAGAGCGCGATCGTCGCCTGCACGAAGAACGACACGTCGGTCATGAACGTGCCGGAGAGCTGCAAGTAGATCGGGTTCACCGCGAGGGACACGGCGCCGATCGCGGAAGCGCTGCTCGACGCCCCGAGCTCGCGCAGGAGGCCGTAGACGGCGAGCACGCCGGCGAGCCCGAGAACGAGCATCGAGGTGTGCAGCGTCTCGAACGAGAATCCGAACAGCGCGCTCGCGAGCGCGCCGAAGAGGGTGTGCGAGAGCGTGATCGCGGGCGTCCACGGGCGTCGCTCGATCTCCCCGCGCTCGAGGAGCGCCTGGACCGAGCGTGCGTACGCCCAGTCGTCGTTCAGCGGGAACTCGCCGACGGGCAGGACGAGCGCGCACATCGCGAGCCACACGAGGACGATGCCCGCCACGAGCCACGCTTCCCTGCCGGCGAAGGTCCGCTGCGACATCTCCACGACCCACGGCCGCGCGATCGACCGGCACGCCCCTTATCGAGGCCGCGAGAGGCGCGCAAGGACGCGGGGTGCGTTGTCCCCCCGGAGCGCCTCGGCTACGGAGTCGGGCGATGGCTCGTCTCGTCCGGGCGACGGCGGCGCTCCTCGTCCTGCTGTCGGTCGGTGCGGCGCTCCGGCTCGGGCCGTCGCGGCCCGCGCAACCCGAGCCTCCGACGCACGTCTTCCTCGTCGTCTACGACACGCTCCGCGCGGATCACCTCGGCGCCTACGGGTACGAGCGGCCCGTCTCGCCGAACCTCGACGCGCTCGCGCGCGAGAGCGCGGTCTTCGAGTCCGTCGTCTCGCTCTCGAGCTGGACGAAGCCGTCGGTCACGACGATCCTCACCTCGATCAGCCCGGCGGATCACGGCGTCGGCTACCAGGCGTCGCGTCTGCCCGAGGGCACGCCGACCCTCGCGCGCGCTCTGCACGCGGCGGGTTTCGAGACGCTCGGCTGGAGCGCGAACGTCAACGTCAGCGCGGAAGCCGGGCTCGCGCAGGGCTTCGACGCGTTCGAGGAGGTCGGAAGCGAGAACGTGCGCCACTCGACGACGCCCGAGATCGTCGGCAAGGCGATCGCGCGGATCGATCCCGGACGCCGCCAGCTCTTCTTCCTCCATCTGATCGGGCCGCACGGACCCTACGTCCCCTCGGACGAAGCGCGCGCGAAGCTCGCCCATGGGCGCGACGCCGCCGTCGAGGAACGGATGAAGCACGAGTTCCCCGCGGTCTGGTACCGGATCGACCACCCCGGCCAGATCGACTACCTTCGCTCGCTCTACGACGCGGAGATCCTCGACGAGGACGCGGCGATCGCCCCGCTCCTCGCCGCGATTCGCGAGCGCGGCCTCGACGGACGCTCGCTCTTCGTCTTGACGTCGGACCACGGCGAAGCGTTCGGCGAGCACGGAACGATGGAGCACGGGAACACGCTCTTTCACGAGGAGATCCACGTCCCGCTCCTGATCCGCGGGCCCGGCATCGCACCCACCCGGCACCCGACGGTCGCGGGCCTGCACGACGTCGCGCCGACGGTGCTCGCGCGGGTCGGTGTCGAGCCGCCGAAGACCTTCGGCGGGATCGATCTCCTCGGCGCGGACGTCCGGCAAACGAACGGCCGTACCATCCGCCTCCGCGAGTTCGCCGAGAGCGACGACGACCGCGAGCTCCTCGGCGTGATCGCGGACGGCAAGAAGGCGATCTGGAGCCCGCAGGACGAGAGCGTCCGCTTCCTCTTCGAGGACTGGCACGCGGACGCGAACGACCTCGACCGTGCGCAGGCACACGAAGACGAGATGCGCGAGCTCGCGAGCCGCGGCGGCGCCGACCCGGCCCGCGCGCTTCCGCCGTCCTCGATGGAGATCTCGGAAGAGACGCGCCGGAAGATGGAAGCGCTCGGCTACGCCGGGAACTGAGCCTCGATGCGGCGAAAATCCGTCAGCGCGTCGCGCGTCAGCGAGGCTCAGCTGCCGTTCTCGGGGCTTCCAAGAAGAACGAGCCGCACGAGCGCCGCGACCGAAGGAGCGCGCATCTTCTTCATCACGCGCGCGCGGTAGACCTCGACCGTCTTCGGGCTGAGCGCGAGCTCCGCCGCGATCGCCTTCGTCGTGCCGCCCGCGACCAGGAGCTCCATCACCTCGCGCTCGCGCGGGGTGAGCTGCGCCGCACGCGCCGCGAAGGCCGTCCGCTCCTCGACGTGTGCTCCCTGCAGCCAGAGCGGGCTCGGGCCCGAAGCCGCGTGGCCGCGCGGATCTCCCGTCCCGAGGAGCGCCTGCGGATCCTGCACCGTTTGCACGAGACGCGCGGCGTGCTGACGCGCCTGCGCGAGCATCTCCGCGACCTGCCGGCGGCCGGTGACGTCCTCGAAGATCGCCGCGACGTGGCGGACCTCGCCGAGCGGATCGCGCAGCGGGAACGTGCGCACCTGCAGCCACATCCGGACCGAGCCGTCCGGGCGAACGACGCGCATCTGCAGCTCGACGCGATGCTCCTGGATCCGTTCCGCTTCGGCGAGAAGGCGGGCGCGGTCCTCTTCGTGGAAGTGCTCGAGCCCCACGGTCCGATCGCACTCGCGACCGCTTGCCTCCTCTTCGCCCTTCAGGAGACTCGAGAGGCCGCCGCTCGCGTGCACGACCTGCCCGAGGTCCGGCGTGAGCAGCATGAAGCCGTCGTGCACGTTGTCGCAGAGCTGGCGAAAGCGGTTCAGCGCGACGTCGAGCTCCTGGGAAAGACGCCTCTCCTCGCTCTCGTCGCGGATGAGCACGAGGCGCGTACGGCCCCCGCTCCCCGGCAGGTGCGCCTCGGCTTCCGAGACGTGCACCCAGACGCCTCCTCCCGCGCGGGTCAGCAGGCGGACGTCGCCGCCGCGCGCGCCGGGCCACGAATCGCCCGAGTGGACCAGCGAAAGGAGCGGCCGACCCCGCAGGTCTCGCTCACGAAAGCCGAGCAACGTTTGCAGCGCCGGATTGGCGGACAGGATCCTTCCTGCCGGGCTCGCGAGGATCACTCCGATCGGAGCGGCCTCGTAGAGCGGCGCAAGAGGGATCTGATCGAGACGCGGGCCCTCGAATGCCTCTCGGGCGACGCTCAATCGCGCGTCCTTCGTTGCCCGGCTCGCTATTGGGTGCCGGGTCCGGCCGTTGGACCGCACCTCCCCTCGTTCCACGTCTCCTCCTCCTCACGGCCCGCGCTCCTGGCTGGAACGCGCCCATCGCGAAGATGGACGGAAAGGGGGTTGGCTGTCAAACACTATTGAGGTTTGACCGGCGCTACTTTTTTTGAATCGACGCGGCGTCAAGCCGCGGGACGCAGGTCGGAGATGCGGAAGGTGTGCTTCTGGCCGATGCCGAACCAGGAAGCGATCCGGGCGGGCAAGTACTTCTTCGCGATCAGCCCGCGTACGGTCGCGTGCTCGCCGGCGTCGGTGATGTCGGCGAAGCGACCGGCGAGGCGACCGGCCGCCAGCTCCAGCTCGACCTCGCCCGCGCCGCGCGCGTTCTTCACCCAGTTCCGGTCCTGGTTCAGCGTGCCCAGGCCGATCGTGTCGCCGTCGACGACGAACCAGATGGTGACGCGCCGCGGGATACCTGTGCGTCTTCCGCGCGTGACCAACGTCACCGTCTTCTCGCGCGCAGCGTGCGCGAGAAGCGCTCGTGTTTCCTCGTTCACAGCCACGCGCCTTTCTCGGTTGCGGGACCTCGGGTATACCATCCCGAGTCACTTCGCCGAAGGTCGGGGGGCGTCGACCGGCCGGCTGCGAGGGCACGGGTGAACCCGATGCGACTCGAGACCTACGCGAGGACCGAGACCGGCCGGATCCGGCCGACGAACCAGGACGCCGTCGGCTGCTTCCCGGAGATGGGCCTGTTCGCCGTCGCCGACGGCATGGGAGGGCACGACGCCGGCGAGGTCGCGAGCAAGATGGCGATCGAGCACCTGCGGAAGTCGTTCGGCCGAAGCGCCGGGCGCGCCGAGGAGGATCGGCTCGTCGACGCGATCGCCTCGACGAACAACAGGATCTTCGTCGCCGGGCATCCCGAGGAGCGGCCGACGGCGCGCCCGATGGGAACGACTCTCGTCACCCTGTTCCTCAGCGCTTCGCCGAAGCGCGCGACCTGGGCGTACGTCGGCGACAGCCGCCTCTACCTCCTGCGGAAGGACAAGCTGACGCTCCTCACCGCCGACCACACCCGGTACGGCGGGAAGTTCTCCGGCGGCCGCGAGATCCCGCTCGAGCTGCCGCACACGAACGAGCTCCTCGCGGCGCTCGGCATCGACCCGTGGGTCGAGCCCGGACGCGGCAGCGACGGGTGGAAGACGGGCGACGTCTTCCTGCTCTGCAGCGACGGCGTCTCCGGGCTCCTCGCGCCGGACGAGATCCATGCGCATCTCTCGTCGGACTCGCCGATCGACGAGATCGGCGAGTGCCTGATCGAGGACTCGCTCGAGGCGGGCGGCAGCGACAATGCGAGCGTCGTCGTCGTCCGCGTCCGCGGCTGAGACTGATGTATCCGCGCGCGAAGCGCGCGGCCGAGCGCGAGCGAGCGGGGTGAGGAGGCGCAGCTCAGGCTTTGCCGCGTGGAGGAGAGGGGCGGCGCCCCTCTCGTTCAATCAACGGACTTGCTTCAGCTTGCGGCGGCCCGGCGTGCGGGCCGCGCCGCGCGAGCGACGCTCCGGCCGCGGCAGCTCCGCCTGCAGCTCGGCGTTTCGGCGCTTGTTCCAGATCTCGACGTCGTGGAACGCGGCCATCGTGTCGGCGCGAAGGCCGAGGCGCAGCGTCTCGAGGGCGATCACCTCGTTGTGAGCGATGTTGCCGAGGTTCACCTCGCTGCCGAGCTTCCGCACCATGAAGACCTGCTGCGACTTCTGCGGCGACTCGAAGATCAGGTCCGCCGGGTCGACCTTCGCCACGATCTCGTCGATCAGACCGGCGCGTGCCTCGCCCGAGCCGAAGTAGAGGCCGACGGTGCCGCTCTCGCGCGCCTCGCAGATCACCTTCCACGCGCCCGCGTCGAGGTCCGACTGGATCAGCTCGACCCAGCGATACGGCGGGATGATCTTCTCCGAGTCCTTGCTGCCGACCTCGGAGAGGACGGTGAACTCCTTCGCGAGCTCGCGGATGTAGCCGGCCTTCTCGCGCATCGACATGTCGATCACGCCGTTCGAGATCTCGACGTGCGTGATGCCCGCCTTGCGCGCCGTCTCGCGGTACGCGTCGAAGCGCTTCTGCAGGATCGCGACCTCGAGCAGCGTGCCGCCGAAGCAGACCGGGATCCCGGCCTCTCTATAGACGCGGATCTTCTCGAGGATGTTCTGGGTCACGTAGCCGGTGCCCCAGCCGAGCTTCAGGATGTCGATGTACTCGGAAGACGTCGACAGGAGGTCTTCGACCTGGTGCAGTCCGAGGCCCTTGTCCATGACGTGGGTGACGCCGACGTCGCGGGGCTTCGGGCTGCGCGTCGGCAGGGAGAAGATATCGAGCATCGTGACCTCCAGAACGTGATTCTCAGCCGCGCTTCGGGGCGGCGCGCTCGCGCGCCAGCTCGAGCAGCCGCTCTTCCCGGGCTTGGATCCGCGCCGAGGTGTCACGCCGCCACTGCTCGTGGTCCGCGAGAGCGCTCCGGCACTCGTCCATCATCTGATTCACTGGCTCCGCGGCCGCCCCTCCGACGCCGCGCCGCGTACCTACGATTTCGGCCGGATCGGCGAGGCCCTGTAGGGCCTCTTCCGCGATCGTGAGCGGCCGGCCGAGGACCTCGCGTGCGGCCGCCTCGAGAGAGCTCCGCGAGACGACGTTCGCCTCGCGGTCGGCCTCGAGCGTGAGGCGTACGGCGAGCCCGACGAGGCGATGTGCTTGCCGATAGCTCAATCCTTCCGCCTGCATCACGAGCTCGGCGAGGTCGGTCGCGGAGGTGAACCCCTGTCCGGCCCGCTCGCGCATGAGCTCGCGATCGAACCGTAGGCCAGCGACGACGCCGGCCATGAGCCGCGTCGTCGCCGTCGTGTCGTCGAGCGTCCGAGGAACCTCGCCGAGGGCGAAGATCCGGTTGTCCATCTGGCCCGAGGGGGTCTTCGCCACCGCCGTCATCGACACCAGCCGCCCCATCACGCTGCCCGTGATACCGCGAACGTAGGCCAGAGCGTAAGGGTTTTTCTTCTGCGGCATGATCATGCTGATGCGCGCATGACGGTCCGCGAGCTCGACCATCGCGAATTCCTGCGTATTCCAGATCTGCAGGTCCTCGGCGAGCCGATCGAGATGCAGCAGATGCTGAAGCGCCAGGCTCACCACCTCGATCGGCTGGTCGACCTGCCACATCGCATCGCGCGTATTGGAGACGACGTCGTCGAAGCCGAGAAGGTCGCCGAGGCTGCGACGATCGAGCGGCAGACGGGACCCGTTGATGTTGCCGATCCCGCCGGGACACTGGTTCGTACGCGCGAACGCCGCGCGCAAGCGCTCGGCGTCGCGCAAGAGAGGATAGGTGAACGCGAGGAGATAGTGCGCGAGGCTCGTCGGCGTCGCCGGCTGCAGATACGTGTAGTCGGGGACGACCGTGTCGACGTTGTCCGCCGCCTGCGCGACGAGCGCTTCGCCGACGGACACGATCGCGCCCGCGAGATCGAGGAGCCGCTCGCGCACGGCCATCCGGTACGCGATCGTCGCGGGCTCGCGACGCGGCCGCCCGGCACCGAGCCAGCCGGCGACCGCCTCGTCGCGCTTCTTCACCCACGCTTCACGGTTCGAGTAGACGTCCTCCAGATTCGCGTCGAGCGGAAAATCGTCGAGCGGGAGCGCGTGCAGATCGAGGAGGAGCTGGAGGAGCTGCGCACCGGGATCCTTCGGGATCACGCCGACGTCGATCAGCATCAGTACGTGCGCGAAGTCGGCGAGCGAGAGCCCGCGGTAGAGGATCGGCGCGTCGGCGATCTCGCGCCCGAACGCGGCGGCGACGAGCTCGGGCGCGGGCCCTTCGCGCAGGCGACCGCCTTCGCCCTGCCCCCGCGTTCCGCCGCGCTCCGGTTTCTTCACGGACTCGGACTCGAGGTCAGTCGACGGTCACGCGGCGGAGACCCTGCCCGACCGTCGGATCGGCGGCGAGGAGGAGCTCCTGGAGGTGCTTCGGCCGGCTCTGGCGCGCGCGCTCGCGCTCCGGCTCCTTGTGCTTCACCGAGCGGCGGAGGCGTCCCTTCCCGGCCTCGACGATACGGCCGAGTGAATTCAGGATCGGCCCCATGTCGTCCCACGCGGAGTACGCATACGTGCGCTTGCCGCGGTACGACTGGAGCCAGCTCCAGTACGTCAAGCGCTTCTCGGGGAGGAAGTAGAGCTGGACGGTCTTCAGGTCCCGCTCCTCGTGGATCCACTTGATCCCCTCCTCGAACTCGGTCTGCGGCTCGACCTTCTCGCCGAGCACCTCGCGGTACCAGATGTACGGGAGGTTGATCCCTGAGCGCGTGACGAGGCTGTGCGGGAACCACGTTCGACCGCCCGTCGCCTCGGTGATCTTGAAGCGGTCGTCACGGCGGTCCTTCTTGAACTCGACGACGCCGTAGCCGACGTGACCGACGCCGCGCAGGATGCGGACCGCCTCGTCGGCGATCCACGGCATCTTCTTGCTCTCGGCGAGCGTCGCCGTGCCGAAGCCGCGCGGGTACATGCGGAGCTTCCGTCCCGTCCACAGGGCGAGCGGGTTCTGCTGCGCGTCGAGGTAGGTCACGCCCCACACGACCTGGCTGTCGTCGCCGGGCATGTACTCCTGGATGATCAGGTCCTGGTGCACCGGGTAGATCAGGTCGTAGAGCCTTCGCAGCATGTCCTTCGAGTCGGCGAGGAAGAGCCGCGTGTCGAAGGTGTCGCGCCAGTTCGCCGTCGGCTGGAACGGCTTGATCAAGCAGGGATAGGAGATGTCGCTCGAGATCGCTTCGATGTCGTGCACGCCGTCGGTGAACCACGTGCGCGGCAGCGGGTAGTCGCGCTCCATCGCGAGCTTGTAGAAGGACTTCTTGTCGAGGAAGAGCTCGAGGATGTCCTTCGGCGGCAGGCGATAGAGGAACCACGGATCGAGCTCCTCGCGGTGGCGCGAGATGAGCTGCACGTTCAGGTCGCCGCTCGGGAAGAGGACGGCCTTGTGATCGAGCGAACGGCCGATCTCCTGCAGCGTCTCGATCAGGCCGCTGCCCGCCTTCACGAACTCCTCGCACTCGACCTTCGTGCAGTAGCGCGTCTGGGCGCCGGGCTGGGTCAGGTCAGAGTCGATCCCGATGACGGGGACGCCGACGCGTCCGAGCGCACGGCAGGTGCCGAGCCCGTTCTGGCCGAGCCCGAGGACGATGGCGGGCGGCCGGTCGTATTTTGGAAGGTTCATGGAACGGGCCTCTGCGGGGTGAATCGGGCGCTCCCGGTCGCTTCGTCGCGCGGAAACGGCGACTGCCGAAAGCGCAATCCGCTGATGATCGGCTGTGCGAAAGCCGAAAACAAGTGGGAGGCGGATGACGTTCCACCGCAGCAGGCGAGCGCTTCCGCGCGAGCTTGCGAGAGCTACGGCGTCCGCTATCGCCCGAAGCAGGATGCAGCCGAGGCGGAGCCCAAGCGAGCGCTATCAATGGCGCGAGATCCGGGCGCGCCGGCGCGTCGAGCAGGCCGTCGAGTCGCTCGGCGAGCGCGCGCTCGCCCTCGGCTTCGACTCGCTCGGCGGCCGCCTCGCGGCGCCGATCCTCGTCGAGCCGGACCTGCGGCCGCGGCCGTGGATCGTCGTCCTGAGCGGCGGGATCACCTCGAAGGGACTTCTGTCCGCGACGAGCCGGGCGCGCGTCGCCTGGGCGGCCGACCTCTACCGGCGCGGGCTCGGCGAGCGGCTCGTGGTGAGCGGCGGGCCGCGGCGTCCGGGCCGGCCGTCGAGCGGACCCGCGATGAGGCAGCTCGCGATCGACCAGGGCGTCCCCGCGGAGCGGATCGACGTCGAGGGGCACTCGAGCCGGACGTCGGAGAACGCCGAGGAGGTGGCACTCCTGCTGCAGGCCCGGGGCGAGCCGTCGATCCTGCTCGTCACGAGCCCGGTCCACATGCGGCGTGCGATGCTCTGCTTCGAGAAGCACGCCGTCGAGGTGGGCGCGGCGCCGGTGCCGGCCGTCTCGGGCGAGCGTCCGGGGCGCGCCAGCCTCGTTTCCCAGGTGCTGCACGAGTACATCGGGCTCGCCTACTATCGCCTCCGCGGTTGGATCTGACCTCGCCTCTTCCGGCCATCTTGACCGGCTTCCCCTCGAAGGCGAAGATACGGCGAAGATGCGGCCCCCGCCGATTCGCCCGCGCGGCACCGAGACGAACACCCCGAACCGCTACGAGCCGATGCGCCTCGAGCTCGAGCCCGGCGAGGACCTCGACCCCGACACCCACTTCTATCGAGACGCGAGTCGCTCGGTCCTCGCCGAGAACGACAGCCCGGACCTCGGCTTCCGCTACAGCCTGAACCCCTACCGCGGCTGCGAGCACGGCTGCTCGTACTGCCTCGGCCCGGACACGCCGGTCCTGCATGCCGACATGGTTTGGAAACCCATCGGCGACGTGCAGGTCGGCGACACCCTGATCGGATTCGACGAGTATCCGACCCCGGGCCGACCTCGCCGGCTGCGTCCTTCGGTCGTCGAGAGAGTCTGGTGGTCGAAACGGGAAACGCTTCGTCTCGTCACCGGAAGTCGCGAGGTCGTCACGACCGCCGAGCACCGCTGGCTTCAAGCGCGAACCTTCCGCTGGTCGCGCACGCGCGAGCTCGCGGCGGGCAGCAACCTTCGCGTTCTCCCCGTCGCCGGCGGCGAGCGCGAAGGCGAGGACTATCGAGCAGGATACGTCGCCGGCACGTCGCCCGGCGACGGAACGACCGAGAGATCGACGCGCGAGTATCGCCGCGGCTTCGTCGCGGGGTTCTTCGACGCCGAAGGAAGCAGCGGCGACTCGCTCCGGATCTCGCAGGTCGACCGCGGCGCCCTCGAGCGCGTGCGATCCTACGCGGCGGCTCTCGGCTTTCAGCTCCAGATGGAACCGCGCGAGGGATGTGCGAGCGCGCTGCGTCTCGTCGGATCGCTTGCCGAGCGGATGCGGTTCTTCGGCGTATTCCGCCCCGCGATCCGCCGCAAGATCGATTGGGTGTTCGGGCACGAGCCTCCGACCACTCCGGAAGCGATCGAGCGGATCGAGCCGGGCCCACCTCGCGACGTCGTCGACATCCAGACGTCGACGCGCACGTTCTACGCAGCCGGGCTCGCGACGCACAATTGTTACGCGAGGCCGAGCCACGAGAGGCTCGGGTGGAGCGCCGGGCTCGACTTCGAGCGTCGCATCCTCGTGAAGGCGGAAGCACCCGAGCTGCTGCGAAGGGAGCTCGCCGCGCCCAAGTGGCAGCCCCAGGTCGTCGCACTCTCGGGCAACACCGACTGCTACCAGCCGGTCGAGCGGAAGCTCGAAATCACGCGGCGCTGCCTCGAGGTGTTCGCCGACTTCCGGAATCCCGTCAGCGTGATCACCAAGTCGGCGCTCGTGGCGCGCGACGTCGACCACCTCGCGGTCCTCGCCGGGTTCGCCGCCGCGCGCGTGATGGTGTCGATCACGACGCTCGATCCCGAGCTCGCGCGCCGGATGGAGCCTCGAGCATCGCAGCCGAAGCGACGCCTCGAGGCGATCCGCACGCTCGCGGAAACGGGCGTCCCCGTCGGCGTGATGATCGGGCCGGTCATTCCCGGGCTGAACGACATGGAGATCCCGAAGATCCTCGAGCACGCCGCGGCCGCGGGCGCGCGAAGCGCTTCGTGGGTGCTGCTCCGGCTCGCGCGTCCGCTCGACGAGATCTTCGCCGACTGGCTCGAGCGGAACTATCCCGAGAAGAAGAAGCGCGTCCTCGGACACATCCGCGAGACGCGCGGCGGACGCATCAGCGACTCGCGCTTCCACCATCGCCAACGGGGACAAGGCATCTACGCGGAGCAGATCGCCTCGCTGTTCGCGATCGCGTCGCGACGACACGGGCTCGACGGCGGCTTCGTGCCGCTGAGCTCGGCTTCGTTCCGCCGTCCGCAGGCAGGCACCGGGCAGCTCGGTCTCTTCTGAGCGCGGGCGACGCGGCGAGGCGCCGAGCTAAAACCGACTGGTCCCCGGACCGACGCGCACGCGGCCGCGCGGCGTCTCGAGCATCATGCTGCCGATCGCCTCGACGCGACCGCGGCCTCGCTCGTCGATCTCG
>VGTG01000151.1 GCA_016874795.1 Deltaproteobacteria bacterium | reverse complement strand
CAGGCGTACTTGAACAGTACGTCGAGGAGCCCGGAGGGAGAAGCTCGCGAAGATTCGGTGCTATCGGCCGCCGCAGTAGGGATCTGGTGAGAAATGCAGGCTAGCGCGCGGTGCGCGGCGGGAAGCTCGCGAAGATCTGTGCGATCGCCTGCGGCAGGCGCTTCTCGCGCAAGGTCGGATTGACGACGGCGGCGTCGTGCGCCGGCCACTGCGGCGCCTGTAGAGGCGCCGTCGCCCAGGCGTAGGTTGCATAGACGGCGAAGTTCGCGGCGGGATTCCGGTCCGAGCGGATCTCCATGCTGGGTTGCGTCGCGGCGCAGGCCGCGAGTGCCGCGCAAGATACGAGTGTCGCGATCGTCGTTCGGAAGCCGGTCCGCACGGGTGTCCTTCGTCTCATCTCCGCCCCCCCCACTGTCTCGCCGCTGCGCCGCTCAGTGCGGCCGGCTCTTCACGTACGTCTGGATCTCGCGAATCTCGTCCGGCGAGAGGATCCCCTCGAACGCCGGCATCCCGACGCCGGGCATCCCCTTCTGCACGATCTCGACGAACGCGCTCTGCACGTCCGGCGACGACAGGCGCAGATCCGCGAGCGCGCCGCCGCTGATCGCGGTCACACCATGACAGCGCGAGCACCACTTGTGATAGAGGTCCTCGCGCTTCGCGTCGGCGTCCGGACGTCCCGAGAGCAAGCCCTCGACCATCGCCGGCGTGATCGGCTGGTTGAACAGCGCGAAGGTGTGCACGAGCCCCTTCGAGGGCTGCCCACCCTGCGCGCCCGCGTCGCCGCCCGCGAGTGCGAAGGCGCCGCCCCAACCCGCGACGACGGTGACGTACTGCACGCCGTCGACCGAATAGGTGATCGGCGCCGCGATCACGCCGCTTCCGGTATGGAACTCCCAGAGCTGACGGCCGTCGTCCGCGCGGAACGCGATGAATCGCCCGTCCGCGGTTCCCTGGAAGACGAGGTTCCCCGCGGTCGTCAGCGTGCCGCCGTTCCACGGCATCGCATACGGATGGCGCCACGCTTCCTTCTGCGCGACGGGATCCCACGCGAGCAGGTGCCCGGCCACGATCTCGCGCGTCATCGCCGCGAACACCGCCATGTCGGTGCCGGTGTTGTAGTGCTCCTTCGCGAGCAGCGGCTTCGGATCGATGCGGTAGCCGCCGAGGATCTCCTGCGCGGGGATGTAGACGAGCCCCGTCTTCGGATTGAACGACATCGGCTGCCAGTTGTGGCCGCCGAACGCCGTCGGCTTCACGAGCGCGAGCCCCTTCGCGTAGTCGGCGCTGCCGTTCTCGATCGGCCGGCCCGTCTTCGGATCGACGCCGTCCGACCAAGTCACCTCGACGTACGGCTTCGCCGAGAGGAACTCGCCGCTCTCGCGGTCGAGCACCCAGAAGTAGCCGTTCTTCGGGGCCTGCATGATGACGCGACGCGAGCGGCCGCCGATCTCGAGGTCGGCGAGGATCATGTGCTGCGTCGCGGTGAAGTCCCAGTTGTCGCCGGGTGTCGTTTGGAAGTGCCAGCGCAGCTCGCCCGTGTCGGGATCGAGCGCGAGGATCGACGACAAGTAGAGATTGTCGCCGCCGCCCGGGCTTCGCTCGATGCGGCTCCACGGCGAGCCGTTGCCCGTGCCGACGTAGAGGAGATCGAGCTGCGGGTCGTAGGCCATCGAGTCCCAGACCGTCCCGCCGGCGCCGATCTTCCACCACTCGCCGGTCCAGGTCTTCGCCGCCTTCTCGAGCGCCTCGGACTCGAACGGCTTCGAGGGATCGCCCGGGACCGTGAAGGTGCGCCAGACGAGCTTGCCGTCCTTCGTGTCGTACGCGGAGACGTAGCCACGGACGCCGAACTCGGCGCCGCCGTTGCCGATGATGACGCGCCCCTTCACGATTCGCGGCGCGCCGGTGATCGTGTAGGCCTTGTCCTGGTCGACCGTGACGACCTGCCAGACGGGCTTTCCGGTCTTCGCGTCGAGCGCGATCAGGCGCCCGTCGAGCGCGCCGAAGTAGATCTTTCCCTCGTAGACGGCGACGCCGCGGTTCACGACGTCGCAGCATGCCTTCGCGCCGACGGCCTTCGGGACCTCGGGATCGTAGCGCCAGAGCTCCTTTCCCGTCTTCGCGTCGAGCGCGAAGACGACGCTCCACGAGCCGGTCGCGTACATCACGCCGTCGACGACGATCGGCGTCGCCTCGTGGCCGCGCGTCAAGCCGGTCGGGTAGGTCCAGACGCGCACGAGCCGTCCGACGTTCGACTCGTTCACCTGCTCGAGCGGGCTGAAGCGCTGCTCGGCGTAGTCGCGGCCGTGCGTGATCCAGTCTTTCGGGTCGGAGCCCGCGGCGACGAGGGCCGCGTCGTCGATCGCGTCGGTGCCCTGCCCGGCGACGACGGGCGGCGCCGCGGCTCCGGCGCCCGTCGCTTCGGCGGACCACGCGGGTCCGGCGTAAAGCAGGGTCGAGGCGAGCAGGCTCGCGGGTCCGATTCGCAACATGCGGCACCTCATCGCGCTGAATCCGGCCTGACACGTGCCACCGCGACCGCCACGGATCAACACCAGGAGGCCGGCGCAGAAGGCTCAGCTCAATGCGAACCCTTCGTAGCCCTTCGCCGCGACGTCGTTGCACTTCTCGACGTACGGCGGATAGCCGAGATACGGCATGAACACGCGCGGCTTCCCCGGCACGTTTGCGCCGACGTACCACGAGTTGCAGGTCGGATAGAGCGTCGCGTCGGCGAGCTCGTTGACGTGCGCGACCCACGCGTCCTCGGCGTCGGTCGTCGCCTCGACGCGGCGGAAGCCCTTCGCGCGGAGATACGCGATGCAGTCCGAGATCCAGTCGACGTGCTGCTCGATCGAAGGAACCATGTTCGAGAGGACGGAGGGGCTGCCCGGGCCGGTCACGAGGAAGAGATTCGGGAAGCCCGCGGTGCCGAGGCCGAGATACGTGCGTGGTCCCTCCGCCCACTTGTCGCGGAGCGACCGCCCGCCCTTGCCGCGGATGTCGACCGCGAGAACGGCGCCCGTCATCGCGTCGAAGCCCGTCGCAAACACGATGCAGTCGAGCTCGCGCACGGCGCTCTTCGTCCGCAGGCCGTGCGGGAGGATCTCCTCGATCGGGTCCTCGTTGACGTCGACGAGCGTCACGTTCGGGCGGTTGAAGGTCTCGTAGTAGCCGGTGTCGACGCAGAGCCGCTTGCAGCCGATCAGCTGCTTCGGGGCGAGCTTCTCGGCGACGGACGGGTCTTGCACGACCGAGCGGATCTTGTTGCGGACGAAGTCTGCCGCGGTCCGGTTCGCTTCGCGATCGACGATCAGGTCGTTGAACGACGTCAAGAAGGGGAGACCGCCGCGTTGCCAGCGCGCCTCGTACTCGTGCTCGCGCGCCTCGGCGTCGACCTGGAGCGCGCCGAGCTCGCTCACGGGGAAGTTCGCACCGAACGGGCGCGCCGCGTTCGCGCGACGGAATCCCGCGTAGTCCGCCTTCACGCGCTGCACGAGCTCGGGATCCAGCGTCTGGTTGCGCGCCGGGATCGAGTAGTTCGCCGTCCGCTGAAAGACCGTCAGGTGCTTCGCCTGCTCCGCGATCAGCGGGATCGACTGGATCGCCGACGACCCGGTGCCGATCACGCCGACGCGCTTTCCCGTGAAGTCGACGCCTTCGTGGGGCCAGCGACCGGTGTGGTACGTCGCGCCTTCGAAGCGCTCGAGGCCGGGGAAGCGCGGCGTGTTCGCCGAAGAGAGGCAGCCCGTCGCCATGATGCAGAACGCCGCCGAGCACGAGCCGCGCTCGGTCTCGATCGCCCAACGGGCGGTCGCTTCGTCGAAGTGCGCGGAGAGCACGCGCATCGAGAGCTCGATGTCGCGCCGCAGGTCGAAGCGATCGGCGACGTGCTCGAGGTAGCGCAGGATCTCCGCCTGCGTCGCGTAGCGCTCGCTCCACGCCCACTCCTGCTGGAGCTCGTCCGAGAACTGGTACGAGTACTCGAGGCTCTCGATGTCGCAGCGCGCGCCCGGGTAGCGGTTCCAGAACCACGTGCCGCCGATGCCGCTTCCGGCCTCGAAGACGCGCACGGAGACGCCGAGCTTGCGGAGGCGATGCAGGGCGTAGAGGCCGGCAAAGCCGGCGCCCACGACGACGACGTCGAGATCTCCAAAGGAGCGAGCTTGCTCTGCGGCCATGCGTCCGAACCTACCAGAGGCGCCGGATTCCGAACCAGGGGGCCCGCGGTCGTGATCCAAGCCGACGCTCTCAACCGAGCTGGTAGCGACGGCGTCATCCTCGCGGTGATGACCAGCACCCTTCGCGATGCACCTCTTCTTCGCCTCGACATCGATCCGAAGGAAGCCGGCCTCGAACGACCCACGCAGGTGATGGTCGAGAAGCTTCTGACCGTCAGGCGCTCGAAGCTGGGTCGGATCGTCGGCCACCTTTCGGCATCGGACCTCGTCGCTTTGAACCGGCTGCTCGCCTTCGTGATCGGACTCGCCTGAGGGGCCTCAGCCGAGCTCGAGGCCCTTCAGCCCGCCTTCCTCGCGCCACTCGCGCAGGATCCGGAAGTAGTCGACCGAGCCGCCGCCGTAGAAGCCGTTCTGTCCGTTCAGCTCCGCGGCTTTGCCCTCGTTGTTGTAGTAGCCCGGCGTGCACGACTCGAGGAACTCGCGCCCGATCCCCGACATCCGGACGATCGTCGCGACCCACTCCGCCTCGGCCTCGGCCGATGCCTCGACGCACGTCCGGCCGCTGTCGAGCGCGTGCTTGACGACGTAGGCGAGGTGCGTGCTCTGCTCGCTCAGGAGGTGCGGGAAGTTCACCGTGAAGCCGGCCTGGATCGGGCTCAGGAGGAAGCAGTTCGGGAAGCCGCGGCTGAACATGCCGTGCAGCGTCGCGACGCCGTCCTTCCACTTGTCCGTCAAGGTCGCGCCGTCGCGCCCGTAGATCTGGTACCCGCTGCGCCGCGCGTAGTCGGTCCCGACCTCGAACCCGGTCGCGAAGATCAGGCAGTCGACCTCGTACTCCTTCCCGGCAACGACGACGCCGCGCTCCGTGATGCGCTCGACGCCGCGTCCCTCCGTGTCGACGAGCGTGACGTTCGGGCGGTTGAACGTCTGGAGGTACTCGTCGTGGAAGCACGGCCGCTTGCAGAACTGGCGATAGTACGGCTTCAGCGCCTCGCCCGTGCGCGGATCGGAGACGATCGAGTCGACGCGAGCGCGGATCTGCTCCATCTTCTCGAAGTCCGCCATCTCGAGGGTCCGCATCAGACCCTCGGGGGAGAGGTCGGTGCTCTTTCCGGTCTGCATCATCAGGAGGAGCTTCCGGATGATGTCGGTCCATCCGTCGCTGACGAGGTCCTCGGCCTGGAAGCCGCCGGTGACGAGGATGTTGAAGTTGTCCATGCGCGCCGCGTGCCAGCCGGGCTGCAGGCTCTGCGCCCACTCGGGATCGGTGTCGCGGTTCGCGCGCACGTCGATCGAGGAAGGTGTGCGCTGGAAGACGTAGAGCTGCTTCGCGGACTCGCCGAGGTGCGGCACGCACTGCACGGCGGTGGCGCCCGTTCCGATGATGCCGACGCGCTTGTCGCGGAGACGATCGAGGCCGCCGTTCGAGTCGCCGCCCGTGTAGTCGTAGTCCCAGCGGCTCGTGTGGAAGGTGTGGCCGCGGAACGAGTTGATGCCCTCGATGCCGGGCAGCTTCGGACGGTGCAGCGGGCCGTTCGCCATCGCGACGAAGCGCGCGCGCAGGCGGTCGCCGCGGTTCGTCGAGACGATCCAGCGCTGCGACTCCTCGTCCCAGCGGAGCTCGGTCACCTCCGTCTGGAAGAGGGCGCCGCGGTAGAGGTCGTACTTCTCGCCGATCGCGCGGCTGTGCGCGAGGATCTCGGGCGCACGCGAGTACTTCTCGACCGGCATGTAGCCGATCTGCTCGAGAAGCGGCAGGTAGATGTACGACTCGACGTCGCACATCGCGCCCGGATAGCGATTCCAGTACCAGGTGCCGCCGAAGTCGCCGCCCTTCTCGATGATGCGGAAGTCGCCGACGCCCGCCTCGCGCAGCCGCGCGCCCATCAAGAGGCCGCCGAAGCCGCCGCCGATGACGACGACGTCGAGCTCCTCGTCGATCGCCTCGCGCGTGAAGCCGGGCGCGACGTAGGGATCGTCGACGAAGCGGGCGAAGTCGCCCTTCACCTCGACGTACTGCTCGTTCCCGTCGGCGCGGATGCGCTTGTCGCGCTCGGCGCGGTAGCGGGCGCGGAGGGCGTCCGGGTCGAAGGGGCGCTGGGCGTCCTCGGTCTTCGCTGCGGCCTCGGGCTCGGTCGACATGCGTCGGAGCCTAGGCGACCCGTCGGGCGAGCGCGAGCCTACGTCCGGCGTGCCGCGGCAGGACGCGTCCGAGCGGGCGGAAGCCGCGCGCGAAGGGCTACGAGCAGACGAAGTTCGTGCAGGTCCCGCTGCCGCCGTCGCAGTCGGTGTCGGTTCGACAGCAGGGGCAAGCCTGTCCGTCGTTCGTGCAGTCCGTCGTCAGGAGGCAGTAGCTCTCCGGCGGCGTTCCGCCGAAGGGCGCGACGTCGCACATCGTCTTGTCGCTTTGCGTGTAGCAGGGGAGCGGCGCCTGAACGACGTCGGCCCAGCACAGGTAGGGACAAGGGTTCGACGTATCGAGCGTCGGAACGGGGCACGTCGGGATCGGCGACGTGTTGTCGTCCGGACACCACTCGGCCACGTAGGTGCTCGCCGCGTCGGCGCGGGTGATGAACTGCGGGCCGCTCTGCGAGGTCTGGTACGCCGTGGGACACGTCGCGTCGTCGCACACCGCGGACGATACGCCGCGGAGGTCGGTCGGCCCCATGCCTCCGTCCCAAACGGGCAGTGCGCACGGCGAAGGCGCCGTGTTCTGAAGCGCGAGGAACTGAACCGGCACGTTGTAGAAGACCGGGCCGGACGTCCCGGCGTTCGTCGAGATGTCGTACGAGACGTCGCCGTCCGTACCGGGCGTGATCTCGACGCGCGTGCCGCTCCCGCATTCGCCGGAGCCCGTCGTGCTCGCCGAGTACGCGTTCGAGCTCGCCGTGACCGGCGTGACGGAGCTTCCCACCTCGGTGCACTCCGAGCCGGAGGAGTTCGTCTCCCACGTCGTCACGGGGTTCGTGCAGTAGCTTTGGAACTGCAGCGTGACGCCCGAGCCGTCCCCGCCGCCGCCGAGGCCGAGCAGCTCGCTCGACCCGCCGCAGCCCATCGCGGCCGCTGCTCCGAGAAGAACCGCACAGCAGAATCCCCGCTCGAACCCGTTCATGCTCCCCTCCCGTGACCGCTCTGAAATTCAAGTAGGACGACTTCGCGGATCTCCCGCAGGTGCGCTCGGTCGCGCCTGGCCGCACCGCGCGGCTCCGGCGAAACCGAGTACGGCCGAGCTCCTCCATGCGGTATCGGAAGGATCATGCTGGATCTGAAGGGGAGCATCGCCCTGCAGATCGAGGCCGCGGGCGGCCGCCACGACGAGCTCGAGATCTACGGCGGCGAGCCGGGAACCGCTTCTCGCGCAGCACGGTCTCGTAGATCAGGTCGATCCAGACGCGCGTCGCCTCGGACGCGGGCACGCCGCGGAGTGCCGCGCTCTCGCGGCCGAGCCGCTTCAGGACGCGGAGCTCCGCACGCGTAAGCTGCCGACGCAGCAGCGGGCACCTCGGCGTGCGCGTGCGGAGCTCCGAGGTGCGCGCACGCCTCGGCGTTCGGCTGCCCGTCGCGGAACGCTTCGAAGCGCTCGCCGTACGCCTCGCCGCCGTGAACGGCTCACGCCACGCGGCGGGCCGCGCTCGACAGGACTTCCTCGTAGAACTCCACGGTCCGCCGAACCATCGCTTCGACGCTGTAGAGCCGCTCGATCCGGCTCCGAGCCATGCTTCCGAGACGCGCGCGGCGCTCGGGGTCGAGAGCGAGCGCGATCATCGCTTCGGCGAGCGCGCCTTCGTCTCCTGGCGGAACGAGGAGGCCCGTGTCCGCGAGAATGCGCGGCGGACCGCCGGCGTCGCAGGCGATGCACGGCTTCGCGTACGACATCGCCTCGATGTAGACGATCCCGAAGGACTCGTAGCGCGACGGCGCGACGAAGACGTCGCAAGCGGCGTACAGGGCCGCGCGCGCTTCGTCGTCGACGGCACCGTGGAAGCGAACGCGCGGCCCCGCCGGCAAGTCGGAGAGTCGCATTCCCTCCGCCAGCGCGCCGGCGACGTCGATCTCGGCGTCCGGGCACCTCTCGAGGACGCGCGGGAGCGCCGCGAGGAGCGTGTCGATTCCCTTCCGGGGCTCGAGCCGGCCGAGGAACAGGAACCGCGTTCCCGATCGATTCGCGTCCGGCGCCGGAGCCAGCTCCGGCAAAGGCTGTCCGAAGGGAATCTCGGCGATCGGAACGCCGCTCGGGCGCACGCCGAACTTGCGAGCGACCGTGTCGAGGATCGTGCCCGAGGCGTCGATGACTCCGCTCGCGTTGCGCAAGAGCGCCCACTCGAGGTCGATCGCCAGATCGTAGTCGCCGTTCCGTGCCCACTCCTGCGTCTCGCACGCGATCGCCATCGGCGTGTTCATGCGAATCACGAGCGGTACGCGGGGCGAGAGGCTCGTCGCCACCGTCTCCGCGTCCCAGATCGGGCTCTCGACGATGTCGACGCCGTCGTCGAAGAGCCAGTCGAGCACGCGATCGACCGCGAGGCTCCGTGCCGCGTTCTTTCGGGTCACCGTCAATCCGCCGGGCACGTCGCTCGGTGCTTCGGTGCGCGGGACCCGGTAGATCGTCACGCCGTCCTGCCAGTCGATGCTCGCCGGCTCGCCCGCCGTGACGACCGTGACCCGATGGCCGTGCTCGACGAGCCCGCGTGCGAGGCTCTCGGTGTAGACGCCGATCCCGCCGCAGGGTGCCGGTGGATACTCCTGGCTCACCAGCGCGACGTGAAGCGAACGCGTGCCGGAGCGAAGCGGCTCGCGACCGAAGGGACGCATCGTCGCGGGCTGCCGCCGGCGCTCCAGGTCCCGGCGAGGCGGCGTCCGGAGGCTCTTCGCGTAGCCCTCGGCGACGCCCGTGCTCCAGCTCGCGAACGAGCGCGCGAAGGCGGGGAGGCCGATCCGTCCCCGCACGAGCCAGGACGCCAGGATCTCCAGGTGACGGAAGCAGGCGCGCAGGGGAAGGAGAGCCCGCCAGGGCCGGCTCTGCCACTGCCCGACGCAGCGAGAGAAGTAGATCGTATTCTTGACGACCACGCGCCAGGCGATGTCGTAGGGGTTGCGGCGGACCTCGCTCCGCTCGAAGCCGTGCCAGACGGTCGCGGCGGGAACGTGAGCGACGCGATGGCCGGCTTGAATCAGGCGGACGCAGACGTCCGCCTCGTCGTGGTAGTACTCGTAGTTCTCGTCGAATCCCCCGATCGCCTCGAGCGCCGACCGACGGAAGCTCGAGTTCGTGCCCATCAGCGTGTTGTACCAGGGGCCGTCCGGGTCGTTCCGGTCGTCCGGCTCCGACTGCAAGGGAACGACGGTACCCGAGCGCGAGATGATGCCGTTCGCGAACTGCAGGTGGTCGCCGCCGGGCCCGATCGCGACGCCGCCGGCTCCGCCGACTCTCGGATCGTCGTAGGCTTTCGCGAGCGCCTTCAGCCAGAGCGGATCGGCCACGGCGTCGTCGTCGATGAAGGCGACGATCTCCCCGGCGCTCGTGGCGATGCCGAGATTGCGCGAGACCGAGATGTTGCGCTCGGACGTCTCGACCGTGCGGACGTCCGGCCAGCGCGCGAGGATCTCCCGCGTCCGGTCCGTCGAGGGGCCGTTCACGACGACGACTTCGTACGACGACGAAGGATAGTCGAGCCGTCGCAGCGATCGCAGGCACCGCTCGAGAACCCAGTCGCGGTTGTACGTGCAGATCACGACCGAGACGGTCGGCCACTCGCTTCGCTGCACCTCGACGCGGGGAACCGACAGCGCCCACTCGACCGTCTCGCGAGCGAGCGGCTTCACGCGCTCGCGCGTGGCGAACGCTTCGAGGCGATGACGTTGCTGCCGGAGGATCTCGTCGCGCGCGGGACCGTCCACGGCCGCTCGCGCCACCGCAAGCGCGATCGTCTCCGGCGAGCGATCGTCCAGGAGGATGCCTCCGCTCCCCAGAGTTTCCTCGGTCGCCCCGGCGCGCGTCGCGATCACCGGGACGCCGAGGGCCATCGCTTCGACGATCGGCACGCAGAAGCCCTCGTGCTCGCTCAGCACGAGGAGCGCGCGAGCGCGGCGATAGTATGCCTTCAAAGCCGCCGGAGAGACCTCGCTCGTCAGCGTGACCCGTCCTCGCGCGCCCGCCGCGCGGATCTCGCCCTCGAGCTTCGCGAGGTACGTCTCGTAGCCCGCCGTCTTGCCGACGAGGAGGAGGTCGACGGCGTGGCCGAGCTCTCGCTCGACCTGCGGGAGAGCGCGCACCGCGAAGTGGAGACCCTTGTGCGGAGCGGCCCTCCCGACCATCAGGAGAGGAAATCCCGTCGAGTGTCGCTGCAGCACGCTCGAGTCGGGCTCGATCTCGGACAAGCCCGAAGCTTCCCACGCGATCGGCAGGACGCGCGTATGCTCGAAGCCGATCGACCGGAGAGCTTCTGCATTGAACGTCGAGTCCCCGATCCCGAAGTGGAACGTGTGTGGGAGCTCGGGGAGCTGGTCGATCGCGGCCCGGCAGAACTCGTACGTCGACGGGACGTCTTCGAAGAAATGAGCCGGCGTGACGTTGTGATAGACGACGCCGCGCGGACCGGAGAATCGCGCGACCCGACCGAGGATCCGCGAGTATCCCGCGTAGTGGAAGAGCAGGAGATCCCCGACATCGCGGCGGAGCTCGAAGATGCTCCTTCCCGATCGGCGAAAGTCCGGATGGCAATGCTCGAAGTAGATCTCCGTCTCCCAGCCGATCTCGCGAAACGCTCGATCGAGCTCGAGAAGGCTTTGCGACACCGCATCGGCGCGATCGAGAGCGTTGATGACCTGGACGATCTTCATCCGTTTCGTCGGAGCCACCACGCACGGACGGGCTCGTACAATCCGAGCGCTCGAAGGAGGGGCTTCCCCATCGCTTTGAGGCGCGCGATCGGATCCCAACGCCGATGGCCGCCGAAGCCGCGCGGCAGGCCTTGCAGCGCCTTCAGCCGGTCGGAGAGCCCGAGCTCGAAGCCTGAGCCCTCTGCGGCGGCGCGCTCCTGCTGCTCCCGTCGCACGACGGCGACGAGCCTCTCGAACGTGAACGGAGTCATCGAGAGGCTTTGTAGCGCGCGCGAAGCTCGTGCTTCAGGATCTTCCCGGTCGCGTTGCGCGGCACCTGGTCGATGATCTCGAGCTGCTCGGGAATCTTCTGGATCATCAGCCCCTTGCCCTTCAGGTACTGGCCCATCTCCGCGAACGAGAGCGGCTGCTTCGCGTCCTTCAGCGCCACGACGGCGCAAGCGCGTTCCCCGGTCTCCGGGTCGGGCAAGCCGATCACCGCGACGTCGGCGACCTTCTCGTGTCCGTAGAGGAGGTCCTCGACCTCCTTCGCGCTGATGTTCTCGCCCTTGCGGATGATCACGTCCTTCAGGCGGCCGGTGATCACCGCGTAGCCGTCTCGGTCGAGGTAGCCGAGGTCGCCGGTGCGCAGGTAGCCGTTTCGATCGAAGGCATCCGCGTTCAGCGACTCGTCGAGGTACCCGAGGCAGAGCTGCGGCGCCTTGACGCGGAACTCGCCTTCCTCTCCCGCGGCGGCGACCGTTTCGTCGGTCTTGACGACGCGGACGTCGACCTCGGCGGGGCAGGGACGTCCTTCGGTGTAGGCGAGCTTCTCGTCCGGATCGTGCACCGAGTTCATCACGAGGATCGGGCACTCGGTCATGCCGTAGCCGGAGACGATGCCGACGCCGCCGATCTCGGTCTTGACGTCGAAGTGGAGCTGCGGCGGCTTCGGCGCACCGCCGCCGGGAAAGCTCCGCACGTTCGGGAAGATCGAGCCGGTTTCGCCCGCGGCGGCACGCCGGCGCTGCGCCGCGAGGTACGCCTGGTGGAACGCGGTCCCCGCGGTTGCCTGCGTGACGCCGTTTTGCGCCAGCACGTCGACGCTCGTCGCCGGATCGATCCCGCCGACGTGCGTGAACGGGAACACCATCGCGACGCGGTCGTCCGCGTCGAGGTCGAGCACGCCGCTCATCCCGCGCGCGGCCGCCATCAAGGTCTGATCGGTGTGCTTCGCGCCCTTCGGGTCCGCGGTCGTACCCGAGGTGTAGAAGAGCCAGCGAAGCGGTGCCTCGCCGTCGCGCGGCGCAGCGAAAGCGGGAAGCGCCGCAGGATCGCCGTCGGGGATCTCATCGTCGACGACGAGCACCTCGAGCCCCGGCTGCGCCGCGGCGATCTCGCGCGCCATCGCCTCGTACTCGAACTTCCGCCACACCGAGGGCACCGCGAGGAGGCGCGCCTTGGATTGACGCGCGATGAAGCTCACCTCCTTGTGGCGGTAGATCGGAAGGATCGGGTTCTGCACCGCACCGAGCCGCGCGAGCGCGCCGACGAGCACCATCGACTGCCAGGTCGTCGGCAGCATCCAGGAGACGCGCGCGTCCGCGCCGATCCCGCGGGCGGCGAGGCCCGCGGCGCAGCGGAGGACCGCGTCCCGATACTCGACGAAGCTCGCGCGGCGATTGCCCTCGTCCACCGAGAAGAGCGCGTCGGGCGTCGCCGCGGTACGCTTCTCGATCAGCTCCCAGAGAGTGCTCGCGTGGAGGTACGGTACCTTTTCGGCCATCGAGCGTGTTTAGCGACAGCGGCTGCGACGCGCGAGGAGCGCGATGTCGCGCGAGAACGGCGGCACCGCGACCTCGTCGCGGAAGACTCGTAGGTCCCGCGCCCCGTGTACCAGCCGGTGTTCTCGCCGACGGCGAAGTAGGGCGAGCCGTCGTCGAAGGCGAGGAAGCGCGGATCGCGCTCGCTCACGCGCAGGAAGCCGGGATCCTTCGCGCGCGTCGCCTCGAACTGCTGCGTCGAAGCGAGATCCCGGATCGGCCGAGCCGGCCGTCCGCGTAATTGCCCGCGTCGAACCGCTCGACGAACACCTCGACGTCGCAGCCGAGAGCGCGTAGCGCGCGATACTGAAACGCCGCGTCGTACGCGATGGAATCGGCGAGCAGGTACATTCCCTGGACGACGACGTAGATCCTGCCTTCTGCCGGCGGTTCGATGGTCCTGCCTCCCGCAGTGCTGGTAGCATCGGGGTTGCGTGCCCGCAGGCGAACTGTCGAGCCGGCGAAGGCGCTCTGTTACGAGGCGTCCGGATGTCCCTCACGCGGGTGGCCGTGTACCGGCGGCGGATCGCCGCCTCGATCGAGCGGGTGCGCGAGAACGTGCTCGACTGGGAGCACCTGCCCTGGCTGCACGCCGAATCGTTCGGGCACGTGCGGCTCCTCGAGCGGCGCCGTGGCGGCTTTCGCGCCGAGACGTCGACGCGCCGTGAAGACGGCGAACCAATGGCCGAACGCGACGCGTTCGAGATCGACGTCGCCTTCGAGGAGGGCGGGCTCGAGTACCACAGTCGCACGCTCACGGGCCGCGGCGCGGGAGCGGACATCGTCACGCGACTCACTCCCGACGGCTCCGCGACCGAGATCGAGGTCGAGTTCCTCGTGCCCGACGTGCCCGCGGAGCGCATCGAGCGGGTCGGTGCAGGCTTTCTCGCGCTCTATGCGCGGCTCTGGGACCAGGACGAGGTGATGATGGTCCGCCGTCAAGCACTTCTCGACGGCGTCCTCCCCCGGGGCTCGCGCGAGGTCTGCGTCGACGGCGAGCGTCTTCGCCACGCAACCGTCTGCCCGCACCTCGGCGGTCCGCTCGAGAGTGCTCCGGTCGAGGAGGGCTGCATCACCTGCCCCTGGCACGGCTATCGTTTCGACGTGCGCACAGGCTGCAGCGTGGACGGGCGCGGGCTCCGTCTCGCGACCTCGCGCGTCGCTTGACCGCGCCGACCTTTCGTCCGATCGCCCGATCCGAGTCCGGCTACGGCTCGGGCACGGGTCCCGGACCTTCGACCGATTGATTGGGTCTCGCGGGCCTGAGCAGGCGTCGTGCCGGCGCGGTGAAGCGCAAGCGGACGACGTTTTCGCGGGCGCCGGCGTCAACGGGAGCGGACTTTCGCGAGCCGGTGTCCACCCGATAGGACGATCCGCTAGCCTGCATTTCTCACCAGATCACGTCGCGAGGCGGTCGAGAGTGCCGAAGATTCGCGAGCCTCGGACCGGAGGGCGACGCAGGCGTACTTGAACAGTACGTCGAGGAGCCCGGAGGGAGA
>VGTG01000150.1 GCA_016874795.1 Deltaproteobacteria bacterium | reverse complement strand
TATCCGCGCTCTTCCGCGCCGCTTCGCTCCGGTGAGCCGGATCCGATCGCCGGCGAGCGCGAGGTGACGCCGATCCGCGGCCGCGGACCGGGCGGTGAAGAGCCGGTGCTGGTGATCTTCCCGGCCCGCAGCTCGTTCACCGAGCCCGAGCCGGTCGTTCTGCACGCGTACCTCGCCCGCGGCGACGACCCGGTCGCCGCTCTCGAGATCACCGCCGAGGTGCTGACCGAGGACGGCCGTGTTCTGGGCGCGCTCACCTTCGTCGACGACGGCGCCGCCTTCGACAGCGCCCGCGACGGCGTCGCGACCACCTCCTTCGTGCTGCCGGCGGAAGCGGTTCCATGGCTCGCGGCGTCCTATCTGGTCCAGGTGCGCGCTCTCACGATGGAGCAGGAGGAGCGGCTCGCGGCGATGAGCTTCCAGTACGCGCGACCGCACGCCCGGCTCACCGGCCGCTATCGCGATGCGCTCGCCGACGGGAGCCTCCGCGTGGCGGCGGAAGTCGACGTCGCGATCGAGGGGCGGTTCCACCTCGAAGGGACGCTCTACGACGCGGGGGGAGAACGACCGGTCGCGTGGGCGCAGACGGCGCAGGCGCTCCCGACGGGGCGCCACTGGCTCGACCTTCCCTACTACGGTCTCATCCTGCGCGAGAGCGGAGTCGAAGGGCCTTTCCTTCTTCGCTACGTGGCGCTGTCGACGACGACCGAGATGCCGAACGCGAAGAGCCCGGTCGTCGAGAACGCGCACCTCACCCAGCGCTACGCGCCGACGCAGTTCACCGATGCTCCGGCCGACGACCGCGGGCTGATGGAAGCGGCCGACCGGCTCGAGCAGGGCGGTCTGCCGAACGAGCTCCGGGCGGAGCGGTGAGCGCGTGGGGCTGGCAAGTCGCGCTGCTCGTTCCCGGGCCGCCTCTGACGCTACTCTACCTCCTGTTGATCCGAGCGGAGCAGGCCGAGCCGAGCTTCGCGCCGGCGGTCGTCCTCGGCTTGGCACCGCTCGCCTCGCTCGCCGTCGGGCTTCGAGTCCGGCCGTGGCGGAAGGGGCTTTTCGTCCTCGCGCTTTTGGAGCTCGCCTGGTCCGTCCTCACCGCCGCCCTGGTGGGCTTCGCCATCGCAGCGCGGAGCGGTTGAGCGGAGCCCGGCTCGCGTTCGCGCTCGCCGTTCTCCTCGGCTCGGCGCTCGGGGTGATGCCGCGGGCGGGCTGCGCCGCGGAGGAAGCACCGCGCGTCCTCCCGCCGGTCGTGACGATCTGCCGCGATCGGACCTCCGGCGACTGCTGGGTCGTCCCCGGCGAAGCTCCGTGTCGCGACGAGAAGAGACCCGAAGCCTCCGTCTTCCGCGTGGTGCTTGCCGGTCCCGGCCGCGACGACGCGGAGGTCGCGCTCGCGCAGTGTCGCGCCCTCCGGACGACGGGAGCGGCGTCCGCCGGCTGCGGCTGAGAGTTTGATTCACAGACTCTGAGCGCGCAGCCGCAGCCCGGTTCACACGAAGACGGGCAGCCGCAGGCGGCGGGCGACTCTCGCGAGCGCGGTCTCCATCGTCCAAAGCGAAACTCGGTTCTCGATCGCTGCGAGCGCGATGTGGGCATCTTCGATTCCGATTCCCGAGCCTTCCACCTGCTCGGCGATGAACGAGCAGACTTCGTCGGTCGTACGCTCCGGGAGCTTCGGAAGAGCGGCGAGAATGTCGTCGAGCAACGCGAAGCGCTTGGCAGAAAGGCGGCCCGCCGCACCGAGGAGGAGCTCGCCGCGAATGATCGGATGCCACGCTGCGACCCCGTTTTCCACGAGTCCCCCGAGCGGCGTCACTCTGTCGTCTTCGCGACCGCGCAGCCAATGGGCCCAAACCATCGTATCGACGAGGATCACGCGGACGTACGTCGTCGATGAGGTGGCTTGAAGCCGGAAGGTCCCCCCAGGGCGCGCTCGGAGCGGCTGCGTCCAGCGGGTCGTCACAGCGCGAAGAGCAGCTCCAGGAACGCGTAGTTCCCGGCGCTCCCGACGAACGCGTTGTCGATCACGTCCTGGCCGAAGGCGTGCGCGTAGAACGCGTTCACGGTGAGGAACGCCGTCGGCCGCACCGTCACCATCAGGTGCACGAGGTAGGCGAGGTCGGTCGCGCCCTTCCCATTGTATCCGCCGTAGCCGAAGAAGTCGTTCTTCGTCGCACCGCCGCCGAAGTACGCGAGGTCCTGGGCGGAGTTCAGGCGGAGCCAGTGGAAGTCGAGCCGGCCGCTCACCATCGGGTGCGGCTCGAGGATCCACTGCGCGAACACGTCCTGGTTGTTCATCATGTTGTAGAACGGGAACTGCGCGTAGAGCCACGCCGTCGGCAGGTTCTGGAAGAACGTCTGATGGCGGTCGTCGGTCGGATCGGGATCGCCCGAGCCGCTGTTGATCCCCACGCGCATCCACGGCTTCCCCCACGTCTCCGTCAGGCGGTAGCCGGCCTCGGCGCCGTACGCCCAGGCGTGTTGCGTGAGCCCCTGATAGTCGCCGAACTGTCCGTAGGCGTAGCCGAACACGTCGACCGCACCGGGGCCGATCGGCACGAGACGGACGCCGTCGATGCCGGCCGTGTGGATGCGCGCCGGCTCGCCCATCGTCGCCTTGCGCTCGTCGAGCGGGCGGTTGTCGACGTAGAGCACGTCGCGGAAGTCCCCGTAGTAGATCCAGAAGAGGCGACCGATCGTCGGCCCGACGGCCGGCGCGTCCTTCAGGTTGAGCGAGAGGCCCGCGACGTTGATGTCGAGCTCGCGCATCGCGTCGATCTCGAAGCCGCCGTAGGTCGGGACGAAGCCGAAGCCCGTCACGTTCAGGAGCTCCGAGTCCCACGCGATCTGGCCGCCGTCGAAGCTCCGGCCGACGTGCGTGTAGTCGAACGGTCCGACGAGGCGCTGCGCGATGCGGAAGGTCTGGATCCACTTGAGGCTCGGGTTCGCGGCGGGGGCCTCGAAGCCGTCGAGATAGAGCTGTCGTCCGCCGCGGATCGAGAGCCCCGTTCCAAGGACGTTCTTCGCCGACGCCCACCCCTGCCGCAGGAACGCACCGTTCTACGTCGTGCTCGCCGTGTTCAGGTAGTAGGTCTGGCCGACGCCGATCCCCATGTCGGGGACGTTGGCGAGCGTCGAGTCCTGGAACTGGACGAAGGCCTCGTAGGAGTCGAGCGTCCAGCGAAGCCCGACCTGCAGCTTGTCGCCGAGGAAGTCGTAGCGGTTCTGCTCGGTCGGTCCGGGGTCGAACCAGTCGACGAGCTCGCCGCGCACGCGGTCGAACAGCTCGAGACGGATCGTCGAGCCGAACGGTCCCGCGACCGCGAGCGGAGCGGTCGCGAGCGGCAGCACCGGCGCCGGCGCCGGCGCCGGCGCAGGACCGGCCGCGAGACCCGAGCGCGTCGCGACCGAGGAGATCAGGAGCGTGAAGAAGACGGCTCCCGCGAGTCGACGACGAGGCGCAGCCGTAGCCATGAGGTAGAACCCCCTTCCGTTCCGAATCGTGAATCGACCGTGCCGGCGATGTGCGCCGGCCGTCGAGGTTTACGCGGCGTGCTGGTCGGCCGGCGGGTGCGCCTGCTCCTCCAGGAATCCGATGAGAGACTCGCGCAGCGCGTAGTAGTCGGGATGATCGAGGACGTCGCGCCGGCTTCGCGGCCGCGGGAAAGGCACTTCGAGGATCGCGCCGACGCGCGCGGCCGGGCCGCTCGTCATCATCGCGACTCGGTCGGCGAGGAAGAGCGCCTCGTCGACGTCGTGCGTCACCATCAGGGCGGTGATGCCTTCGCGCTGCCAGACGTCGATCAGCACCTCCTGCAGCTCCATGCGGGTGAGCTGATCGAGCATGCCGAAGGGCTCGTCGAGAAGGAGCATCTTCGGCGAGAGCGCGAACGCACGCGCGATGCCGACGCGCTGGCGCATTCCGGCGGAGAGCTCTCCGGGTCGCTTGTCGAGCGCGTCGTGCAGGCCGACGCGGTAGAGCGCCTGCGCCGCGATCTCGACGCGCTCGGCGACCGGTCGGTCCGCGAACACCTCGTCGACTCCGAGTCGCACGTTCGCGAGAGCGGTCATCCACGCCAGGAGGCACGGCGCCTGGAACACGACGCCGCGGTCCGGGCCCGGCCCCGCGATCTCGCGGCCCGCGAGCACGATGCCGCCCGCGCTCGGCTCGGTCAGGCCCGCGACCATCGACAGCACCGTCGACTTGCCGCACCCGGAGTGTCCGATCAGGCAGACGAACTCGCCCTCGCGGACCGTCAAGTCGAAGCCCTCGACGATCACGGCCGTGCCCGCCGGCGCGGGATAGCTCTTCGCGAGCTGCCAGCACTCGAGATAGCGATCCGCTTCGCTCATGCGCTCTTCCTCCTCGTCCACTCTTGACCCGCCCGCAGGCGGTCGAACACCTCGCGGCGAATCCTCTTGAACCGCGGATCGTGATTGACGGCGCGCCTGTCCCGGGGCCGAGCGAGATCGACGGCGACCGCCGGGCCGAGAGAAGCGCCCGGGCCGCCCGTCAGCGGAAGGATGCGGTCGGCGAGGAGGATGCTCTCGTCGACGTCGTTCGTGATCAGGACGACGGTCTTCCGGTCCTGCTGCCAGATCCGCTCGATCTCCGTCTGCATCGTCGCCCGCGTCAGCGCGTCGAGAGCGCCGAGCGGCTCGTCGAGGAGCAGCACCTGCGGATCCATCGCGAGAGCGCGCGCCAGCGACACGCGCTGGCGCATTCCGCCAGAGAGTTCGCCGGGCCGCTTGTCGCGCGCCGGGAGCAGATGGACGAGCTCGAGATGACGCTCCGTCTGCTCCCGCTTCCTTGCCTTCGGCCAGTCGCGGAACACGTTGTCGACCGCGAGGGAGACGTTGTCCCACACGGTGAGCCACGGCAGCAGCGAGTAGTTCTGGAAGACGACCGCGCGATCGGGACCGGGCTCGCGCACGTGATGCCCGTCGAGCAGCACGCGCCCGCGGTCGGGCAGGGCGAGACCGGCGAGGAGCGAGAGCAGCGTCGTCTTCCCGCTCCCCGAGGCGCCGACGATTGCGACGAGCTCGCCGCGATCGATCGCGAGATCGACGTCCTGCAGGACGGAGAGGGCGCCGTAGCTCTTGCAGACGCTCTGGGCTTCGAGGAAGGCCATCCCGTGCTCCACCCGGCGCGCTCAGCGCGCGCCGGCGCCTCCGTAGGTGACGAGCCGCTCGAGCGCGACCATCGCGCGGTCGAGCAGGCACCCGATGAATCCGATCGTGAAGACCGCGACGAGGATCATCGAAAGCGTCTGGCTGCTGCCGTTCTGGAACATGTCCCAGACGAACTTCCCGAGACCGGGGTTCTGCGAGAGCATCTCCGCGGCGATCAGCACCATCCAGCCGACGCCGAGCGAGAGGCGCAGCCCGGTGAAGATCAGCGGCAGCGCCGACGGGACGATGATCTTCGTCACCTTCGTCCACCAGCCGAGCCGCAGCACGCGCGCGACGTTCAGGTGGTCGCGGTCGACCGAGGCGACGCCGAGCGAGGTGTTGATCAGCGCCGGCCAGAGCGAGCAAAGCGCGACGGTGATCGCGGAGCTGACGAACGATTTTTCGAACCACGCCTCCTCCGGCGTGTAGAGCGCGCTCACGAGGATCATCACGATCGGCAGCCACGCGAGCGGCGAGACCGGCCGGAAGATCTGGATGAACGGACCGAGCGCCGACTGCACGAGAGGGATCGAGCCGCAGAGGATGCCGAGCGGCACCGCGACGAGCGAGGCGAGGACGAATCCGGCGAACACCGTCTTCAGGCTCGTCACGATCTGGTCGAGGTAGGTCGGCTTTCCGGCGTACTGGCGCTCGATCCAGGGCTCGCCGGGCTGCTCGCGCAGGAACGCTTCCTTCCGCTCCGCCTGTCGCGCTTCGAACTCGACCGCCTTGGTGCGCTCGCGCGCGTGCTCCTCGACGAGAGCTCCGGCCGCGTCCCAGACCGCGCGCGGGCCAGGGACGGCGCCGATGCTCGTCTCGATCGAGGCGGCGACGAGGCTCCAGGCCGCGAGGAACACGGCGAGCCCGAGGAGCGGCGGCAGAACCGTGCGTGCGACCGCGCGCGTCACGGAGCGCGCTCGCTCGCGCAGCGCGGAAGGTGCGGCCGGCGGCGCGGCGACGACCGCCTCGGAGGCGGTGCTTTCGAGGGCTACGTCCATCATCGTCGAGATGCTCCTCTCGCTCGGCTCGTTCCGCTCGCTCGGCTCGTTCAGCTCGCGAGGCCGATCGGGAATTTTTCGAGGTACGCGTTCGGCGTGCGTCCGTCGTAGGTCACGCCGTCGATGAAGTGCGCGTCCGGAGCGGCGTAGCCGTCCGTCTCGGGCAGCTCGTCGTCGGTGAGGTGGCCCTCCTCGACGAGCTCCGCCGCAGCGGTGCGATAGACCGACGGGAGGTAGACGGCGCGAGCGGTCTCGTCGTACCAGGCGTCGGGATGCGCTTCGGGGATCTGTCCCCAGCGGCGCATCTGCGTCAGGTACCAGACGGCGTCACTGTAGAACGGGTACGTCGCGAAGTAGCGGAAGAACACGTTGAAGTCCGGAAGCTCGCGCTTGTCGCCCTTCCCGTACTCGAACGTGCCGGTCATGCTGTTCGCCAGGACCTCGTAGTCGGCGCCGACGTACTCCGGCTGGGCGAGGAGCCGGCACGCCTCGCGGCGGTTCTCGAGGCTCGCGTCGAGCCACTTGCCCGCGCGCAGCAGCGCCTTCACGATCGCGACGTGGGTGCGCGGGTTCGCTTCGTTCCACGCGCGCGTCACGCCGAAGACCTTCTCGGGATTGTTGCGCCAGATCTCTCCGTCCGTGATCACCGGCACTCCGATCCCGCGGAACACCGCCTGCTGGTTCCACGGCTCGCCGACGCAGTAGCCCTGGATCGTGCCCTGCTCGAGCGTCGCGGGCATCTGCGGCGGCGGCGTGACGGAGAGGAGCACGTCGGCGTCGGTCGTCCCGGTCGTGTCGCCGCCCGTGTAGAAGCCCGGCGAGATCCCGCCGGCCGCGAGCCAGTAGCGGAGCTCGTAGTTGTGCGTCGAGAGCGGGAACACCATTCCGAAGCGCAGCGGATTCCCGCGATCGCGCGACTCGGTGACGAGAGGGCGGAGTGCGTTCGCCTTCACCGGGCGATCGGGCTTCGGCTTCTGCAGGCTCGGGTCGGCCTTCTGCATCGCTTTCCAGACGTCGTTCCCGACGGTGATCGCGTTGCCGTTCCGGTCCATGCTGAACGCGGTGACGATCGACGACTTCGTGCCGATGCCGATCGTCGCGCCGAGAGGCTGGCTCGCGAGCATGTGCGCGCCGTCGAGCTCGCCGGCGATCACGCGGTCGAGAAGGATCTTCCAGTTCGCCTGCGCCTCGAGCGTGACGTAGAGGCCCTCGTCCTCGAAGTAGCGGCGCTCCTTCGCGATGACGAGCGGAGCGCAGTCGGTGAGCTTGATGAAGCCGAGCTTCAGATCGGGCTTCTCGGGCAGCGCTGGCGCGCCCCAGGCGCGTCGCAACGAAAGTCCGGGAACGCCGGCGACGATCGCCGCCGTGCCCGTTGCGGCCTGAAGGAAGCGCCGGCGCGAGACGCGCGTCGCCGCGAAGCCGCTCGTCGCTTCCCTTCTCGTCGTTCGCTTCACTCTCGAATCTCCTCGTCCCAAAACGAAAACGGCACCCACTCGCGCGGAGCTTCCTCCGCCGAAGTGGACGCCGTTGTCCTGCTCGGCGCGCCGTCGCTGGCGCGCCGTCGATGTTCTCGGGAGGAGCCTCCATCGGCTCCGCCCGGGTGGGCCGCTGAGCAAGTTCCAGACCGGAGCACGCGGAAGTGCCGCGCAGCCGAGAAACGTCGAGCGCGCGGTGACCTGCCTCCGGCGCGGCGCCGCGTCGGTCGTGCCGCGCGCGCCGCGAATGTGGGCAGCTGCTCGGGCTTTGCGCTGGAGCGCGAGAGAGTGCGCGCTGCAGTCGGCTCCCGGCTCAGCCGTTTCGTGCGGCGAGAGCGTCGAGGCTCACGCGAAGGTCGCTCACCGCGGACTCCGCGAGATACTCGACCGTCTTCGCGGGATCGAAGGGACGACCGTCGATGAAGAGGTCCGCGCCCATCGCGATCGTGCCGCCGTCGCCGTCGGCCAGGGACCACGCTCCGGCGTGCGCTCCTTCCGTCTTGACGTCGGTCGCCGGTGCGGCGAGCCCGATGTCGCGCGCCGCTTCGCGGTGCAGGTCCGGCCGGTAGACCGACCGTGCCGTCGCGAGGACGTCGATCGGCTCCGTCATCTGTCCCCAGCGGATCATCTGCAGCAGGAGCCAGGCCGCGTGCGAGATCCACGGGAAGCTCGCGGCGTAGCGGTGGAAGACGTGGAAGTCGGGCAGCTCGAGCGGCGCTTCGTCGGGCGAAGCGAGGAGGCGGCCGGAGAGCGAGGCGCGGAGCAGCGGCTCCGCCGCGCCGACGTAGCGCTCGTCCGCGAGGAGGCGCGCGACCTCGGCCCGGTTCTCCGCCGCGTCGGTCCACGCCGCCGCCTCGAGGAGCGCGCGCAAGAGGGCGCGATGCTCCTCGGCGCGCTCCTCGGCGAACGCGGGGCTCACCGCGAAGACCTTCTCCGGGCTGTTGTTCCAGATCTCGTACTTCGTGACGACGATCCGCCCGAGGTCGTGCTGCACGGCGAGAGAGCTCCAGGGCTCGCCGACGCAGAAGCCGTCGATCGCCTCGCGCTCGAGGTACTCGACCATGCGCGGCGGCGGCACGACGACGAGACGGACGTCGTTCTCGGGATCGATCCCGGCCGCCGCGAGCCAGTAGCGGAGCTCGTAGTTGTGGCTCGCGAACGGATAGACGACGGCGAAGCGGAGGAGGGGACGACCCGAGCGGCGGTCCTCCTCGATCACCTTCTTCAGCGCACCGGCGCCGATCGGGCGCTTCGTGGTCGCTTCCGGATCGGCGCGGACCATGCGCTTCCAGAGGTCCGTCGACACGGTGACGGCGTTGCCGTTCAGATCGAGGCTGAGGGCGGTGATCAGCGGCCGCGCGAGCGGGTCGATGCCGACGCTCGCGGCGAGCGGCATTCCCGCCAGCATCTGCGCGCCGTCGAGCGCGCCCGCGGCGACCTTGTCGCGTACGTTCGCCCAGGAGACCTCGCGCGAGAGCGTGACCTCGACGCCGTGGCGGCGGAAGAAGCCCTTCTCCTTCGCGACGGCGAGGACCGCGCAATCGGAGAGCGGGATGATGCCGAGTCGCAGCGGTTTCATTGCAACAGGTCCGCCGCGGCGACGATCTCGCGCGCGAGCGCCGCGAGGCGCATCTTCCGGTCCATCGCCATCTTCCGGAGCATGCGGAACGCCTCGTCCTCGGCCATCCCGCGGTGCTTCATGAGGATCCCCTTCGCGCGCTCGATCACCTTGCGCTCGACGAGGCTCGAGCGTGCGTCCTCCAGCTCGCGGCGGAGCGACTGGAATTCGTTGAAGCGCGCGATCGCGACCTCGAGCACGGGGCGCACCCGCTCGGCCTGCACGCCGCCGACGACGTACGCGCTGACGCCCGCCTGCACGGCCGCACGGATCGACTCGCTGTCGCTCCGGTCGACGAACATCACGATCGGACGAGGCTGATGCCGCGTGATCCGCGACATGTCCTCGAGGACGTCGCGGTCGGGGCATTCCATGTCGACGATGACGACGTCGGGCTGCGCCTGGTTGACCTTGTCCTGCAGGTCCGCGCGCGTGACGAGTCGCGCGACCACGTCGCAGCCGGCTTCGGCGAGCGCGGCTTCGAGCGATGCCGCGCGCTCGGCCTTCTCGTCGATGATCATGACGCGGAGGGGGCTCTGCATGGACCTCGGGGTTGCCCCGCCGGCGGCGGCCCCGGGTGGGAGCAAGGCCGGTGCCGCGCCGCGCGCGCCTCGGCAGCGCGTCCTTCGCGCAGGCAAGCGGGGTTCGCGCTGCCCGCGCGTTGGGCACGGGCTCAGCGAATGAGCAGGATTCCAGCGAGACGGGCCCGCGCGCGGTTCGGAATCGCGAGGGTTCGTCGGGACGCCGGGGAGAGCCGGCGCGGGCGCGTCCCTTGCATGCGGTTTCGCGCGGGTGGCGGGATCGGCGACGATCTCGCGGCCAGCGAAGCGTCGAGCGAGCCAAGGCGGCTCGCTTGCGGACAACGAGGTCCCTTCGAGCGGCGGCACGCACTGCGGGCGTCGCTCTCCACATGGCGAAGCCAGAGGGACCGCGATGGACGAAGCGAGAGATCGAAGGGAAGGCGACACGGGCGCGAGCGGCGCTGCAGCGCTCTCGCCCGGCGCGCACGTGGTCGTCGTCGGCAACGGCATGGTCGGCCATCGCTTCTGCGAGGAGCTGTCGGAGCGCGCCGAAGGGCTCTCGTTCCGCGTCACCTGCATCGGGGAGGAGCGGCGCGCCGCCTACGATCGCGTCCACCTGAGCGAATTCTTCGCGGGACGCTCCGCGGACGAGCTCGGGCTCGCGGATCCCGCGTGGTACCGCGAGCGCGGCTTCGACCTCGTCCTCGGCGAGCGCGTCGTCGAGATCGACCGCGAGCAGCGTCGCGTAATCACCGACGCCGGACGCAGTATCGCCTACGACGCTCTCGTCCTCGCGACGGGCTCGGCGCCCTTCGTGCCGCCGATTCCCGGGGCCGATCTCGCGGGCGTCTTCGTCTACCGCACGATCGAGGACCTCGAAGCGATCCGCGACTGGAGCGTCCGCACGCGCCGCGCCGCGGTGATCGGCGGCGGGCTCCTCGGGCTCGAGGCGGCGAAGGCCGTCGTCGACCTCGGCCTCGAAGCGCACGTCGTCGAGTTCGCGCCGCGTCTGATGCCGCGCCAGGTGGACGACGGCGGCGGCGCGATCCTGCGAAGCTCGATCGAGCGGCTCGGCGTGCGCGTGCACCTCGGCGCGCAGACCGAGGCGATCGAGGGCGGACCCGACGGTGCGGTCACGGCCTTGCGTCTGAAGGGCGCGGAGCCGCTTCCCGTCGAGATGGTGATCGTCTCGGCCGGCATCCGGCCGCGCGACGAGCTCGCGCGCGCGGCGGGACTCGCGGTCGGCGAGCGCGGCGGCATCGTCGTCGACGCCGGGCTCGCGACGAGCGATCCGAGCATCTTCTGCATCGGCGAGAGCGCTCTCGCCGCCGGCATGGTCTACGGCCTCGTCGCGCCCGGGTACGAGATGGCGCGGACGATCGCGGCACGCTTGTGCGGCGCGGAGGCTTCGTTCGCCGGAGCGGATCTCTCGACGAAGCTCAAGCTCCTCGGCGTCGAGGTCGCGAGCTTCGGCGACGCGTTCGCGGACGAGATCGCGGCCTGCGCGAGCGAGCCGCGGGCGCAGCGCGTCGTCCTCGAGGATCGCTCGCGCGGCGTCTATCAGAAGCTCGTCCTGAGCCCGGACGGACGGCGGCTTCTCGGCGGCGTCCTCGTCGGCGACGCGGCTCCCTACATGACGCTCCTCGCCGCGACGCGCGACGCGCGCGAGCTGCCCGAGCGGCCGCACGAGCTGCTCGTCGGAGGCGGCAACGGTGCCGGCGGCGCGGTCGATCTCCTCGCCGGTTTCGCCGACGATTCGCAGATCTGCTCCTGCAACGACGTGCGGAAGGGCGAGATCTGCGCCGCGATCCGCGAGCAGGAGCTTTCGACGATCGGCGGCGTCAAGGCGTGCACGCGCGCCGGCACGGGCTGCGGCGGCTGCGTGCCGTTCGTCGCGAAGATCCTCGAAGCGGAGCTCGCGAGCGCCGGCCGCGAGGTCGACCGGAACGTCTGCGAGCACTTCCCGTACACGCGGCAGGAGCTCTTCCAGATCGTCAAGCTCGGCCGCATCGAGAGCTTCGCGGAGCTGCTCGCGAGCCACGGCCGCGGCAGCGGCTGCGAGGTCTGCCGGCCCGCGGTCGCCTCGATCCTCGCGAGCTCGTGGAACGACCTCGTCCTGAACCACGCGACGATCCAGGACACGAACGACCGCTTCCTCGCGAACATCCAGCGTGGCGGCACGTACTCGGTGATCCCGCGCATCCCCGGCGGCGAGATCACGCCGGAGAAGCTGATCGTCATCGGCGAGGTCGCGCAGCGGTTCGATCTCTACTGCAAGATCACCGGCGGGCAGCGGATCGACCTTCTCGGCGCGCGCGTCGAGCAGCTCCCCGAGATCTGGGAGGCGCTCGTCGAAGCGGGGTTCGAGAGCGGACACGCGTACGGCAAGGCGATGCGGACGGTGAAGAGCTGCATCGGCTCGACGTGGTGCCGCTACGGCGTGCAGGACTCGACCGCGCTCGCGATCCGCATCGAGGAGCGCTACCGCGGCATCCGCGCGCCGCACAAGCTCAAGTCCGCGGTGTCGGGTTGCATCCGCGAGTGCGCGGAGGCGCAGAGCAAGGACTTCGGCGTCATCGCGACGGAGAAGGGCTGGAACCTCTACGTCGCCGGCAACGGCGGCTCGCAGCCGCGTCACGCGGATCTGATCGCCTCCGATGTCGACGAGGAGACGCTGATCCGGCTGATCGATCGCTTCCTCGTCTACTACATCCAGACCGCGAACCCGCTCGAGCGGACGGCTCGGTGGCTCGAGCGCCTCGACGGCGGCCTCGCCTACCTGAAGAGCGTCGTCGTCGACGACGCGCTCGGGATCGGAGCGCAGCTCGAGCGCGACATGCAGATGCTCGTCGATCGCTACGAGTGCGAGTGGGCCGCCGTCGTCCGCGATCCGGAGCGGCGAGAGGCGTTCCGCCACTTCGCGAACAGCGCTGCGCCGGATCCGAACGTCGAGTTCGTCCGCGAGCGCGGACAGAAGCGGCCGCGCGATTGGCCCGAAGCGGGAGAGGTGCCCACGCTCGACGGCGCAACGTCTGCGGTACGCGAGCGCGACCCGTCCGCGGAGACCTCCCCGGACGAGGACTGGGTGCGGGTCGCCGCCGCGGCGGACGTGCCCGCGGACGGCGGCGTCACGATCCGGCACGGCGACGCACAGATCGCGGTCTTCCACTTCGCGAGCCACGGCGGCTGGTACGCGTGCCAGGCGAGGTGCCCGCACCGCGGCGACATGGTGCTCGGGCGGGGGCTCCTCGGCACGCAGGGCGGCGAGCCGAAGGTCGCCTGTCCGATGCACAAGAAGACGTTCTCGCTCGAGACGGGTGCCGGGCTCGCCGATCCGCAGTACCGGGTGCAGACCTTCCCGGTGAAGGTGCGCGACGGCGAGGTCCACCTGAAGATCGGGCTCGCGGACGTGCTCGAAGCGTCGGACGAGCCCTGCGCCGCGGCCCACGGGTGCTCGGCGCGTGCCGCCGCGGCACCCGCGATCGCGGAGGAAGCGCGGGCGTGAGCGCTCCTTCTCTCGCGTCGGTCGTCGCGCCTGCCGCCGACGGCGCCGATCAGGCGCGCGACGTGCGCGACGCGGCTGCCGCGACCAGGGCTCGGGACGTCTCGCGCGCGTGGCTTCGACCCGCACGCGACGCGGCGATCGGTGGCTTCGTCCTCGCTTCGGCGATCTTCCTCGGCTCGGGCGGCTTCGCCCAGCTCGACCCGGCGCTCGTCGGCTACCTCGGCGCGACCTTTCTCGCGTTCGTCGCGACCGTCTACCGCGCGAGCGCGTTCTGGCGGCGTCCCGCCTCGGCGTTCTACGCGCGCGCTCTCGGCCGCGCCGCTCTGCGCCCGGCTTCGCTGCGCTCGACCATCGCGCACGCGGGACGCGACCTCGTGGCGCAGGATTTCGTCCGGAAGCGCGGCATTCTTCGCTGGCTCGCGCATCTCCTTCTCTCTCTCGGGATGCTCGCGAGCTTCGCGATCACCGTCCCGCTCGTCTTCGGATGGATGTGGTTCGTCGCCGACGGCGCGGCGCACTACCGGATCGTCGTCTTCACCGTGCCGACGGTCCGCTTCCCGGTCGACGGCGTGCTCGCCTGGCTCCTGTTCCACGGGCTCAGCCTCGCCGGCTTCGCGGTGCTCCTCGGTGCGGCGTACTTCCTCGTGCATCGCTTCCGCGTGCGCGCCCTTCCGGGGGCGACCGTGGGCTTCGCGGTCGCGCCGCTCGTCCTCCTCCTCGTCGTCGCCGCGACGGGCCTCGCTCTGCCGGCGATGCGCGAGATGCCCTCGCTGTTCCCGATCGCCGCGTTCCTGCACGAGATCGCGGTCGTCGTGCTGCTCGTCGCGATCCCGTTCTCGAAGCTCGGCCACGTCCTGATCCGTCCGCTGCAGCTCGGCGCGCGCGCGGTGCAGGCCGAGACGGAGCCGCGTCTCCGCTGCGCGTGCGGCGCGGTGCTCGCGCCGGCAAAGCAGGCGGCGGCCGTGGCGGATCTGCTCGAGCGGTGCGGCCTCCATCTCGCCGCGCAGGTCCGGAGCTGTCCCGCGTGCCGGCGACGCGGTCTCGCGACGGCGCAGGCC
>VGTG01000149.1 GCA_016874795.1 Deltaproteobacteria bacterium | reverse complement strand
GGCGACGCAGGCGTACTTGAACAGTACGTCGAGGAGCCCGGAGGGAGAAGCTCGCGAAGATTCGGTGCTATCGGCCGCCGCAGTAGGGATCTGGTGAGAAATGCAGGCTAGCTATAGCCAAGCTAGCGACCTGACGAGGTAGACGATGCCGCGCCTGCAATCCGATCGCATCCGCACCGGACCGACGCGGCTCTTCGAGCCGGCCTCGCGGCTCGCCGGCGCACTGGGATCCTTGCTCGCTCTCTTCGCGGCGGAGCCCGCGGATGCACAGGACGTACCGCAGCGGATCGAGGCGCCGTCCGGCTACGTCGAGTCGATCGAGGAGCCGGGCACGCTCGGCGGCGAGGAGGACGAGGTCGACGCCGGCGAGGCGCAGGTCGAGACGATCGAGGGCGGGGGCGACGTGCCGGGCGTCTCCAAGCGCCAGCTCGCGCGTGCCGAGAAGATCGTCGTGCAAGCGAGAAAGCGGGAGGAGCTCCTCGAGGAGACGCCGATCGCCGTCACCGCTCTCGGCGAGGCCGAGCTGCGCGAGTCCGGCGTCACGCGGATCGACGACATCCAGCTCCTCGTGCCGAACCTGATCTTCCAGTCCGACAACACCGGCGCGCAGACGAACGTCCGCATCTGCGGCGTGGGCACGTCGACGGACGGTGTCGCTTTCGACCCCGGAGTCGGGATCTACGTCGACGGCGTGTTCCTGCCGCGCGCGTTCGGCTCGCTGATCGACGTCGTCGACGTGCAGCAGATCGAAGTGCTGCGCGGGCCGCAGGGAACGCTCTTCGGGAAGAATACGGTCGGCGGCGCGATCAACATCACGACCGTCAAGCCGCGCGACGAGCTCGAGGCCTTCGCACTCGTCCGCCCCGGGAACTTCGACCGCGTCGACACACGCGTGACGCTGAGCGTTCCCGTGCGCGCGGGCTGGTTCGACGAGAAGCTCTTCACGCGCTTCTCCTTCGCGTCGACACAGACGCCCGGCTAAGTCTACAACCGCTTCCGCGACGAGTACCTCTCGGGACGGAACTCGCTCGCCTTCCTCGGAGCGATCCGCCTCCTTCCCATCGACGACGTGACGATCGACCTGACCGGAACGTGGTCGCGCGACCACAACACCGGACGCGGCCAGCATTGCGTCGTCGTGCGCGAAAACGTTCCGCTCGCCGGCCTCCTGCCCGACGGCTTCTACGAGGACTGCGCCGAGTCCGACCCCTTCGAGATCAGCGCGAACGTCGCGCAGATCACCGACGTCGAAAGCTACGGGACGTGGATGACGGCGCAGTGGGACGTCGGCGACGCGGGCTGGATCGACGACGTGCTCGTCAAGTCGCTCACCTCCTGGCGCGAGCAGGTGCCACGCGTCCGCTTCGACGTCGACAGCACGCAGACTCTCGTCGTGCAGATCTCGGGGACGGGTGGAGGCAACGTCCTCGACGGGACGCCCGGCTTCCAGCGTCAGATCAGCGAGGAGGTGCAGCTCAACGCGACCGGCCTCGACGGGCAGATCGAGTTCGTGACCGGCGCGTTCGGGTTCTGGGAGACGGCGACGGACGCGCGCACGACCTGGGTGCTGCCGCCGCAGCCCGGAACGCCGGGTCTGAACCAGATCACGAACGGAGCGACCGACATCTCGAACTGGACCTGGGCGCTCTACGGTCAGGCGACCTGGGACGTGACGGACTGGGCGAGCCTCACGGCGGGCCTCCGCTACACGCAGGACAAGAAGGGGCTGACGTTCGTGCAGACCGATCCGCGCGACGGCGACGTCTTCGCGGACGAGAGCGGGGACGAGGTCTTCCCCGCGTGGACGCCGATGGCGAGCATCGCGCTGATCGCGCCCGAGGACTGGTTCGCAAACACGCCCGTCGAGTACCTGATGGCCTACTTCACCTACTCGCAGGGCTTCAAGGGCGGCGGCTTCAACGGCGTCGTCACGAGCCGCTCGGGCGCCGGTCAGGGCGTCGCCTTCTCGTTCGAGCCGGAGACGCTGAACAACTTCGAGATCGGCGTGAAGACGATCGCGTGGGAAGACCTCGCGACGCTGAACCTCGCCTTCTATCTCGGCAAGTACGACGACATCCAGCAGACGAGCGTGCGCGACATCGGCGACCCGGACGGCGACGGCGTGCCGAACATCGAGCGTCTGACGCTGAACGCAGCGGAGGCGACGACGAAGGGCTTCGAGATCGAGCTGAACACGAACCCGATCGACGGCTTGCTGGCGACCGGGAACGTCGGCCTCGTCGACGGGGTCTACGATTCCTGGCCCGACGCTCTCAGCGACTTCGACGGCTCGACGATCGACCGCTCCGGCGAGCCGTTCCTCTTCGTTCCGAAGTGGCAGACGTTCATCGGCGTCCAGTACTCGTTCCCGCTCGGGCTCGATGCGGATGCACCGATGGCGGGCTGGCTCACGCCGAGGCTCGAGTGGGGCTACCAGAGCAAGGTGCTCTGGCTCGGCCCCGAGGTTCCGCAGGGCACGCAGCCCGGGTTCAACCTGCTGAACGCACGCCTCTCGTACGACTTCTTCGACGACCGCGCGCAGGTCGCGCTCTGGGCGAAGAACCTGCTCGACAGCGAGTACTTCGTCGACGCGACGCCGATCGTCTCGACCTTCGGCGTGTTGACGCGCGCTTTCGCCCCGCCGCGGACGTTCGGAGCAGAGATCAGCTACAGGTTGTAGAGACGATCGCTCCGCAGCTCATTTGGTCGCAGCCGCGCTCGGGCGCGCGGCGACGCGTGCGAACCATCCCGGCAGCCACTTCAAGCTCGGGTCGAGCGTCTGCCCGACGGCCGCGCCGAAGTCGAGGAACGCGAACAGGAACACGTCCGCGAGCGTGAAGCGCTTCCCGCAGATGAACTCGCCGCCCCGACAGAGACCGTCGAGCCAAACGAGCTTCTCCCGCGCCGTCGCCTTCAGATCGTCCGCCGCCTGCGGAATCGTCCGAATCCGATCCTTGAAGAGCGGCAGCCCCTCCGCGAAGCGGAAGCCGTTCGCCATCGGCTCGACGATGTTGAGGTCGATGCGGCGCGTCCACATGCGCGTCTCGGCGCGCTCTTCCGGCGTCGAACCGATGAGAGCGGGCTTCGGATGCTTCTCCTCGAGGTACTCGCAGATCACGGTGATCTCCGAGACGTAGCTGCCGTCGTCGAGCTCGAGGCAGGGCAGCTGCCCTGCGGGATTCTTCTCCGTGAACGGCGCGCGGCGGTTCTCGCCCGACATCAGATCGACCTGCACGAGCGGGACGTCGATGCCCTTCTCGGCGATGAACATGCGCACGGTGCGCGGATTCGGACCCATACCTGTGTGGAGCTTCACGAGTTCCTCCTTTTCGTCGTCGGATCGGACCCGGCCGCGAGAGTCGCTTCGTAGCGCTCGCGTGCGCGGTCGAGGGTCGAGGCGATGCGCTCTCGCGTTCCCGAGAGCGGTCGTGAATCGTCTTCGGCGAAGCGGGGATCGTCCTCACGCCGGACACGCGGCTTCTCGACCGGCCGCGGAACGTCCTCGAAGAGGTTCGGCGCGGCCTCCGCCTCGGCCTCGTGCAGCGGGCGCGCCGGCGTCCCGTCGAGCCCCTCCGCGAGGCTCTCCACCAGATCCGCGACGCACCGGAGCCCCGTGGCCGCCTGGCGCGTACTCCAGGCGAGCCACGAGGAGACCACGGGAATCGTCACGGACAGTCGTTCACCGCGCCGTTCGTGATCCAGGAGCGAATGGCGTCCCTCGTCGCGAGGCTCAGGAACGGTCCGCCGAGCGGCATCTGCTGGCCGCAGAAGCCGCCCGAGCACTCGCCGATCCACCAGTCCTGCGTTCCGTCGAGCTTGTGCATCAGCCAGCTGTTGACCGGATCGCCGGGCTCGACGCGGTTCATCGAGGTGTGCTCCGTGCTCGCGACGCCGACGAGGCTCGCGTACGCGGTGTTGCAGTCGCCGAGCCCGCCGAGGCCGCCGCTCCCGCCGTGGCAGCCGGAGCACTCCGCATCGAAGACCAGCGACTGGATCTCCGCGAAGCTCGGATCCGGCGTCTCGGTATCGGGCTCATCGGAGATCGCCTTCAGCACGGACCCGTCGTTCTTCAGGAACGGCGCCGTGAAGCTCGAACCCCAGCAGACGCCGCCGGCCGACTTCTGGAGCTGCAGCTCGAGCGTTCCGCCGAGGTCGCCGAGGTCCGGCATGTCGAGCCGCGTGCCCTTGCCGATCGCCTTGATCTTCGTGTCCCCGTCGTCCTCACCCGGCGTCAGCTTGAGCGAGTCGATGCCGTCGGGCGTCAGCTCCTTGTCCTTGTAGAGGAAGTCGTCGCCCTTCAGCTTCCAGCACGGACGTCCGTCGCACGTTCCGGCCGCAGGGACGTTCCATCCCTCGACGAGGACGCCGTTCTCGTAGAGGCAGAGATCGTAGCCGTCGGTCGAGAGCGGATCGCCGAAGTCGGCGGCGCTCGTCGCCTCACCCTTGGAGTAGCTCCAGGTGAGCTTGTCCTTCTCGCCCGCCTTGTCGATCAGCGTCAGCTTCGCGGCGCCACGACGCGTCGGCTCCCGGCACGCTTCCGGCGCCGGGCTGCAGCCGCTCTCGAGGCCGCCGTCGTTCTCCATCAGGATGACGACGTCCGCGATCTCGTCGGTGAGCGCCATGTCGAGGTCGCCGTCGTTGTCGAAGTCGAGGAGGATCGAGCAGGAGGGGTTCGCCGGAGCAGTGATCGTCTCGACCGCCGTGAACGAGCCCGTCCCGTCGTTCTCGTAACGGCGCCAGAAGCCGCCGCCGAAGCTCGAGACGACCATGTCGAGGTCGCCGTCCCCGTCGAGATCTCCGAGGTCGACGGACGGAACGTGCGAGCCGACGGGGATGGTCTCGACGTCCTCGAACGTCCCGTCTCCGATGCCGATCAGGACACCGATGTTGCCCGTGCCGTCGTTCGCCGTCACCGCGTCGAGGATCAGGTCGCCGTCGACGTCGCCGACCACCACGACCCACGTAAAGCCGCCGGTCGACTGCGCGGCTCCCGCGGCCGTGAACGTCCCGTCGCCGTTTCCGAGCTGCGTGACGATCTCGGAGCCGTTCCGGCCCGCGACGACGAGGTCGGTGATCCCGTCGCCGTTCATGTCGGCCTGCGTCAAGCCGTACTCGCCGCTGACGCCGCCTTCGAAGAGCGTCGGGCTGCCGAAGACGCCGTTCCCGTCGTTGATCATCAACGAGAGCTCGTTCTCGTCGACGTTCGCGTTGACGATGTCGAGATCGCCGTCGCCGTCCACGTCGAGCGGCGCGATGCCGTGCGGCGCGTTCCCGACGTCGATCTCCTGGTTCGAGGAGAAGGTGCCGTCGCCGGCGCCGAGGAGGACGTTGATCACGTCGTCGCTCGCGGCGGCGCTGCAGATGTCCGTAAGGCCGTCGTTGTCGAAGTCGGCCGGCTCGTTCGGGCTCGACTCGACGCCGATCGGCTCCGGCGGCAGCATCGGGCCGTAGAGGCCGCTCCCGTCGGCGAGGCTCAAGAACACGCGCACGTCCGCGCTGTCCTCGTTGATCGTCGCGAGGTCGAGGTACTCGTCGTTGTTCAGATCCGTCGCGGACGCGCCGTAGATGCGCGTACCGCTGGAGCTCGTCCGGTTCGAGAAGGTGTCGATCTCCTGGAACGTCGCGCTGGCGGCGGCCGTCGCCGTCGTGAACTGGAACGCGTAGCCCTCGGTGCGGAGCGTGGAGTCGTCCGCGCCCTCGATGTCCTCCGAGAGGTTCACGAAGACGAACTCGCCCGCGGTGAACGGATCGTTCGGCGTCAGCGTGACGGTCTGGTTCCCGTTCGAGAAGACGAGAGCTCCGCTCGCGGTGCCGCTGCCGCGGCCGAACACGCGAAAGGTGTCCGCAGTGACGGTCGACGTCTTCAGGGCGCGATCGAACGTCACGGAGACGCTCGAGGTCGTCGCGACCGTCTGGTTCAACGTCGGGCTGTGCGACGCGACGGTGAGCTGAGCTTCGGAGACGGCGACGGAGCCGAGGAGTGCAATGGCGGCGAGGAGCAAAGTTCGGTTCACGGCAAGACCCTTCACCCTTCTCCTGCCGGGGGGCAGGTGGTGACGGTCCGGATTAGCCGGGCTCACACGGTCCAGTCAAGGCGACGATCGTGAAGTCGTGTCACCGATCGGCGTTGCTTCGGCCATCTCGACGAGTGCTTCGATGTCGTCGCCCGTGAGCGACTCGAGGAACGCGACGAGGTCTTCCTTCTCCCCTGTACGGAGACCCAAGGGCCGGATCCTCGCGTCGAGGAGCGCGTGCGCGGCACCGCCGCCGTCGTAATACTCGACGACCTCGGGAAGCGTCCGGACCGAGCCGTCGTGCATGTACGGCGCGGTGAGCGCGACGTTGCGGAGGCTCGGCGTTCTGTACTTCCAGCGATCCTCGGGACGACCCGAGATCTCCTCCAGCCCGAAGTCGGGCCGAGGCGGCTCGCGCGCCGCGGATACGACCGCGGCATCGATGCGCAGCCGTGATCCCGGCGCGTACTCGATCTCGACGTCGGCCGTGGTCGGAGCTGCCGCGCGGCGAAAGCCCACGCCGGTATCGTGCAACGCGTGGTCCGTGAAGAGCGCGGTCTGCTCGCCGATCGCATGGCACGCGACGCAGCCGGCCTTCCCCTCGAACAGAGCCGCGCCGCGCTGCGCGGCCGGCGAAAGCGCCTTCGCCTCGCCACCGAAACGCCAGCGATCGAAGGGGCTGCTTCCCGAAACGAGCGTTCGCTCGAAGCTCGCGAGCGCGACGCCGACGTGGTCCCGCGTCGGTCCGCTGCCTTCGAACGCCGCCTCGAAGAGACCGTCGTAGTCACGAAGCGTGCCAAGCCGATCGAGAAGCTCTTGGACGGAGGGATTCCCCATCTCGTCGGCGGCGAGAAGCGGCGACCACACCTGCTCCTCGAGAGAGGACTCGCGCCCGTCATGGAACAAACGCTCGGCGTACGCGGCGTTGTAGAGCGACGGCGCATTCCGCCGCACCGTCCTGCCCTCGATGCCGATCGAGGTCGCCATCGCGTTGCTCGTGAAGCCCTGTGCAGGGACGTGACAGAGCGCGCACGAAATGGTCGCGTTGCGCGAGAGACGGCGATCGAAGAAGAGCTTCCGTCCGAGGGCGATCCGCTCGGGCGTCGGCTCCGCCCCGGGAGGGATGTGCATCTCCGGCAGGCCGAGCGGCGGCTCCGCGGGAAACGAGAGCCGCGCCGGATCCTCTCTCGGCTGCGCGGGCTCCGGCCGCGAAGGCGCACTCTCCGCGAGGATCGTCCGGACGTCGCTCCACACCGTGTCCGCGTGCAGCAGCGCGCTGCTGTAGACGTTCCGGATCCGCTTCTCGCGATCGATCAGGAACACGCGCAGGAGATGCGAGATCGTGCCGAGCGGGCGGCCTCCCGCGTCGTACTCGCGCTGGATCGACTGTCCGTAGGCCTCGAGGATCGGCGCGAGAGCGTCGTCCGACACGGTCGTCAGCAAGCGCCAGTCCGCACCGGGCTTCGCGAAGCTCTCGCCGAGGCTTCGCATCACCTCGGGGCGATCGTGGATCGGATCGAAGCTCAGCGAGACGAGTCGCACCTGCGCCCCGAGACCCGCGTCCTCGAGAAGACGACTCTGCACGCGCTGCAGCACGTGGTTCGCGAGCGGGCAGCCGTTGATGTCGGGACACGACGTGTAGACGAAGCCGAGCACGACGACGGCGTCGCCGAGCACGTCGTGCAGGCGCTTCGCGCGGCCGGTCTCGTCGAGCACGTCGCCATCCGCGGCCGGACCCAGCGGCGGCAGCTCGTACGTCCCCGCCTCGGGTGCTTCGTAGTCGAGCCGCTGCCAACCCGGCGCGAGAACGGGCTTCTCCGGTGCGACGGCCGCGGCCGGAGCCGCGGAGCCGGCCGCAGCCGCGATCGCGATCGCGATCCACGTGCGAGCGAAGCTTCGCAGGACCGTTGCGAGGTCAGCTCGCCCGAGCGAGCCGCTCCCGCGGCCGGACCGGCAGACGCGAGTAGAGGGCTTTCGCCCCGAAGCGCATCTGGTGCGGTGCACCGAGCTTCTCCTTCACGAAGTCGATCGCAAACTTCTCCTCGAGCTCCTTGCCGTCGAACTCGTATCCCTTGAAGAACTGGAGGTCGCCGCCCGCCGGCTCGGTCTTGTCCCAGTTCGCCAGCAGCGAGGACGTGAAGTAGATCCGCTTTCCGTCCCAGCTCTGCGAGGCCATGTTCACCTGCTCGCCGATCTTCTTCTCGTAGATCTGCTTCGGGCGATGCGGATCGGAGACGTCGAAGAGCCGCGTCTTGCCGTCGCTCCACGTGTCCACCCAGAGGAGCGAGTCGTCGGCGGAGATCGAGATGTCGACCGGCAGCGGCACCTTGCTGGGGTCGCCGATGTCCGAAACGGCCTTCGCCTGCCAGTCGCCTTCCGCATCGGCGTAGATCAGCCAGATCTTCGACGTGAGCGCGGTGCTCGTGAAGCAGTAGTCGTGGCGCGCGCCCCAGGCGCAGCGGATCTCGAGCGGCGCGCCCGGGACGTCGAGCACCTTCTTCGGCTTCTTCGTGTGCAAGTCCCAGATGACGACGGTGTTGCCGAAACGCTTCATCGCCTCCGGATCGGCGAGCAGCTTGCCGAGGTTCATCATGTAGTTGTTCCAGCCGGTGAACGACGAGCTCACGAGGACGTTTCGCCGCGGCAGAGCGCGCACGTCGTACCCGTAGCCGTCCGCGAACTGGCCGGCTTTCTCGGCGCCGCGCAGGTCGCCGTCGACGGGCATCCAGTGCGTCGCGACGTACTTGCCGTCGTTCGTGTACTCGACCATCGCGGTCTTGCCGCCGTGATCCTGGTTGTTCGAGAGCCCGGTGAGGAGCATGCGCCCGGGCAGCGCGTAGAGCGTGTGCGGCCCGACGACGCCGCCGCTCTTCGCGACGAAGTCGTCGATCGTCGCGTGGAGCTTCGGCTTCGCGGGATCGGTGTGGACGTCGAAGATGAAGATCTTCGACGTGTCGATGCCGGACGCCCAGAGATAGCGGCGGTCGTCCGTGAGGCCGGAGTGATGCGCCTCGTTCCGGCCGCCGACGCTGAGCGTGCCGATGACCTTTCCGTACGTCGGCGAGCCGGGGTGGACGTCGACCGTGACGAGCTTGTCCTGCTCGTCGCCGACGCCGGGCATGCCGAGCGTCCAGACGTAGACGTAGTCCTCCTACCCGACGATCTTCGCCATGTACGGCGACATGCAAGTCTCGTCCGCCGAAGACGGCGGCGCACCGAAACCGTGCGCGATCAGAAAGACCGCCAGACACGCGGCAAGACGTGCTGGCCGAAGCCGAAAAGTTCGCATCGGAGACCTCCGCGGTCGTCAAGGCTCCCTTCCAGGTTCGACCGCTTCTGTAAAGGTCGGCACGCGGATCAAACCCTCCTGCGTCACCGAGGCGATCCGCACGCCGGCCTGGGAGTACATCGCACCGAGCGTCAGACCGCGCGCGCCGTGGGCGACGGGGCTTTCCGCCGCATAGAGGATCCAGCCGTCGAAGCGCTCCGCGCGATGCAGGTGGACCGCGTGATCGAGGCTCGCGTTGCGCGTCCGTCCCATCACGAGCCCGTGCGGAAGACCGGCGGTGCTGAGCAGCGTACGATCGCTCGCGTAGACGAACATCGCGGCGTGCAGGATCGGATCGTCGGGGACGACGCCGCGAGGCCGGATCCAGATGCGACGTCGCGCGACGCGCGGCACGCCGGGACGGAACTCCTCGTCGGGCTCGCAAGCGCGCACCTCGAGCGCGACCTCGCCGCCGCGCTCGCCGAGGCGCTTCTCGCGGAGGTCCTCCCAGTCGGGACAGCTCTCCGGCGGCGGAACGTCCGGCATCGGGTCCTGGTGCGAGATGCCCTCCTCGAAGCGCGTGAAGCTCGCGTCGAGGTTGAAGATCGCCTCGCCGTTCTGCAGCGCGACGACCCGCCGCGTCGTGTACGTGCGTCCGTCGCGAATGCGGTCCGTGACGAATCGAATCGGACGCCCGTACCGCCCCGGGCGCAGGAAGTACGCGTGCAGCGAGTGCAGATCGCTCCCCGGCGGCGCGGTGCGCCCCGCCGCGACGGTCGCCTGCGCCGCGACGAGACCGCCGAAGAGCCGGCCCTCGCCGCGTCCGGGATCGCCGAGGAAGAGATCGCGATCGAGCGCCTCGAGCTCGAGCCGCCGGACGAGTCGATCGATCGGCGTCGGCTTCAGCGCTTCGCGCCCTGCGCGCGCGCGAGCGGCGGCCGCGCCATGTCCGGGAGACGCGAGCCCAGACGGAGCTCGACCTCGCGCGTCTGCCCGCCCGCTTCGAGGAACGCGCGCATGCTCGCGCGCGAGGCCGGGAGAGCGACCGACTGCTGGAACAGGTTCGCCTCGGCGACGAGCCCCGGCGCGACCTCGGGCAACGCCGCGTCGACGGCCTCCTTCGCGAGCCGGATGGCATCGGGCGACATCGAGGCGACCTTCTCGGCGAAGCTGCGCACGAACGCGAGCACCTCGTCGTCGGACACGACGCGGTTCACGTAGCCGATCGCCGCCGCCTCCTCGGCGTGGATGTCGCCGCACCCGAGCACGATCTCGAGCGCGCGCGCGCGACCGACGAGCTGCGCGAGCCGCTGCGTGCCGCCGCCTCCGGGAATGATGCCGAGCGCGACCTCGGGCTGGCTCAAGCGCGCGCTCCGCGCCGCGAACCGCATGTCGAGCGAGAGCAGGAGCTCGGAGCCGCCGCCACGCGCGATGCCCGCGATCGCGCCGATCGTCACCTTCGGCATGCGGCGCACGCGCTCGAGGAGCTGTACGAACGGGTTCGGCTCCGTCGCCGGAGCGCCGACCTCTTCGGGCAGCGAGAGGATCCAGTTGACGTCCGCGTGCGCGATGAAGAACTCCTGGTCCGCGCTCTGGAACACGATCACGCGAACGCGGTCGTCCTTCTCGAGCTCCTCGACGACGCGCGCGAGCTCCAGGAAGAGCGGCACGTCGAGGAGGTTGATCGGCGGATGGTCGATCGTCACCCACGCGACGCCGTGGGAAAGGTGCACGCGAAGCGCTTCATATCCTTCGTAGCGTCCCATCGTCCGCACCTCCGACACGGGAGACTACGGCTGTGCGTTCGCAGGCGCAATGGGCGCGACCCGTGCGAAACCGATGAGCCTCGCGTTTCGACCGGTCACCCGACCGGGGATCACGCGGAAAGTAACGTTTCCGTAGTCTCTCGGAAGTCGGTATCGTCGGAGGAACCTCGGGACGATCCATGGAAGACCGCGCCCTGCCCCTGAACGCGCTGCCGCAAGCGTCTCGTGCTCTCGATTACGCGAGACCGCGGCATCGGCGCCGTCCCGTGCTGAACCTGATTCTTTTCTTGGCGACGCTCGTGACCACGACGATGGCGGGCGCGATGCACGCCGGCGTCGATCCCTTCAGCAACCCGTGGGAGATGACGCAAGGACTGTGGTTCTCGGTGCCGCTCCTGCTGATCCTCCTCTGCCACGAGTTTGGGCACTACGCGCTCGCGTCGCTGCACGGCATCCCGACGACGCTGCCCTACTTCATTCCCGGTCCACCGCTCCTCGTCGGCACCTTCGGAGCGTTCATCCGGATGCAGGGCATGCCGCGCACGCGACGCGCGCTCTTCGACGTCGGCGCGGCGGGACCGTGGGCGGGAATGGTGATCGCCGTGCCCGCGGTCGTGATCGGGCTCGCGCTCTCGGAGGTGCGGCCGCTCGAGCACGACCTGAGCGTCGGGCTCACCCTCGGCAACTCGATCCTCTTCGACCTCCTGAGCCGCATCGTCCTCGGCGTCGATCCGGATGCCGTCACGATCCTCCTGCACCCGATCGCGCTCGCGGGCTGGTTCGGCCTCTTCGTCACCTTCCTGAACCTGCTGCCGGTCGGCCAGCTCGACGGCGGACACGTGGTGTACGCGCTCTTCGGACGTGCGCACCGCACGATCGCGCGGCTCTTCCTCGCCGTCGTCCTCGTGATGGGTTTCTACGGGTGGGAGGGTTGGTTCCTCTGGGCGCTGATGCTCGCGTTCGTGCTGCGCGTCGACCATCCGGACACGGTCGATCCGGACACGCCGCTCGATCGCCCGCGCCGCCTCGCTGCCTGGGCGACGATCGCGATGTTCTTCCTCACGTTCATGCCGGTGCCCCTCTCTGTGATCGGCCCGGAGGAAGCGGAGGTGTCGGTGCCCGCGATGCCCAGCGAGCCGCACTCGGCGCCGCCGTGGGATCGCTGGGAGCGCGGCGGCCAAGAGCACGACGCCGGCCCCCTGCAGAGCATTTAGTACAACGAGGGGCACGCGCCCCTCGCCCAGGCGGCAAAGCCGCCCGGGGCGCCACTCCCGCGCTCGCTTCGCTTGGGCCGCGCGCTACGCGCGCGGAGCTTTCGCGCCACAGCTGACCGCCGCATTTTCTTTCGAGCGCGCGTATTGTATCGGGCCGGGCGTGACCGACCGGCTGAGCTGGGATCAGTACTTCCTCACGATCACCCGCCAGGTCGCCGAGCGCTCCACCTGCCTCCGTGCGAAGGTCGGCGCAGTGATCGTGCGCGACAAGAGCATCCTCGCTTCGGGCTACAACGGCGCGCCTTCGGGGATGCCGCACTGCACGGAAGTCGGCTGCCTGGTCTACCGCTCGGAGACCCCGTTCGGCGGCACCGAGGAGAACTGCTACCGCACGATCCACGCCGAGATCAACGCGATCGCGCAGGCGGCGCGGAACGGCACGTCGATCCGGGACGCGGCGATCTACATCACGCACTCGCCGTGCATCCACTGCGCGAAGACGCTCGTGAACACGGGCATCCGCACGATCTACTACGAGCGGCCGTACAAGCTCGAGACGGTCGAGGACATCGTGCGGCACACCGGCGTCGAGCTGCGCCAGGTGGAGATGCCGGCCGTCGTGCCGGTGCCCTGAGCCGCCTTCGACGTCAGGGAGAAGCCGGCGCGAAGAGCCCGCCCTCGACGAGCGGCTGGAGCCCGACCGTCGAGAGCGCCGCGTGCAGGCCGTAGTAGCGCTCGAGGATCGTCGCGACGGCGGCGACGAGCCCGACCGTCGACGTCACGATCAGCAGCGCGTGGATCCATCGCCACGCACGCGGGCTCGGTGCAGCGCCGGCGATCGGAAGGGAGAGAAGCGCCGCGGGCAGCGCCGGCAAGAGATAGCGGCCCTGGAAGCCGACGATCACGGGCTCCGCGAGGCGCGTCCACCGCACCCACGCCGTCGCCTGGATCGCGACGTAGATCGCGACGAAGAGCGAGACGGCGAGGAGACGCTGCGCGCGCGACGGCGAAAGCCCGCGCGGGTGATCGACGATCGCGAGCCCGAGAAGCGAGAGGAAGTACGTCCACACCGCCCAGCTCGGCAGCCCCGAGTCGAGCCAGCCGAACCGGCCGACCATCATCCGGACGTAGTGCCAGCACTCGACCCAGGTCGTGTGCAGCAGCTCCGCCGCGAAGCGAAGCGGCTCGCGGACGAGCGCGCCCGGGACGCGCGGCATCGCGGGAAGAGCCGGCGAATGGAGCATCGGATGGAAGACGTCCGGGGCGACCGCGAGCGCGAGAGCGCTCGTGACGAGCGGCATCCCGAAGACGAAAGCGACGCCTCGTGCGTACTCGCGCCGCGAAGCCGCCTTACCAGCGGGAATCGCGAGGACGAGCAGCGCGAGCGGAACGTAGACGAGCTTCGTGAACGAGAGGGCCGTCGCGAGAGCCGCGAGGAACGCCACGGCCCGCCCGTCGAAGCGTGCCTCGCGGTCGAACGCCAATCGCAGGACGGCCGCGACGAGAAGCAGCGCGAGCCCGCCCGTCACGACGTCGGCCGAGTACGAAGCCGCGAGGAAGAGTGACATCGGCAAGAGCCCGATCACCCAGTAGACACGGCGAAACAGCGGCAGCAGATGGATCGCCGAAACGAGGCACGCGATCCAGAAGAGGAGTGCCGCGATACGGCCCGCGTAGAAGATGTCCGCGACGGAGAAGCCAAGCGAGCGTGCCACGACGATGCCGGCGACCTGCGGCGCGTACGTCAGCGGGCTGTAGCTCGCATACGAGCCGAGAAAGACTCGCTCGTCCGACGGCGGCTCGTCGCCGAGGCGGGCGCGCAGCTCCGCGGGCGACATCTTGTCGACGCCGCGGCGGAAGAAGTCCGGATCGAAGCGTCGACGGAAAGACGCGACCTCGCGCGGCACCTGGACGCCGCGCTCGCCATCGGGCGCGCGACCGAAGCGAACGCCGCCTTCGGAGAGATGGTACGCGTGGATGAAATGCACGGGCTCGTCGGGGATCTGCCCCGGCGGCACGGCGAAGGCGAAGAGCAGGCCGAAGCCGAGCGCGAGGACGACGAAGCCGGTCTTCACGAGACGGGCGACGCGGACGCCGCAGAGGCGGCTCGCGCGGCGCTCGCGCGCGTGCGCGCGCGGCGCGGCTTCTCGCCGCGTGACAGCACTGCGCGGAGAGCGCGCGCCGTCGCGGTATCGCCGCGGCTCGCCAGATCCGCGG
>VGTG01000148.1 GCA_016874795.1 Deltaproteobacteria bacterium | reverse complement strand
TCCCTTCGCCGCGCGCGCGATCCTGACCGGGCTCCGCGTGACGAGCCGACACTTCTTCCGGAACCTCTGGGGCTGGATCGTCGGAAAGCCGACCATCGCGACGGTGATGTACCCCGAGCAGGACCTCGTGAAGCCGCCCGCGTTCCGCGGCATGCCGGTCCTCGTCGAGATGGACAGCGGCAAGGAGCGCTGCGTCGCCTGCGGCCTCTGCGAGTGGGCGTGCCCGGTGGACTGCATCTACATCGTGCCGGGCGAGACGGAGGACGCGATCGAGCGCTACCCGCGCGTCTTCGACATCGACATGGGTCGCTGCATGTACTGCGGCCTCTGCGAGGAAGCGTGCCCGGAGGAGGCGATCGTGATGAGCGATCGCGTCGAGATCTCCGCGTTCAGCCGAGAGGGTACGCTCTGGCACAAGAAGGATCTCCTCGTCCCCGTCGACGACCTCTCGCGGCGGCTTTCGCACATCCGCCGGGAGTACGATCGGGAGCGCGTTCCGCCGAACCCGATCGCCACCGAAAACGAGGGTCGCGAGTGAGCACGCCGGACGCAACGACCGCACCGCCGGGCGACGGCGCCGCCGCGGCGGCCTCCGAGGAGACGCCGCTCCTCCGGAGCTTGCGCGAGCGGTTCGGCGAAGCGGTCCTCTCGACGCACGCGTTTCGCGGCGACGCGACCGCGATCGTCGACCGCGCCTCGAGCGTCGCGGTGCTGACGTTCCTGCGCGACGATCCGGAAGCCGCGTTCGACATGCTCGTCGACGTGACCGCCGTCGACTACCTCGGGCGGAAGCCGCGCTTCGAGGTCGTCTACCATCTCTACTCGATCGAGAAGAACCACCGCGTCCGTATCAAGGTGCCAGTGGAAGAGGACGACCCGGTCGTGCCCAGCGTCGTGCCCGTCTGGTCCGGTGCGAACTGGCTCGAGCGCGAGACGTGGGACCTCTACGGGATCCGCTTCGACGGACACCCGGACCTGCGCCGGATCTACCTGTACGAGGAGTTCGAGGGGCATCCGCTGCGCAAGGACTACCCGAAGGAGAAGCGCCAGCCGCTGATCGGTCCGGGCGCGCCCGGGAGCTCGGGCGAAGAGCGCTAGGCGACGGGAAGCGAGATGGCGGAGCAAACGGCGCAAGCGCAGGGCGAAGCGGATCTCATCGAGATCCCGGTCGAGCCCTTCGAGATGAAGATGGGGCCGTCCCACCCGGCGACGCACGGGACGGTCCGATTGAATTTGAAGCTCGACGGCGAGACGGTCCTCAGCGCCGAGGTCGAGGTCGGCTACCTCCATCGCGGCTTCGAGAAGGAGTGCGAGAGCGGACTCTACTACCAGGCGTTCCCGTACACGGACCGGCTGAATTACGTCTCGCCGATGATCAACAACGTCGGCTACGCGCTCGCCTGCGAGAAGCTTCTCGGGATCGACGTCCCCGACCGCTGCAAGTACCTGCGCGTGATCGCGAGCGAGGCTTCGCGGATCGGCGATCACCTGACGTGCCTCGGCGCGTGCGCGCTCGAGCTCGGCGCGTTCACGGCCTTCCTCTACGCGGTCGAGGCGCGCGAGAGCGCGTGGGACATCCTCGACTCGATGTGCGGCGCGCGCGTGACCTGCAACTACGTCCGGATCGGCGGCCTCTCGGGAGACGTCGAGCCGGAGTTCCCGTCGCTCGTCCGGCAGAAGCTCGCCGACGTCGCGCGCTTGCAGAAGGACTTCGAGGACCTCCTCCTGGCGAACCCGATCTTCCGCGAGCGCATGGAGGGAACGGGCCACCTCTCGAGAGAGGAGCTGATCGCGCTCGGCGTGACCGGGCCGCTGCTGCGCGCGAGCGGCGTGCCCTACGATCTCCGCCGCGTGCAGCCGTACCTCGTGTACGACCGGCTCGACTTCGACGTCCCCGTAGGTGAGGCGAGCGACAACATGGATCGCTTCCTCATCCGCTGCGAGGAGATCCGCCAGAGCGCCCGCATGATCGAGCAGTGCCTCGTCGATCTGCCATCCGGTCCGGTCGACGTCGACGACACGCGCTTCCGACTTCCGCCGAAGGGCCGCGTTTTCAACCGGATGGAAGAGCTGATTGCGCAGTTCAAGCTCGTGACCGAGGGGCCCGTGCCGCCGGTCGGCGAGGTGTACCAGGCGGTCGAGGGTGGCAACGGCGAGCTCGGCTTCTACCTCGTCAGCGACGGCACCGGAAAGCCGTACAAGTGTCGGGCTCGCTCGCCGAGCTTCTCGAACACGCAGTCGATGCCGCGGATGGTCGTCGGCGGCATGCTCGCGGACGTGATCCCGACGTTCGACATGATCAACATGATCGGAGGCGAGTGTGACCGCTGAAGCCGCGGTCGGCGCGCCCGCGCTCCCCGAATCCGTCCGAGCTCGCATCGTCGCGGAGTTCCCGAAGTATCCGGAGAAGCGCGCCGTGCTGCTGAGCGCTCTCCACTTCGTGCAGGAGGAGTGCGAGGGCTGGATCCGCCCGGAGATGGTGCCGGAGATCGCGGTCCTGCTCGAGATCCGCGAGATCGAGGTGTGGGAGGTGATCTCCTTCTACTCGATGTTCCACTCCGAGCGGGTCGGGCGCTGCCACGTGAAGGTGTGCGTCAATCTCTCCTGCTGCCTGCGCGGCGCGCGCGGGATGATGCGGCGGCTCGAGGAGCTGCTCGACATCCGGCCGGGAGAGGTGACCGAGGACGGGCTCTTCTCGCTCGAGGGCGCAGAGTGCCTCGGCTCGTGCGGTACCGCGCCGGTGATCCAGGTGAACAACGAGGCCTATCTCGAGAACGTCCGTCTCGAGGAGCTGCCCGCGATGCTCGATCGGCTGCGGGGACGCTTCTCGACGTCGGCGGGCGGCGCTGCCGGAAACGGAGCCGCCGCGTGACCGAGCAGGTTCTTCTCCTCCTTCCGCCCGAAGGGCAGAACTGGTCGAGCCTCGAGACCTACCGCGCGCACGACGGCTATCGCGGCGCCGAGAAGGCGCTCCGCGAGATGGAGCCGGCGAAGATCGTCGACGAGGTGAAGAGCTCGGGCCTCCGCGGTCGCGGTGGCGCGGGCTTCTCGACGGGCACGAAGTGGACCTTCCTGCCGAAGGACGGACGTCGCCCGCGCTACATCGCGTGCAACGCGGACGAGAGCGAGCCGGGAACGTTCAAGGACCGCCAGATCCTGGAGCGGAACCCGCACAAGCTGATCGAAGGGCTCCTCATCGCCGCGTACGCGAACGAGATCGACGCCGCGTACGTCTACATGCGCGGCGAGTACCGGAGCGCGTTCGAGAACCTGAACCGGGCGATCGCCGAGGCGCGCTCGGCCGGCTACCTCGGGAAGAACATCCTCGGCACGAACCTCGCGTTCGACATCTTCGTGCACCGCGGCGCGGGCGCCTACATCTGCGGCGAGGAGACGGGCCTGATGGAGTCGCTCGAGGGCCGGAAGGGCCAGCCGCGGAAGCGGCCGCCGTTCCCCGCCGTCTCGGGCCTCTGGCGGCAGCCGACGACGATCAACAACGTCGAGACGATGTCGCACGTCCCGCACATCGTCCTGCGCGGCGCCGACTGGTTCAAAGGGATCGGGACCGAGAAGAGCACGGGCACGACGATCTTCGGGGTCAGCGGCGACGTCGTGCGGCCCGGGACGTTCGAGCTGCCGCTCGGCACGCCGCTCCGCGAGATCATCTTCGAGCACGCGGGCGGGCTCCATCCGAATCGCACGCTCAAGGCGGTGATCCCCGGCGGCGTGTCGATGCCGGTCCTCACGGCCGAGATGGCGATGCAGGTGGCAATGGACCACGACTCCCTGCAGAAGGCCGGAACGCTCCTCGGCACGGGCGCGATCATCGTGATGGACGACCGCGCCTGCATGGTGCGCGCGGCGATGGTGATCGCGCGCTTCTTCCGCCACGAGTCGTGCGGCCAGTGCACGCAGTGCCGCGAAGGAACGGGCTGGCTGCACAAGCTGATGCAGGGGCTCGAAGCGGGGCACGGTACGAAGCGCGATCTCGAGGCGATCGACGAGGTCGCGAAGTTCATGGAAGGACACACCATCTGCGCGCTCGCCGACGCGGCCGCGTGGGGCACGGGCTGGTTCCTCCGGCGCTTCCGGAGCGAGTTCGAGGCGCACGTCGAGCACCGCGGCTGCCCGCTCGAAGGCGTGTCGTTCGAGGTCTGAGGAGGCCTTTCGCACGTGGCGACGAGCGCAACTTCGACAACGGTCTCCGACGGGACGGAGCGTCCGCTCAGGCGCAACGAGGTCGTCGAGCTCTTCGGGACTCCCGACGAGACCCTCGGCAGCGTCAACGAGCCGCGCCTCCGGGTGGAGAACGGCGTCGAGTTCAACGAGAAGTGGATCTACCGCCGGCCCTCGCGCGAGCCGAGCCGTCCCCGAGAGCGGATCCTCTACTGGCAGCGCTACGACTTCATCGCGGCCATCCGGGTGGAGCAGGACGGCCACCTGGTGGAGGAATCTCCGGCCGAGCTTCGCGCGCACGGCGCCGAATGATCGCTTCCGGCGCCGCCGACTCCGCGGCAAGCGCCATGGGTTCTGCATGAACGGAAGTGGCTTGCCCAGTAGCGGCAAGTCGCCGTACCCTTCCGGACACAGGTGAGGTCCATGAAAGAGCTTATTTCCGCCCGGCGAGCCGGGCTCGTAGGCGGGGCTCTCCTCGCCATTGCGTTCGCTTCCTGCGGTGGTGGCAGCGATGCCCCGCCGACACCCGATACCCTCGAAACCCTGATTCGCGATGGAGAGGTGCTCCCCGGAGGATTCACGATCGCGACGATCGAGTCCGCACGAATGTCGCAGGACCTGACGATCGCGTTCATCGCCTCGCAGCCGGGGCTGCCGTCGCTGAACGGCGTCTTCGTGCGCCGGCCGGACGGGAACGTCGAGACGGTTCTCTTGCCGAATGATCCGCTCGCCGGCGGCCTCTCGCTCGCGACCGTCCGCAACCTCTCGATGTCGCAGACGGGGCAGTTCGCGTTCGAGGTCGGCGACACGCTCGACGAGGACGGGCTCTTCTACTTCGACGGCTCGCAGACGCACGTCCTTGCGCGCACGGGCGATCAGTCGGTCCTTCCGGGCTTCCGCATCCTCGGCGAGATCCGCGTGACGAACGACGGCCTCGTCGTGTTCAGCGACGGCACGAGCCCCTGCACGATCGACACTTCAGGCGGCAGCGAGCGCATCGAGTGCGATCTGCGCATCCATGCCGGAAACGGCACCTCCGTCCAGGAGGTCGTGGTTCCGAACGCGCTCACGAGCCAGACGCCGACCTCGGTGATCCTCCAGGCGAACGTGCGGCAGGAGGTTGCCGTCGGCCTTCCGGGCCGTGGCAACGAGCCGCTCGTCGGACGGATCCGTCAGGGCGAGTTCGAGGGCCTGCTGAACCGCCGTCAGGTCTTCCCGGGCCTCGGCACGCTCCTCACGGCGCGGCCCCGCGGGATCTCGTCGTCCGGCGCGATCGCCGTCGACGGGGGCTTCGACGAGGACGGCGACGGTGCACGCGATCGCGAGCGCGTGCTCCTTTTCGCGAACGGCACGCTCACCTCGATCGAGTCGACGCCGGGCGGGACCTTCGAGGGCAACCCGGTGACAGGCGTCCGCGCGCAGTCGATCGACGGCCGGAACCGCGTGATCTACACGGTCGACTTCGACTCCGCGGCTGCCGGACGCGAGCTGACGAGCCTCCGCGCTTGGGAGAACGGCCAGATCACGCTGATCGCGCACGCTGGCCTGCCGTTCGGGGGCGAGGACGAGCAGGGCAACCAGCAGTCGATCCTCGAGATCGAGAACATTCGCGTCGCGGACAACGGTGACGTCGTGTTCATCGCGACGCTCGGCTTCATCGAGGAGGGCACGCGCCGCATCACCAGCACGGCGCTCCTGCGCTGGAACGGCGGCGGTCTCGGGAACGTGCTCCAGACCGGCGCGAGCGTCGGCGGCGGAACTCTCGTCGAGCTCTCGATCGCGGACGTCACCGCGAACGGTGATCTCCTGATCATCGGCTCGATCAACCGCGAAGCGGATCGCGCGCTGCTGCTCCTCCCGCGCTGAGCGCGCGGAAGAGGTCGAGCCCGGCGAACGGACCCGGCGTCCGCGGCGCGAGAAGCGCCGCGACGCGTTCGACGTCGACGGAGAGGTCGAGGGAGGACCACGTCCCCGACGCACGGAAGGGAAGCGCCAACGCTCCCTTCGCGTCGCGAAGCCCCGAGAGCTCCGGAACGGCCGCGACGACGATCGCGCCGAGCTCGGGCGCGAGGCGGACGGAGCCGGTGGCGGCCAACGCTCCCTCGAGATCGAGCGAGACGTTCGCATCCGCCGCAAAGACGCTCGTCTGGATCGCGAGCGACCGGAAGCGCATCGTCTCGGGCTGCAGGTCCATCGACCCGCCGAGGCGCTCGAACCGCGTCGCGTCGTCGGCGAGAACGGTCGCCAGGTCGGCGCGCTCGCGGGCGACGGCGAGGAGGTTGCCCGCGCCGGCTGCCGGCTCGACGGCGCGCTCGATCTGGGCGAGGACGTCCGCCGCGAGGTTTCGTCCGCCGATCGATCCCCGCTCGACGTCGAGTCGGCCCGCGCCGCGCGCCGAGCGAATCACGGCATCGAGCGAGCGTCCCGTCGCCGTGACGTGACCGGTGAAGCTCAGGTCGCCTTCGACCGCGACCGGTGCGCCCGGGATGTCGCGCACGGGCACGCGCGCGAGCTCGACCTCGGAGAGGCGGTAGGTCGGGTCCGCGGCCGTGTCGAACGGGCCGATCCGTCCCCGGACGACGACGCGGTCGTCCGCGCTCCCCACCTGACCGGAGAGGTCGAGCGTACCGGCTGCGCCGTCGCTGCCGCGATAGGTCAAGCTCACGCCCTGCAGGCGGAGAGACTTCTTGGTGCCGCCGAGGTCCTCGATCTCGAGCGTGCCGTTGCGGATGTCCGCGGAGGAGATCTGCACGGGAGGCTCTTCGATTTCTCCCCGCGAGGCCTGGCGCACCTGCTCGCGCGCTCGATCGAGATCGGCCTCGTCGACGGAGACCGACTCTTCGCCGTCGCGGCCCAGGGTCTCGACGTTCCAGGTTCCGAGGCGGTCGCGCACGAGCCGCAGGGAGGGGCGCTCCAGGACGACGGACCCGCGGAGCTTGCCGCGGAGCAGCGCGCCCGGATCGGCGAGCACCTCGGCACGCTCGAACCGGGCGAAGCGCTCCTCCGAGAAGCGCGGATCGTCGGAGATCTCGAGGTTGCTGACCGCGATGCCGGGACCGCGCAGCAGAACGAGCGAGGCGCGATCCGCGGACACGAACCGGCCGCTCCACTCCCCGAGGCGCGCGACGACGAGCGGCTGGAGCTGCGACGAGACGAAGCGGCCCGTCTCGCGTCCGGCCACCACGGCGCCGATCACGAGGACGAGGCCGGCGGCGATCTTGAAGACCGTCCCGAGCCCGATCGTCCGCGGCGCGCGCGCGCGCGTGGGGGCCAGATCGATGCGCGGAAGCTCGACGAGTGGCACCTCGGCGCGCGCGGCGGCGTCGGCCTCGACCCGAACGGCCGCTGCGAGGTCCTCCGCGCACTGCGCGCAGCGGCCGACGTGGCTCTCGATCGACTCGCGGTCCTCGGGAGCGACGGAGCCGTCGAGGTAACGCGCGAGGCGGGCGTCCTCGAGGTGGTCCTCCGCGGGCACGTCGTCGCGCAGAGCCCCGCGCCAGCGATCCGGCAGGAGCGATTCCCGGTCAGTCATCGCTCTCGAGCCCCATCTGCTGCCGTAGCTTGGCACGTAGCCGCGATTTCAGCACGTGCGCCGCGTTGTCGCTGATGCCGAGGACGCGGGCGACCTCGGGAATGCTCTGGCCGTTCACGAAGTGCAGGCGGACGAGCATCTGCTCGCGCGCGGGCAGCCCGGCGACGACGCCCCGAAGCCGCGCGAACGTCTCGCTCGTCGCCGTGGTCTCCTCCGGGCCGGAGGCGGGATCGGCGAGGTCCTCCGAGGCCGCGCGAGCGTCGTCGCCCGCCTCTTCGACGAGGACGATCGCGCGCCGGCTCGCGCGGCGGAGGTAGTCGAGGGTCTGGCGGGTCGCGCAGACGCGGACGAAGGTCGCGAAGGACGCCTGGTTCCGACCGTCGTACATCTTGAGGCGGCGGCAGCCCTTGTCGAAGAACGACAGGACCACGCCCTGGAAGAGGTCCTCGTGGTCCTCGGGCTCGAGCCGGACGCCTCGCTGGCGGAGCACGGAGCCGATGGCGAACCGGACGAGAGCTGCGTAGCGCTCGAGGAACTCCTCCTGAACCCCGGGGGCGTTCGCCAAGCAGCGCGCCAGGAAAGCGCGCTCGCCGTCCTCGGCGGACGCAGGACGAGCCTTCGTCCCGGTGCCCGGTACGCCCGCCCGCCTCACCGCCACCGCCCCGAGGCCGCTCGCGAGCCGCTGGCCGGGCAGCCGGAGTGGAGCCGCGAGGACGCCTCCAACCAGCGCCATCGAGAGACAATCGACGCCGGGTTTCGGGCCTTCTTACGGCCGGGTGGCCGGACGATCGGCGGCGGGCATGCCCTCCGGGCGAAGTCCCGCGGGGGCCGGCCGGGCCCGACGGCCGCCGCCGCTCGAGCGGCGGCGCCGGACCGCGTGGCCCGGGCTACCGTCCGCCTGCGCTCGATTTCTTCCGCGCCGTGGTGCGCGCGCTCGCCTTGGCGGTCGCCTTGCTCCGACCCGTCTTCTTGGCGGTCGCCTTGCTCCGACCCGTCTTCTTGGCGGTCGCGGCGCGAGTCGTCCGCTTCTTGGCGGTCGTCTTCTTCGCCGTCGTGGCGCGCTTTGCCGTGGCGGTCTTCTTCGCGCCTCGCTTGGCGCCGGACTCCGCGGCCGAGGTGCCTCCGACCTTGTACCGTCCACGCACCTTCGGGATATAGCGCAGGCGCATGGTGATCTTGTGCTGCTCGTAGTGCTTCTTGCAGCGCCAGCCCTTGAAGGCGGGGCGGCTGCAAAGGACACACAGGCCCATCGCACGATGCTTCCGCTGCCAGCGTGCCTGACGACTGATCTCCGACTCGTCCTTCAGCATCCCAACTCGACTCCTTCCGGAATGTACACGCTCTCGCACGAAGCTCGACCACCACCCCGACGGGCGTGGCTTCGATCCCCCCCTCGATTGCGAGCGCGGTGCACTCGTCCCCCGTGTGCGACCGAAAATCGACGCTGCGAAGCAAGAAATGGCGTCGACCGGGAGACGGCTAACCGATCCCCGAAAGGCTGTCAAGCAACGGGTCGGATTTGACGCCACTGACGCGTCGCGTTAGGCGAGCCCCCTGGCGCTCGGGTCGGGTCTCGGCTCGCGTCGTTTGGCCACGCGTGGGCGTGCGTCTATAGTCGACGCATGAAGACCCTGTTGCTGATCGCGCTGGCAGCGACGGTCGGGATCGGCCGCATCGCGGAGCGCGTCGAGGTTCGGATCGAAGGCTTCCTCAATGCGACACGCGAAGAGATCCACCCGTGGCAGATGTTCCAGGTGCGCGTCGGCGAGGGCAACCTGCATCCCTTCGCGCTCACGAACGTGATCGTTCTGAACGGGGGCCCGGCCACCGGCGGCGACATCGTGGCGCAGGTGCAGCCGATCCGTCCGAACTTCATCTTCGCCGGCGGAGACGACATCCTCGAGAAGATCCGCACCGCGAAGCCGAACGAGATGCTGCACATCACGGGTTACACGAACATCGGCTCGCAGTGGGTGCTCGTGAACCGGGTGGAGCGGAGCGCTCCGATCGTCGAGCCGACGCCGAGCCCGACTCTCCGCCAGAAGTTCCTCGGGTTCTGACCCTACGCGCCGAGGTCCGTGACGACGACGCCTCGGCGCATCGAGGTGAGCACCTTCGAGGGGCAGCCGATCACGTCGATCGACGGATTTCGGAGCTTCGCGAGAGCTTCGCGCTTCTCCTCGCCGAAGAACACGAGGACGCCGAGATCCGCGGCGGCGAGGAGTCGTCGGGAAGCGCTCACGCGGCGCGGCGGCGGCTTCGGTGATCCCTCGACGAGGACGAAACCGTCCGCATCGAGACGGACCGAGGGGTGGTCCGGGAAGAGAGAGGCCGTGTGGCCGTCCTCGCCGGCGCTCAGCACGACGACGTCGAGACGTCCGCCGAGTGCTCGGAGTGCTTCGTCGTACGCGCCGACGCCGCAGTCGGGCCGCGACTCGTCGAGCGGGAACGGATGCGCGTTCCCTGGCGGCATCGCGCCGGAGTCGAGAAGCGGTGCCAGGAGATCACCGCGCACGAGCTTGAAGTTGCTCTCGGGGCTGTCGACCGGAACGAGCCGCTCGTCCGCGAGAAACACGTGGACCTGCGCCCACGGCAGCGGAGTGCGCGCGAGATGCGCGTAGATGCCGCCGACGCTCCGGCCGCCGACCACACCGAGGACGACGCGTCCCGCCGTCGCGACGCGCGCGCGGATCGCGTCGGCGACGCAAGCGGCACTCCTCGCCTCGAGATCTCCGCGCTCTCCCGACCAGGTCTCGAGTGCAGAGGTGGAGCTGCTCACCGGGCCCTCGCGTTCGGCATCGATCTCCGCTCAACCACCTTGGGCGCGCCGCGCCTCCTTCGCCGGAAGCCGCGCGCCATCCTTCGGCCACCGCTCGCGCAGCCATCGTTCGCTGCGCTCCCAGAAGGCCATAGCGTCCAGGGCAGGATTGAGCCAGCCGGTCGTCACGCAGTAGCAGCGACGAAAGTCCCCGCGGTGATGCCCATCGTGGTGCTCCGGCGAGAGGATGAGCCGCGCGCGCTGCAGCGACCGGACGAAGCGCGGGACCCGCTTCGTGTGCGCCCACATGTGGATCTGGTTCGTCGCGCACGATCCGATCGTGAGGAAGAGGAGGAAGGCGTGCGCGGCGAGCGCCGTGTGGCCCGCCTCGGGCGGCGTCGCCATGCGCGCGAGAAGCAGCGGAAGCACGATCGCGAGCGCGTTGCCGCCGTTTCTCTCGGCGAACCCATGACGGACGATGGCCTGCGGATCGCGGTGGTGCTCGCGGAAGTTCGCGACGAAGGCGGGCCCGAGGATCGGGGTCGTGGTCTCGAAGAACGTGTCCCCGATCCAATGCACCGTGCCGGAGACCAGATCCGCGAGCAGGAGCGCCGCGAGGAAGGCCGCCGCGAGCAATCCGAGATCGCCCGGCTCGACTGCACGCGCGACGGCGGCTGCCTCCAGAACGAGCAACACCGCGGCCGCGGCGATGGAGACGTGCTCGAGCGCGACGAGCCAGACGGGTCGGACCTGCGGCTCTCTTTCGTGTGGCATTTCGAAGAGCTTTCGTATGCCACCGCGGTTTGGATGTCGCGAGACGCGGACACCCGCTTCAGCCGAAGAACCAGTGGCAGGCCACGACGGCGCCGACGAACCCGGCGACGTCCCCCGTCAAGCAAGCAATCAAAGCGTACCGGCCGTCCCGCACGCCGGCCGCTCCGAGGTAGAGGGCGAGCACGTAGAAGGTCGTCTCCGTCGATCCCTGGAGCGTGCTCGCGAGGAGCCCGATGAACGAGTCCGGACCGTGCGCCTCGAGGATCTCGCTCATCAGGCCGAAGGCCCCGGAGCCGGAGAGCGGGCGAAGGAGGGCCATCGGCAGGACCTCGGCCGGCACGCCCATCCGCGAGGTCAGGGGATCGAGCCAAGAGACGATGATCCCGAGCGCACCCGAGGCGCGGAACATCCCCGCCGCGACGAGGATCGCGACGAGGTAGGGGACGATCCGGGCGGCGACGTCGAGACCCTCGCGCGCGCCCTGGATCATCGACTCGTAGGCCCGGACCCGTCCGCCGATCCCGATCAGGAGGAGCCCCGCGATGAGGAGCGGGAAGAGCCACGTTTGCAGGAGCGCCCGGGCGACGTCGCCGGGCGTGCCCTCCGCGGAGAGACGGACGACGTCCGCGACGAGGCCCCCGAGGAGAGCGAGCCCGATCCCCCAGACCACGAGGCGGCGGAGGGGCGAAGCGGGCTCGCGGGGTGCCGACGACGGGGCGAGCGACGCGAGATCGATGTCCGGCACGGGCGTCGTCCGCTCCCCGGCGCCGCCGTCCACGTCGCCGGGGCGGAAGTAGGGGAGACCGCGCAACGCGTAGTACGCCGCGAGGGCCGCGACCGCGGAGACGATCGTCGCGATCAGCGTCGGCGCCCAGATCGCCTCCGGATGCTCGGATCCCGCCGCGAGCCGTACGCCGATCGTGCCGAGCGGCGGCAGCACCGCGATCGAGGCCGTGTTCAGCACGAGGAAGAGGATCATCGTGTCCGAAGCCGAGCCCGGGTGCCGGTTCAGCCGGTCGAGCTCGGCCATCGACTTCAGACCGAACGGCGTCGCCGCGTTGCCGAGTCCCGCCATGTTCGACGTGAGGTTCATCACCATCGCCGTCATCGCGGGGTGATCCGCCGGCACCTCGGGCATCAGCTTCCGAAGGAGCGGCGCCAGCACGCGCGCGATCGCCTCGCGAAGCCCGCCGTCGAACGCGACGCGCATCACGCCGAGGAGGAAGACCATGATCCCGACGAGCCCGATCACGAGCGTCACGGCGCCGCGCGCGCTCTCGAACAGGGCGTCCGTGACTTCGCCGAGCCGGCCGGTCCACGCGCCGTAGACGATCGATCCGAGGACGAGGAAGAGCCAGATTCCGTTCAGCATGACCGCGTGAAGCGACCGATCCTCGGGCCTCCCTCGCGCCGGGTCAAGCGCGCGGCGGAAGGGCCGGGCGCCTTGAACCGCGAGGCGGGTACCCTATGGTGGGGCACGAGCCAAGGAGGCAGCATTGGGTCCACTGAAGGGAATCCGCGTCGTCGAGGTCGCCGGCATCGGTCCAGGGCCGTTCTGCGGCATGATGCTCTCGGACATGGGCGCCGAGGTGCTGCGCGTCGATCGCGCGGTGCGCGTCCGTCCCGGCGAGCGTGGCGATCGCGGCCCGAGCGGGGATCTGCTCGCACGCGGGCGGCGAAGCGTCGGCGTGGATCTCAAGAGCTCGCGCGGCGTCGAGGTCGTCCTGCGGCTCGCCGAGCGAGCGGACGTCCTCTTCGAGGGCTTCCGCCCCGGCGTGATGGAGCGCCTTGGGCTCGGACCGGACGTCTGCCTCGAGCGAAATTCGCGCTTGATCTACGGCCGCATGACCGGCTGGGGCCAGGAAGGCCCGATGGCGCAGGCGGCGGGCCACGACATCAACTACATCGCGCTCGCGGGCGTGCTCGATCACGTGGGGCGGAAGGGCGAGCCGCCCGTGCCTCCTCTGAACCTCGTCGGCGACTTCGGCGGCGGCGGCCTGATGCTCGCGTACGGCATCGTCTGCGCGCTTCTCGAGCGCGAGCGCTCGGGCAAGGGGCAGGTCGTCGACGCGGCGATGGTCGACGGTGCCGCGACTCTGATGACGATGTTCCACGGCATGCGCCTGATGGGCATGTGGCGCGACGAGAAGGGCGTGAACCTGATCGACGGAGGCTCGCACTTCTACGACGCGTACGAGTGCAAGGACGGCAAGTACATCTCGGTCGGCGCGATCGAGTCGCAGTTCTACGCGGAGCTCCTCGAGAAGACCGGGCTCGATCCCGCGGCCCTCGGTCCGCAGATGGATCAATCGCGCTGGTCCGCAAACAAGGGGACCGTCGCGGCGCTCTTCCGCACGAAGACGCGCGACGAGTGGTGCAAGCTCCTCGAGGGCTCGGACGCCTGCTTCGCGCCGGTTCTCTCGATGACCGAGGCGCCGCAGCATCCGCACAATCGCCAGCGCGAAACGTTCGTCGAGGTCGGGGGGGTGATGCAGCCGGCGCCCGCGCCGCGCTTCAGCCGGACGAAGGCCCAGATCCAGGGCCCGCCGGCGATCCCGGGCGAGCACACGGAGGCGGCGCTGCGCGACTGGGGCTTCACCGCGGCGGAGATCTCGGCGTTGACGAGCGAGAGCGCGATCGCCTGACGGGGCGGTCCGCTCTCATGGCGTCGGCGGGAGCTCCTTCTCGAGGAAGAGGGTGCGCGGTCGGCTCTCCTGCGGCTCGTCGCCCGCGAAGCCGGCGCGCCGATAGAGCTTCAGCGCGGACTCGTTGTCCTCGCGCACCTCGAGCGTCACCTTGATGCAGCCCATCGCGAGGCCGCGCTCCTCGACGCGGCGGAGCAGCGCGAGGCCGATCCTCCGGCCGCGAAAGCCGGGTCGCACGGCGAGGTCGTGCACGTTCAGCACGGGACGCGCCGCGAAGGTCGAGAAGCCTCGGAAGCAGACGATGACCCCCGCCGGCTCGCGTCCGATGAAGGCGAGGAAGATGAGCGTGTTCGGCTGCGCGCGAAGACCGGGAATCAGGTTCGCCTTGACGTCGTCCGACAGCGACCGGCCGATCCCCATCGGCTCGCGCGCGTAGGCGTCGAGCAAACGCACGATCGCCGTCGTGTGGGTCGGATCGTCGAGCGACGCCTCGACGATCTCCAGATCCGTCGCCATGCGCCGCAGCAGCTGGCGTACCGGGGTCTCCACCCGGAGGCATGCTACGCGCGGGGCCCCCGGTGCCGCAAGTCGTGCGCGGCGGAATGTAAGGAGCAGTGGAGATGTCCGGTGCATAAGCACTCGGAGATGTCCGCCCTGCTGGGTACGAGCGCGGATGGAGAGATACCACCGCGCCGTGGCCCG
>VGTG01000147.1 GCA_016874795.1 Deltaproteobacteria bacterium | reverse complement strand
TCACGGCGAGATCCGCGTCCTGCTGCCGCTCGGCTCCTTCGGCGCCACCGGCCTCCGGATCGACTGGGTTCCGCCCGCCGAGTCCGCCGAGTCCGCCGAGTCCGCCGAGTCCGCCGAGTCCGCCGAAGCCGCCGAGTCCGCCGAAGCCGCCGAGTCCGCCGAAGCCGCCGAAGCCGCCGAAGCCGCCGAGTCCGCCGCCAGTCCCGGCGGGAAGAGCCCGCGCACGCGCGTCGTGATCGCTCTCGAGCGCCCGGTGGGCGAGACCGGTGCGGTGACTCCCGTGCCGCTCGCGAGCGCGGCCGGCGACGGAGGTCTGCTCGCGAGCCTTCCGCGCGCCGGCGCGAATGGGGAGAAGGCGGAGTCGTCGAACGAAGTGAGCCTGCAGCTCGATCCGCACGCGAGCGGCTCCGCGGTCCTCTCGTTCCCGGCGGCGCTCGACGACGTCGGCGAGCTCGTCGTCCGGGTCGGACCCGGCGCTTCACCCGAGCAGCTTCACTTCCTCGTGACGCACGCCCCGACGCCTCTCCCGCCGCGCGTGATCCGCGCGCTGCGGACGCCTCCGCAGGAGCGCACTCGCGAGCAGAACGGGGTCCTGAACCTCAACTTCCGGGCGGACTCCCCTCTCCTCGCCGACCTGCGTGCGCGCGTCCAGGCGAGCCGGGCCGCGATCGCGGACTTCCAACGCATCGGGCCGAGCCCGCGCGAACGAGGCCCTTCGTGAGCGCTCCGGAGATCGATCTCGCCGCGGCCGACTTCTACGTGCTTCAGCGCGGGAGGCGGATCTCGGCGCCCGTCAAGCGCTCGACGACCTCGACGAGGTCCGTGAAGTCGCGACCGCCGAGGCCGAAGGACTTCGCCGCGACGAGGCCCTGCGCGACCTCCGCCGCGACCGGTGTCGGGACGCCGAGGTCGCGCGCGACCTCCAGCAGCAGCCCCGCGTCCTTCGCCGCGAGCTCGAGGGCGAACTCGGTCGGACGGCCGCGCTGGTTGATGCCCTCGACCATGCGGTCGATGAAGAGGTTCCCGCCGCCGCCCGTGCGCACCATCTCGACCATCGTGCGGAGGTCGATGCCGCTCCGCGCGCAGATCGCGAGCCCCTCGAGCGACACCCAGACGGTCGTGAAGGCGTAGAGGCTGTTGACGAGCTTCGCGACGTTTCCCGCGCCGAGCGGTCCCATGTGGAACGTCGCGCGCCCGATCGTGCCGAGAAGCGGCGCGCAACGCTCGTACGTCGCCGCGTCGCCGCCGACGAGGAAGACGAGCATGCGGGCACGCGCGCCCGGCGCGCCGCCCGTCAGGGGACACTCGAGGAGGTGATGCCCGCTCTCGGCGAGGCGCGCCCCGACGCGACGGATCGTATCGGGTGCGTTCGTCGTCAGATCGATCAGGACCGAGCCCGCAGGCGCGGCCTCCGCCCACTCGGCCGCGACGCTGTCCATCACAGCCGGAGTCGGCACCGAGAGGAACGTCACCTCGCTCTCGCGCGCGACGCCCGCGATCCCGCCCGGTGCCTTCGCGCCCGCTTCCGTCAGCGTCTTCCGGCGCGCTTCGTCGAGGTCGTGCACGTGCACCGTGTGCCCGTCCTGCACGAGGTTCGCCGCGACGGCGCCGCCGATGTTGCCGAGGCCGATGAAGCCGAGCCGCTGCGTGTCCGCCATCGCCTCGCCTCTCTCTCCGTCTCAGTTCGCCGCCTTCGCCAGGCGACCGCTCCGGTCGAGCGGGTACTCGACGCCGACCTTGCGGAGCTCGCGGGCGAAGGGAATGTCGATCAGCCGGTAGAACTGGATCCGCTCGGGCTGGTACGGAGCCTCGTACAGAGAGATGTCGTCGTACGCGAAGCCGTCGAGCGCGGTGCGCTGCACGAAGCGCCCGTCGCGCACGCGCTCGAAGTATGCTCCGCCGTCGTCGCGGAAGCGCACCTCGCCGCCGTAGAGCCAGTCGTAGAACGGTGCCCGCTCGTTCGGAGCGCGGAGCTGGTCGGGCTTCGTGCCCTTCAGCGAGTAGGCGATGTAGTACTGCACGCCGATCACCTCCGGCGTGAAGTCGCCGTCGATGTCGAACACGTCGTAGAGGTGCGACTTGTTGAGGAACGCGTCGACGTCGTAGAGGCGCGCCGTCTCCGCGGGCAGGATCTGTCGCAGCTCCGCGATGTGGCCCGCGTTCACGTGCGTGCAGCCGTGCGACATCGGACCGCGCGAGAGGAGCCAGAGGTACTCGTAGCCGTCGCCCGCGCCGTCGCGGCTGCCGCGGTCGACCGTGCGCCACTCGGCGGGAAGGAACGACGTCGAGTCCGTCCCCATGCGCCAGTAGAGCGTGTGGAAGGAGTTGTGCATGCGCGTGCCCACGTGCATGTACGGAATCCACGGCGAGTAGGAGTACACCTCGACCGTCGGGATGTGATCGACCGTCTTCGTGCGCTGGTGCGTCGTCAGCGCGCGGCGTCCCGGCGTCGGATAGAGCGGGATCTTGCGTCCGTTGTAGACCGTCGTGTCGTTGAACGTGCCGACCGGGTAGATCGCCGTGAGCTCGACGAAGCGGATCTCGCCCTCGCGCCGCGGGTAATGGCCGTTCGTCACGCGGTCGAAGAGCGCGAAGAACGAGGCTTCGAGCTTCGTCTCGGAGGTCCCCGGAAGGCGCGCCTGCACGACGAGGTCGCGCAGCGCGGACGACGTCGTGCGGTCGATCTCGGTGACCCAGAGTCGCGTCGGGAGCATCGCGTTCAGGAGCTCGAGCTGTCGGCGCTGATCCATCTCTTGCGCGTCCGCGGGACGGACCTGCGCGGCCCAGCGGCGCACGACCTCGCGCGCGGGCATCGCGATGCGGAACACACGTCCCGGGTTCAGGCGCTCGAGGAGTGCCAGGTTGCGCTCGCGGAGCGCCGCCTTCGAGAGCTGCGACTCGTCCGCGACGAGACGGTCGACGTCGAGCGCGCGGATCTCACGGTCGAAGTCGTCGAAGGAGGCGTTCTGCGTGAGGACGATGCGACCTTCGTCGATGTAGCGGCGGTACGCACGGTCGCGCGCCTGCAGATCGCGCACGTAGCCCTCGATCACGTCGTCCGACAGGACGACCGTGACGCGCAGCTGGTTCCCGCGGCCCACGTGCAGATGCACGCGCCCCGGATCGTCCGCACGCGGCGCGAAGCCGGTGTAGAACGAGGGCTCGTAGCGGTCGTAGTAGACGCCGTAGCGAGGCGGCTCCTCGAGCATGCCCGCGCGCTTCTTCTTCGGAGCTTCGCCCGCGTACGCCGCAGCGGCGGCGAAGACGACGAAGGTGAAAACGCAGGCGGCGACGCCTCCGAGGATCGTGCGCTTTCCGTTCATTTCGCGCCCCCCAGGAGCAGCTTCGCGCGATCCGGCTGATACCCGCTCCCGACCCTCCGGATCTCGCGATTGAAGACGAAGCCCGGTCCGGACTCGAACGAAGCCGGCTTCAACTTGTAGAACTGAATCGCTTCGGGCTCGTACTTCGCTTCGTAGAGCGGCAGATCCGTCAGGACCTGCACTTCCTTCGCCTTGCGCTTCCCCTCGAAGCGGCAGACGGGCACCTCGCGGACGCGCGCCTTGCCTTCGGCGTCATACTGGATCGCGTCGCCGTAGAGCCACGCGTAGTACGGCTCGCGGCGGTTGGTCACGTACGCCTCGACCGGAGTGTGCTTGTTGCTGCGGTACGCGAGGTAGTACTCGACGCCCATCACCTCGGGCGAGCCGTCGCCGTCGATGTCGAACACGTCGAAGCACTGCGGCAGGTTGCGGTAGGTGTCGATGCCCTCGAGACCGTCGGACGTCGACGGCAGCGAGTCGCGAAGCTCCGCCATGTGTCCCGAAGGCAGCCGTGTGCAGCCGTGCGACGTCGGTCCCCGACTGACGATCCAGAGGTTCTGGTAACCCTTGTTCGGCGTCCGCTCGCCCGGGACGTTCCGCCACTCCTTCGGCAGGAACGGCGTGCTGTTGAGCTGGCTCCGCACGCCCGCGTTGTGGAAGGCGTTGTAGTAGATCCCGCCAGCGTGCTCGTACGGCAGCATGCTGATGAAGCCGTAGCCGGGGTTGTTCGAGATGTAGTCGACCATCCCGACCTGGCCGCGGCCCTCGTCACGCGAGATCAGCGACCAGACGCCCGTCACACCGAACGCGGGAAGTCGCTTTCCCTTGTACGTCGTCCAGCCCTCGATCGTGCCGGCGGGATAGATCGCGGTGAACTCGACCGCGTCGACGTGCCCGTCCTTCACGACGTAGCGACCCTTCGTCGCCTCCTGCAGGAACGCGGTCGTCACTCCCTGCCAGGCTTCGGAGTCCGCCGGCTCGGTCGCCGCCTTCTTCCGGGCCTCCGCGAGCGCCTGGTCGAGCTTGGGTGTCAGCTCGTAGAGGTTGACGCGGCCGGGAAGCACGGCGTTCGCCGCGTCGAGACGTCGGCCCCGATCGGCGAAGTCCGCGTCGCTCATCGACGTCAGCGTCCCGTGCCAGTCGCTCGCGACGCGTGCGACCGGCATGTGGATGCGGAAGATCCGTCCCGGGTTGAGCTTCTCGAGGATCTCGACCGTCTTCGCGCGGTACTCCTCGGGCGTCTGGCTGCCGCGCGCGGCGATCGCGGCCGCAACCTTCGTCTCCTCGAGCTTCGCGGCGAAGCTCTCGTATTGCTTGTTCGTCGTGAGCTCGATCACGCCGCGGTCGATCAGCTCCTGGTACGTCTTGCGGCGCGATTCGAGGCCGTCGAGATAGCCGTCGAGCTCCTCGTTGCCGAGCACCATCGTGAAGCGCACCTGATTGCCGCGTGAGAGGCGGATGTGCGGGAGCGTCTTGTCCTGCGTGCGCGGCGCGAAGCCCGTGTAGAACGACGGCTCGTACCAGTAGAAGTAGATTCCGGTCGGCGGCTCCGAGCCGTCCCACGCCTTCTCGATCGCCGCGGCGCTCGTCACGCCGAGAGGCTGTGCGAGAGCGCAGAGCGAAAGCGCACAAGCGATGCCGAGCAGGCTCCAATGCCGCCGATTCATCCGACCGTCTCCTCGAGCGAGAGGCGCTCGTCGTCGCGCGCGCGCGCCCCGTCGAGAGCCCGCAAGGCGGGAAGGTTCGCCAGGTCGTCGTTACCGATGAACGGCCTCGCTTGGAAGAGCCACAGCTTTCCGCCCGAAAAGCCGAACTCGACGTCCCACGGGCGCGCGCGGCCCGTCCCATCCTTCGCCGGGGCGAGCTGCTCGCGCAGGGATCCGGCGACACCGACGAGCTCGTCGAGCTCGTCCTCCGAGAGCACGTGGTCCTTGCCGCTCGCCGCGACGATCGCGCTGCCACCGCCCGGCTGGAGCATGCGCCGCCACGGCGACTTGAACATCGTGCGGAGCTCGACGCCTTCGGGCGACCAGACGAGCGTCTCCGCCGGAGTGCCGTCGACCGCGCCGCCGACGCCTTCGGACGTCGCGACGAGCATCTTCTCCGCGTCGCCGGTGTCGAGGTCCGCGGTCACGAGCACGCCCGACTTGTCGGACGGGACGGACTCGAGGATCACGATCGAAGGCAGCACCCAGAGCGGCTCGTCGATCAGCGTCTGCCGCCACGCGAAGGAGCGATACGAGAACGGCGACGCCCAGACCTCGCGGATGCCGTCGTACACGTCCTCGAGCGAACGTAGGTGGAACAGCGTCAAGTTCAGGCCCGCTCCGCTGAAGTCGTCGAGGTCCTCGACGTTCGTATCGCTTCGCACGAAGCAGCCGACCGTCTGCGTCGGGTCGGAGGGATCGAGAAGCCCCTCCTTCGCGAGCGCGTCGCGGATCTGCGCACGGAGCTCCGGCGAGAGCGGCTGCGCGCGGATCGAGTGACGGACCACGTCGAGCCGCGGCCGGATCCATGCCGAAAGCTCCTCCTCGCTCGTGCCCGCCGCGATCATCTCGTTGAAGAACGTCGCATAGGTCCGCGTGACGAACTCGGGAAGCGGCTCGCCCGGCTTCGCGACGTCGCTGCCGGCGAGCTCGGGCGGAAGAGCGACCTTCGCTCGGCGGTAGTGCTCGTAATAGACGCCGAACGGCACGACGACGCCGCGCGCGACCTTGTCGGGAAAGAGATGGTGCAGCTCGCCGAGGTAGGCGGCTTTCGGACCCGTGCGAATTCCGGAATCGACGCGGCGAACGTCGTCGAGCGGCAAGGGTTTCGTCGAGGAGAGGTCGAGGCGCGTGCGGTCGATTTGGAGCTTGCTTCCGCCGCGGCCGAGCGAGCCCTCGCCGGGACGGCGGCTGCTCTTGCGAAACTCGGCGACGGCCGTGCGCTCCGCGTCCGTCAAGCTCGCGACGTTCTTCAGATGCACGCGTCCGCCCGGTGTGACGAGGAGCATCACCGACTCGCCGTCGTGCGGCTGGAGCTTCCGGTACACGGAGGGTCCGACGACGACGTTCGGGATGCCGAGCGAGCGCGCGAGGAGCTGCACGTGCGAGACGACGTTGCCCTCGCCGCGCGTGACGATCCCGGCCGCGGGCTGGAGATCGGCGGGCGTCTCGGGGAGGACGACGATCTCGTCGCGCGAGTACCCGCCGCCCTGCGAGCTCCCGTGCGCGCCCGCTCCGCGTCCTCCCGTCGGCTTCGGATCGACGCGCAGACGTCCCATCGCGAGCCCCGGGTTGAGCGCGCGCACGTCCGCGCTCACCTGCTCGCCGAAGATCGCGTGCCGCACCGGATCGCCGCCCGCCGCGTGGTCGTCGAGGTGCTCGAGCACGCGCCCGTAGAGAAGGAGCGGCGAGCCACGCAGGACGTCGTCGCCGATCAGCGCCGTCGGCGGCAGGAGGAAGCTCCAGGGAGCGCGGACCTCCTCGAACGCGTACGCGACGCCCCCCTGCGACCACTCGACGACGAGACGCGCGCGCGCGATCCGCTTCCGCAGCTCGGCACGCGAGAGATCGTCCTCTTCCGCCGTCGCGCGCAGGTCCTCCGACGCGGCTTTCCACTCGCGCGTGTTGAGCAGCCCCGCGCCGTAGGCCGCGTCCGTGAAAGCGGCGAGCAGCCCGAGGCTCTGGCGAACGGAAAGAGGCGGTCCTTCGTCGAGGAGTCGCGCGCCCGTCGCCTGGATCACGGCCGCGGCGGTGATCGAGACGTCGACGAGACGGCGGCGGTCGGCAGGAGAGACCTTGCCTTCTGCGACGGCCTGGCGCGCGGCGATCATCAGCTCGGCGAGCTCGCGGATCGATTCGACGGCTTCCTCGGCGCTCGCCGGCTCCTTCTTCGAAGCACCCTTCGCGTCGGGCAGGTGCTCGAGGAGCTTCTCGCGCACGTCCTCGTTCTCGATCGCCCTCACCTGCGGCGGAAGCACGCTCGCGTCGAGAGCCGTGAGAGCGCGGACCTCCTGGATGAGCGCGTCGAGGTCGTTCCGCGTTCCGCCCGGTGGCACCTTCGCCCGATACGCCTCGAGCTTCGGGACGAGCGCCTCCGAGACGCGGTTGTGCGTCTCGTCGCGGAGCGGCTTGAAGTCCTTCCGCGCCGCGTAGATGCGGCTCGCGAGGTTCCGGACGCGTTGGATCTGTCCCTGCGCGTCGCGCACGAAGAAGCGCCGCTGCAGCTCGTACGCGAGGAGGTAGTGCCGCTCCGGATCGAACGTCGGATCGGCAAGATAGCGCTCGAAGAAGAGCGGCGCGTCGCGCGCCTCGTACTCCGCGCCGGAGAGGCCGCCGTACGCGCGCATCTCCGTGAGCTTGTTGTTCGGGTTCGTCTCGACGAAGAACTTCTCGAGCACGTAGCCGCGCACGAGATCGTGGTGATCCGGGATCTCGTCCCAGAGCGCGAGATCGCGCGAGAAGATGTTGCCGACCCACATCCCGTGCTTCGCGAGGGTCTCCGCCCACGGCGCGCGGTACGCGGCGCAGAAGCGGGCCGTCGGACCGCACGGGCTCGTGATGCGGCCGTCGGCCGCCATCACGGGACGCTTCGAGCCGTCGGCGCAGACACAGTAGTTCTGGGTGTACGGCCCTTTCTTCTTGACGAGGATCGTCTGCCAGGCCTCGCGGAGCTCCTTCTGCGCGGCCGCGTCGAGCTCCGGGCCGCGAGCTGCAGAAGCCGCGCTCGCCGTGGAGGGTCCGACCCACGCCCGGAGGAGCCGCGCGTGCTTCGGGAGCGGGCACACCAGAGCCGCCAGGAGAACCAGGCCGATCCGCACCCGCACCGTCCGGCCCTCTTAGCCGACGCGGCCCTGGAGCGATACCGGCGCTCCGGCGGCTCCAGGATTCGCCTATTGACTCTATATTCAGAATGTTCTAAACGTAGCGTACATCAACGATACTGGCTGTGCCGGCAACGATCGGATGCTCGGTCGGCGCCCGAGGAGGGACGCGATGGAACCCGCCCTGGTCGTGACGGCTCTCTGGCTCGCCTTCGGTGGAACGCACGTCGGTCTCGCGGCCGCGCCGATCCGCGGTGCGCTCGTCCAGCGGCTCGGCGCGCGCGGCTTCGGCCTCGTGTTCTCGGCCGTCGCCGCGATCACCTTCGCGCTCCTCGTGCACTACTACGCGGAGCACCGCTTCGAGGGTGCACGGGGTCTCGCCCTGGGCGAGGTCGCGTGGATTCGCTGGAGTGCGATTGCGGCGATCGCCGCCGGCGTGACTCTCCTTCCCTCCTCTCTCTTCTCGTATCCGACGACGCCGTACGCGCTGTTCCGCGAGGAAACCGAACACGAGGCTCGCGGGATCGAGCGCGTCACGCGCCATCCGTTCCTCGCCGCCATGGCGCTCTTCGCGCTCGGGCACGTGCTCCTCGCGACGCACCTCGTCGGCACGGTCTTCGCGGCGGGCTTCTCCGTGCTCGTGATCGGCGGAGCGCTCCACCAGGACCGGAAGCTCGCCGCGGAGAAAGGACCGGCCTTCGGGCGCTATGTCGCGTCGACGTCGGGGATCCCGTTCCTCGCGATCCTGCGCGGGGATCAGCGCCTCGTCGCGCGCGAGCTGCCGTGGGGAATGCTCGCGCTCGGATTCGTCCTCGCTCTCGTGCTCCGCTCGGTGCACGATTCGATCTTCGCGTCGGGCGGAGTCTGGGTGATCGCGGTCGTCCTCGGAGGCGCCGCCGTCGAGGTCGTGCAGAGCCTGCGCCGCGCGAGCCGGCGCCGCGTTCGACGCGGCGACGAGGAGGCACCGGCCGTGACGTGACGCCGGTCGCTTCCGGACGCGTCGGGCCGCTCAGAGTCCCGGAACCTCGGCGTCGTGCGCGTGCCCGATCGCGCGACGAAGGGAGCGGTGTCGAGGAGGCGGGCGCTCGGGCGAGCGCCCGTACGGTGACGCGTCCGCTTCAGCCGCGCCGTTCTCCCGTCGCGAGCCAGCGCGCACGCTCTTCGCCGAGCTCTTCGCGCGCGCGCTTCTCGTACTCCGCCGACTCGTCCGCCGTGAGCGTGTCCCGCCAGCGCCCGTTCACGCCCTTGTTGATGAAGACCTCGGCGCCCGCGTCCCAGAACGCGCCGCCGAGCGGCACGCTCTTCCTCGCGTTCTTCTTCATCCAGTCGAACGAGCAGTGCTCGACGATCGCGTCCCAGCGCGACTCGTCGACCGGGATCTCGAGGAACTCCGCGATCGAGCGGATCTGCCCGGGCATGTCCGCCTTCATGCTCGCGAAGTGGATCAGCTCGACGTTCGGGAGGTCGCGGATCGCCCACCACGTGCGGACGTTCTCCCAAAACGGCCAGAACGGATGCCCGTCGCGGTCCATCCAGTCGCGCCAGTACTGGCGGATGTCCTCCGGCGGCCGCTCGATCGGCGGTCCGACGAGCCCGGGCGTATCGTTCAACGCCTCGTACCACGTCTGGTTCGCGTTCGAGTGATGGTTGTACATGCTCCATACGACGTCGCGTCCGTCGCGCCCGATGTAGATGTACTTCGCCTTCGGCGAGAAGCGGAGAGCGTCGATGGGTAGATGCGTCTTCACGAAGCGGCGGTGCTTCTGCGCTTCGACGACCGGCAGCTTCACCGCCTTCGGCGGCACGCGCAGGTCGAGCCAGGGCGACATCTCGGCCACCTCGAGATCGGGATCGCCGCGGAAGAGAAGCTGTCCGATGATCTGCTGCGTCCACGTCGTTCCGGCCTTCGCGTACGTGGCGATGACGATGTCGTCTTCGCGGAACGTGAAGTCGTTCCAGATCGTCGAGTCGAAGTGATGGTTGTGGAGCTCGCGGGTCTTCCGCGGCCATTCGATCGTTCGGTTCATGAAGCCTCCGTTCGGATCTCCTGTACCGTGGCGGTCGAAGATCCGGCCCGTTTGGGCTAGACCTGCGCCTTCGGTCCGCGCGCACGCGGCACCGACTCGGAGGCGTTTAGACGATGCGGGATCCGGCCGGAAGTGCTGCACGGGCGGTGCTGGTTCGTGCGGCGCGACTCTCCGCCGTGCTCGCGGTGCTCGTCACACCGGTGCGCGCCGCCGGGCCGGCCGAAGCGAAGGCCTGGCTCGCCGCGATCGAGCGCTCTCCGGACCTGCAGAAGAAGCTCGACGCCGCCGTCGACGCGCTCCTCGCGCGGAATCCGCAGCTCCGTCCGGAGAACGTCCGCCTGTCGGTGATCGACCTCGACCCGAGCGGCCGACCGAAGATCGCGGACCGAAACGGCGACCGTCCGACGTACCCCGCGAGCGTCGTCAAGTTCGTCTACCTGATGGCCGCGTTTGCGTGGAAGGACCAGGAGAAGCTCGAGATCGACGCGACGCTCGATCGCGACCTCCGCGAGATGACCTACGCCAGCAGCAACGACGCGACCCAGCGCGTCGTGGCCCGGCTCACGGGTACGTCGCCCGGGCCGGAGCTCTCTCCGGAGGCATACCGCGAGTTCCGCGACCGCCGTCTGATGGTGAAGCGATGGCTCGCGACGCTCGGCATCGAGCAGCTGCACGCGATGCATCCGACGTACAACGGCAACGGCGATCTCTACGGCCGCGACCGCCAGCTCCTGCAGGACGGCAGCATCCCGGGTGGTCTTCCCGCGAAGCCAGGCGAGTACCCGAACCGTCAAGCGATGACGGCGAATGAGACGGCGCGACTCCTCGCTCTCCTCGCGACCGACCGCGCGCTCTCTCCGGCAAGCTCCGCCGAGGTACGCGAGCGCATGCGCCGCGACTCGCGAAAGCAGCCGCACCTCGTGCACCGGATCGCCGGCGGCGCGCGCCGCTGCGACGCCTCGCTCGAGATCGTCGCGAAGACGGGCACGTGGGGACCGATCTACGCGGACGCGGGGTTCGTCCGGAACGCTGCCGGCGACTCGTTCGTCCTCGCCGCGTTCATCGACTCGAAGCCGCCGTACCGCGGCTCCTTCATCGCCGACTTGACCCTCCGGTTGAGCCAGGAGCTTCTCGGCTGCGACGGCGCGGCGCGATGACGGACGCTTCGGGCGTCGCGGTCGAGGGCTCGCCGGCGGAGGTCTGGGATCGTCGGCATGGCGCCCTGACCGTCGGGCTCCTCGCGACGGTCGCGTTCAGCGCCTTCGAGTCGCTCGCGGTCGCGACCGTGATGCCGATCATCGTCGACGAGCTCGGCGGCCTCGCGCTCTACGGCTGGGTGTTCAGCGCGTTCATGCTCGGAAGCCTGATCGGCATCACCGCGAGCGGCGGGCTCGCCGATCGTCGCGGGCCGGCGGTCCCGTTCACCGCGGGAGTGGCGCTGTTCGTCGCGGGACTCCTCGTCGCAGGGTTCGCGGGCGGCATGCCGGCGCTCGTCGGAGCGCGCGTCGTGCAAGGGCTCGGAGCAGGTGCGATCGGCGCGATCGCCTACGTCGCGGTGAGCCGCGGCTACGCGCCGGCGGCTCGGCCGCGCATGATCGCGCTCCTCTCCAGCGCCTGGGTCATCCCCGGATTGATCGGACCTGCGCTTGCGGGCGTGCTCGCGGACCTCGCGGGATGGCGCTGGGTGTTCCTCGGCCTCGCGCCCGCTTCGATCCTGGGCGGCGCGCTCGCCGTGCCCTCGCTGCGACGGCTCGACGACGGCCCGCGCGAGAACTCGCGCACGGAGACGAGTCTGACCATCGCCGCCGTCCAGCTCGCGATCGGCGTCGCGTTCGTGCTGGTCGGGCTCGAGCGTCCCGGTCTCCTCTGGGCGAGCGCCCTCCTCGTCGCAGGCGGCGTCCTCGCGGCTCCGGCGCTGCGCAAGCTCCTCCCGAGCGGAACGCTGACGGCGGAGCCGGGGCTTCCGGCTTCCGTCGCGCTCATCGGGCTCGCGGGCTTCGCGTTCTTCGGCGCGGAGGCGTTCGTGCCGCTCGCCCTGTCCGCGATCCGCGGCGAGTCCGTCGTCGTCGCCGGATTGCCGCTGACGGTCGGAACTCTCGCGTGGACCGTGGGCTCGTGGATCCAGGATCACCAGGCGGAACGGCGGAGCCGTCGCGTCCTCGCCGGTGCGGGTTTCGTCGCGATCGGCCTCGGCGTCGCCGCGACGTCGCTCGTGCTCCTGCCGAGCGTGCCGTCGTGGTTCTCCGGCATCTCGTGGGGAATCACGTCGCTCGGGATGGGAATCGCCTACTCGACGGCGGCGCTCGTCGTCCTCGAGTGCGCCGTGCCGGGCGAAGAGGGTCGCGCCTCCGCGGCGATGCAGCTCTCCGTGACGCTCGGGACGGCTCTCGGCACGGGCCTCGCCGGCGCGATCCTCGCTCTCGTCACCGGCGGCGGGGCCCCGGAAGCGCGCGCGATCGCACTCGTCGACGCGGTGATGGTCGGCGCAGCGATGCTCGGGCTCCTCGCGTGCCGGCGCATCCCGCGGTCGCGCGCCGAAGCGCGCTGACCCGCGCGTACCTGCCGGGGGCGATGATGCCGTTCGGGTTCGGGGCAGCGTGCCGAACCTCCGCCGCGACGGCTCGTGCGCTTCCGGTCTCCGGCGTACGGGTTGACTGCGGAGTGCTACTTGTAGCACTCTGGGGCCCATGAAGTCCGCCGGCATTCGCGAGGCTCGGCAGCAACTCTCGGTGCTTCTCGAGGAGGTGCGGCGAGGGCGTGAGGTCGAGATCACCGACCGCGGCCGGCCGGTCGCGATGCTGGTTCCACCGCGGCAACAGTCCGAGCGACCCTTCTCGGCGCACCGTCGCTTCCGCGCCGGGATTCGGCTGCGCGGGAAGCCACTCTCCGAAACTGTGCTGAGCGATCGTGACGATCGAGAGTAGCCCCGTCTATCTGGACACCAGCGCCTTGGTGAAGCTCTACCTCCCGGAACGTGAGAGCGAGGAGCTCGAGGAAATGATGGTGGGGCGCCGCGACCTGATCGTGTCGGATCTGGCGATCACGGAAATGACCTCGGCACTCGTGCGTCGCGTCCGGGATGGGGATCTCCCCGCCGGTCAGGCTCGCCGCATCTACAGAAGACTCCTCCGCGACGCCGACATGGGCGAGTTCCGGCGCGCCGAGCTGAGCGCCGACAGCCATCGCGAAGCCGAGCGAGTGCTCCTGGCGGTGGGCACCCAGGTGGCACTGCGGGCGGCGGACGCGTTACATCTCGGCCTCGCCGGTCGCGGCGGAGCCCGCGTACTCGTGACCTTCGACCAACGGATGCGCGCAGCCGCCGCTGCCATAGGCAGTCTAGAAGTTCCCCTGGTCTAGACCAGACCCAGGCGCCGCTCACTTTGTCCGCCACGCGTTCCACCGCGTAACGAGAGCGACGACGAAGCCCGTATCGATGATCCGCGCCTCGTGCTTGCCGAAGATGCTGCGCATGGTCGATCCGAATCTCGCTACTTCGCCTTCGGACGGGTAGGCGGGGGCATTCTGACAGTTCGCTTCGCCGTCCGCGGCGAGCGCGTCCGGTTCATCGGGGCCGGATATTGGAGAAAAGGGAAGGCATTCTATGAGCAAGCGAATCGCGTATAGCGATGAGCCGATCAAGATCGGCCGCCGAGTCGGACGAGAAATCCTTCCCGGACATGGCGGCAAGCGGCCTGGGGCTGGCCGACCGTCGACCGGGAACAAGCCGATCACGCTGCGCCTCCCTCCAAGGCTCCTGGACGCCGTGCGCCGGGATGCTGCGCGGGCGGGGAAGTCGATCTCCGAATTCGTGGCAGCGAGACTGAAGCGTCACGGATAGTCCAGGCGAGTTCGATCTGCCTGGCCAGTACGCGATGCGAGCCGGTGCGTGCGCTTCACAGTCCTGTCACGCGCGCGGACCCGATCGAGTCTCGAGAGAAGCGGCTCGCGGGGCTCCCGTCTCCTCGATGACCTGAGCCTGTAGTCCGAGCGGCGATCTCGTGGATGATCCGCGCCGGGGATTCGACCCGATCCACCTCGCTTCGGCCGTGCGCCCTCAGACCGAGCTTGCGGAAAGCGTGCAATTCGTCGCCTCGGACGACCGTCTGCTTTGCGGGTAGCTCGCACAAGCGGCCGTTTGTCGTAATCGCCGTGTTATCGGAAGTTCGCGGGCGCGAGCAATATCCCGTTTTGGACGGGGCGGACAAGGCCATGCGTCGGGCTTTCCCTGACGCAGCGATGAGAACTCTGCTCTAGCCTGCATTTCTCACCAGATCCCTACTGCGGCGGCCGATAGCACCGAATCTTCGCGAGCTTCTCCCTCCGGGCTCCTCGACGTACTGTTCAAGTACGCCTGCGTCGCCCTCCGGTCCGAGGCTCGCGAATCTTCGGCACTCTCGACCGCCTCGCGACGTGATCTGGTGAGAAATGCAGGCTAGAAC
>VGTG01000146.1 GCA_016874795.1 Deltaproteobacteria bacterium | reverse complement strand
AGACTTCAGCGCCTTCACCTGCTCGAACTGCTCGAGGAGCTCCTCTCGGCCGAAGGCGACGAGCGAGGAGCTGCGGAATCCGAGAAAGCTCGAGTCGAGGTGGGTGAGCGGATACGAGAACGTCACGTTGTCGAAGCCGAGATCCTCGAGAAAGCGCGCGAGATCGTCGTAGCTCGTCACGAGGCGGCTCATGGTGACCGAAGCCGTCACCTGGACCCCGAGCTCGCGGAAGAGCGCGTTGGCCTTGCGGATCCGCTCGCAGACCTTCGGCAGGCCGCGATTTCCCTCGTGCGCTTCGGCGGTCGGCGCATCGATCGAGATGATGACGTTCGTCGTACCCGCTTCGGCGAGCGCGCGGCAGCTTCGCTCGTTCAGCTTCGAGCCGTTCGTCACGAGCAGCACGGACATGCTGCGGTCGCGCGCGTGCGCGATGATCTCCTCGACGTCGGGATGGAGCATCGGCTCGCCGCCCGTGATGACGAGGTAGCGGATGAAGTTCCGGTGGAGGACGTCGATCGCCTGGCGCGCCGCTTCGAGGGGCACGTACTTCCAGTCTTCGCGCGGAAGGCGACCGAGCGCGAAGTTGCAGAAGTCGCACCCCGCGTTGCAGGCGTTGTTGATCGCGAAGACGCACTGGCCCGGGCCGCCGAGCCGCACGGTGTCGCGCAGCCAGCTCCACGGCGTGTCGCGCTCGAGAGGCTCAGCCTTGCCCATCTCCCCTCCGCACCGCAGTCGCGCTTGGAGAGTACCGCGTGGGGGCGAGTTCGCAACCGAAGGGCACGAGCGGAGCGGCCGGGCGGATCGCTGCGGGCTCGTCGAATCGGGTGTGTTCGCCACGGCTTGCACCGCGCCGCACGCCGTGATGCCGTTGGGAATGGCTTCGCCCGAGGCGATCGCGCGCACCAGTCGAGGGCTCGAGGGCCGGTTCGTCACGGGCGTCGTCGTGGGCGCGCTGGCGCTTCTCTCGGTGGTGCTTCTCGCTTCGGCGTCCGATGCGGAATCGGGCCTTCGCGCGCTCATCCGGACGACGATGCCGGAGCTCCGCGCGACGCCGCGTCTCGACCGCACGCCGGGGGAGCCCGGTCCTTCGCCCGCGTTCACCGGCGCGGACACGGAAGCCGTGCTGCGCGAGGCGGACTTTCGAGCGGACGAGATCGCGGCCCTGCGGGAGGACCGTGCGATCGCGTGAGCGACACTTCTCGTGGAGCGCTCGCGGGCTCGCGCTCGCGGCTCTGCTGGCGCTCGCGACGACGCCGAGCTGCGCGAAGCGCGCCGGGGAGCCGGTCGCGAAGCCCGTGCCTCGGCCGACCACGGCACCCGTTTCCGAGGCAGGCTTCCAAGCGGACGGCGACACTCCGCCGAGCACGTTTCCCACGCCGAGCGGGCAGTGCATCTTCCTGCGTACGATCGAGGACTGGAAGGCTCCCGACCCCTACCGCATCCTCGTGCGAACGAAGGTGAGCGGCTGGCAGTGGGAGGTTCTCCTCGATCGCCGCTGCTCGGACCTCTTCTACGCGAACGCGCTGAAGTGGGACACGCCGGACACGCGCGTCTGCGACTACCGGCGCGATGCGATCACCGTGCCCGGGGATCGCTGCATCATCACGGCGATCCGCCCGTACGAGGCTCCCACGGAGCCCGCGCCTGCGAAGACGAAGCCGATCGAGTAAGCTCGCCGTCTCCTTCCGAGCCTACGAGAATGCAGGTGATCCTGGCTTCGGCGTCGCCGCGACGCCGCGAGATCCTCGCGCGGATCGCGTGGCCGTTCGAGGTGCGCCCGGCCGACGTCGACGAGTCGCAGCACGCCGGCGAGGACCCGGAAGCCTACGTGCAGCGGCTCGCGGGTGAGAAGGCCGTCGTCGCGAGCCGGAAGACGCCCGACGCGCTCGTGATCGGCGCGGACACTTCGGTCGTGGTCGATGGGCGCGTCCTCGGGAAGCCAGCGGACGCGGCCGACGCCGCGCGCATGCTCGCCGATCTCTCGGGGCGGGCGCACCGCGTTCTCTCCGCCGTCGCGGTGGCACGCGGCGGCCATGTGCGTCGCTCCTTTCTCGGGAGGAGCGACGTGAAGTTCCGGAAGCTCGCCGACGCGGAGATCGCCGCGTACGCCGCGAGCGAAGAGCCCCTCGACAAGGCGGGCGCGTACTCGATCCAGGGCGGAGCAGGGACCTTCGTCAGGGCCGTCGAGGGCTCGGTCACGTGCGTGATCGGGCTTCCCCTCGAGGAGACCGCGGCAATGCTCGAGGAGCTCGGGGCGGCGTCCCCGCTGGCAGAGCTTCCGGACGAAGCGATCGCGCTCCGCTGGCGGTCGGTCGCGGCGGAGGTCGCCGCGCGCGCCGTCGCGTGCGGGCGTCCGGCGGGAAGCGTGCAGCTCGTCACCGTGACGAAGGGACATCCGGCGCGCGTCGCGTCCGCCGTCGTCGCCGCCGGTGGACGCGAACTCGGCGAGAACTACGTCCAGGAGGCGCGCGACAAGCGTGAATTCGTCGGCCGCGCGGGGGCCGGGGAGGACGTCCGCTGGCACCTGATCGGCAACCTGCAGCGGAACAAGGCGAAGCTCGCGGCGGGCCTGTTCGACGTCGTGCACACGATCGACCGGTTCGAGGTCGCCGCGGCGCTCGCGAAGGATGCCGTCGCGCCGCTCCAGTTGCTCGTCCAGGTGAACGTCGATCGCGATCCGGCGAAGGCGGGCGTCGCTCCCGAAGCGGCGGCGGAGCTCGTCGGGCGCGTCCGTGCCTTGCCGGACCTCGAGGTCGTCGGGCTGATGACCGTCGGCCGCGCGGGCGCTTCGCCGGAGGGCGTTCGCGCGACGTTCGCGGCCCTGCGCGAGCTCCGCGACGCGCTTCGCGAGAAGGGGCACGAGAGCCTGCGCGAGTTGTCGATGGGGATGAGCGGGGACTATCATGCCGCGATCGAGGAAGGAGCGACGCTCGTCCGGCTCGGAACCGCGATCGTCGGTCCGCGATCGCGCGCCGCGAGGGGAGGCTGAACGGGATGCACCGAATCGGATTCATCGGCGCCGGGAACATGGCGCGCGCGCTCGGTGGCGGCCTCGCGGGCGCCGGCTCCGGCGAAGCGCGATTCGAGCTGATCGCGACCGATCCCGTCGCGGAGGCCCTCGACGGCTTTCGCACGGCGACCGGCGGCAGATCGGTGGCGGAGCTGGGCGCGCTCGCGGCGGAGGCGGAGGTCCTCGTCCTCTCCGTCAAGCCCCAGGTCCTGCCGGCGGTCCTCGAGAAGCTGGCACCCGTCGTGCGCGGCGATCATCTCGTTCTCTCGATCGTCGCGGGCGTTCCTTTGAAGGGCCTCGCACGGTCCCTCGGCGCAGAGGTGCGCACGGTGCGCGCGATGCCGAACACCCCCTCTCTCGTGCGCCGCGGGATCACGGCTCTCGTCGCCGGTCCGACCGCGCGCCCCGAGGACGTCCAGCTCGCCGAGGCCGTATTCGCGAGCGTGGGAGAGGTCGTGGTCCTCGACGACGAGAAGCTCCTCGACGCGGTGACCGCCGTCAGCGGGAGCGGCCCCGGGTTCCTGTTCGCCTACGCGGAGGCGATGCTCGAGGCCGCGCAGGCGGTGGGCCTCGACGAGACGCTCGCTCTCCGGCTCGTCCGCGAGACCATCCTCGGCTCGGCCGTGCTCTGGAAGGAGTCGGGAGAGGAGGCCTCGGTGCTGCGCGCGCGGGTGACCTCGCCCGGGGGAACCACGCAGGCGGGGCTCGAAGCGCTCGACTCCCGCGGCTTCGCGCGCGCCGTCCGGGCGGCCGTCGAGTCGGCGACCCGGCGCTCGCGCGAGCTTTCCGCCGGTTGAAGCGCGGACGAAGAAGGGACGAAAGAGGAGAGGATGATCGTACTGCGCAATTTTCTACTGGCTCTCGCGATGGTGCTCGACACGCTGCTCTCGATCTACTTCTGGATCGTGATCGCGAGCGCGGTCCTGTCGTGGGTGAACCCGGACCCCTACAACCCGATCGTGCGGTTCCTCCGCGCGGCGACGGAGCCCGTCTACTACCGGATCCGGCGGGTGATCCCGCTCTACTTCGGCGGGATCGACTTCACGCCGCTCGTCGTGCTCCTCGCGATCCAGTTCCTGCAGGTCTTCCTGGTCGGAACCCTGAACCAGGCGGCCTGGAACATGGGTGGACAAGCGGCGGGTCAATTCTTACGTTGAGCCCGTCGAGGGTACCGGGATGCCGATCTACGAATACCGTTGCCAGCGCTGCGGCGATTTCGACGTGATGCAGAAGATCACGGAGAAGCCGCTGCGGAAGTGTCCGACCTGCAAGAGCAAGGTCACGAAGCTGATGTCGAACACCGCGTTCCAGCTCCGCGGCACGGGCTGGTACGTGACGGACTACGCCAACAAGGGAAAGTCGTCGTCTTCGGAGAGCTCGGGCAGCGAGTCCAAGGACACGAGCCCCGGCAGCGCTGCGTCGACGTCGTCCCCCTCGGACGAGAAGCCGTCGAAGCCCAAGGCGAAGGGCAAGAGGGAGAGCGCCGCCGCCTGAGCGGAAGCTCGAAGCGCCCGCTTCGAGCAGGCGATCCCCGGCCCCCGGCGGCCGGCCGAAGCCGACCGCCGGGAACCCCTCCTCCGCGCGAAGCCGTCGGTCAGGCGGCAGCGCTTTCGCGCGTGAGCTCGCTGACCCGCTTCTCCAGGGCGGCCACCTTGCGCCGCAGGGCGTCCAGATCGTGCTCGGTCGCGATCTGCAGCGCCTTTGCCGCCCACTCCACCCCCTGGCGCAGCTGCTCCTCGATCTCGGAGAGCTGCTTCTTCGCCAGCTCGGGCAGCTTCGTCAGCTCGGGAAGCTTCCCGAGGCCGAGTCGGTCGGTCTGCTTCTCGAGCCTCTTCTGTGCGGTCTCGAAGTTGTCCCGGACGAGCCGCAGAGTCTTCTCGGAGCGCTTGCGGGCGTCCTTCAACGCCGCCTCCGAGCGGTTACGGACCTCGTCCGCGGTGTCGCGAGCGAAGCGCTGCGCCTGACGGTTCAGGTCGCGCCGCCTGCTCGAGCGCATCGCTGAGCGGGGCCCACATCGTGCTTTCCTTGGCCTTTGCCATCTCTACCAACCTCCGTACGGATGATTAACACGACGCGTCATGGGTGCAAGCTCTTCCGCAAAAAAAGCTCGAATTTGGCCGCCCTACCGGGGTCTGCTAGCCAGGGCGCGTGCTGCCGTACGCCCGTCCCTCGATCACCGAGGCCGAGATCGACGAGGTCGAGGCGTGCCTCCGGTCGGGATGGCTCGCGACGGGACCGCGGACGGCGCGCTTCGAGGAGGAGCTCGCTTCGCGCCTCGGGACCGCTCACGCGGTCGCAGCGAGCACCGGCACGGCGGCTCTCCACCTCGCGGTCCTGGTCGCCGGGATCGGCCCCGGGGACGAGGTCGTCACGACGCCGATGACGTGGGTGTCGACGGCGAACGTCCTCCTCCACGCCGGCGCCGTCCCGGTCTTCGTCGACGTCGAGCCGGACACCTTGAACCTCGACACGAAGCGCATCGAGGAGGCGCTGACGCCGCGTACGCGCGCTCTCCTGCCGGTGCACTACGCCGGCCTTCCGTGCGACGAGGACGCGCTCCTCGAGATCGCCCGAGCGCGTCGTCTCAAGATCGTCGAGGACGCGGCGCATGCTCTCGGCGCCTCGTACAAGGGGCGCCCGATCGGCGGCATCGGCGACGTCACGATGTTCAGCTTCCACCCGGCGAAGAACCTGACGACGGGGGAGGGCGGCGCGCTCTCGACGGACGACGAGGCGTTGGCGGCGCGCGCCCGGCGCCTTCGCTTCCACGGGATCGACCAGACGCCCGAGAGCCGCTTCGGCGGACGCGGCCCCGCGGCCTACGACGTCGTCGAGGCGGGCTTCAAGTACAACATGAGCGACCTGCAGGCGGCGATCGGCATCCATCAGCTCGCTCGCCTCGACGAGCGGAACCGCCGCCGCCGCGAGCTCGCGATGCGCTATCGCGAGCTCCTCCGCTCGGTTCCGCACGTCGAGCCGCTCGCCGATCCTTCGTACGAGCACGAGCACGCCTGGCACATGCTCGTCGTGCGGATCGAGCCCGCGGCGCTCGCGATCGAGCGCGACGACGTGATCCAGGAGCTCCGCTCGCGCGGCATCGGTGCCGGCGTCCACTTCGTGCCGCTGCACCTGCAGACTCTCTACCGCGACCGCACGGATCCGAAGCGCCTTCCGGTCGCGACCGAGGCGCACCGACGGATCTTGACGCTCCCCCTGTTCCCTGACATGCGCGACGGCGACGTGGACTTCGTGGTGGAGGTGCTCGCGACGGTGATCCGCGAGAACGAGCGGGGACGAGTCGCGGCGGAGGCGCGGGGACAGCGGGGCGAGGGCGCGTCTTGAGCGAGGTCGCCTTGAACGAGCAAAGCGGCCTGCGCCCGAGGGGCGCGCCCGAGGTGTCGATCGTCATCCCCGTGTTCAACGAGCAGGGGACGCTGCACCACCTCGTGGGCGAGATCCAGCGCGTTCTGGCCCACGAGCGCTACGAACTCGTCCTCGTCAACGACGGCTCGAAGGATCGCTCGAGCGACATCCTGCACGAGCTCGCCGCCGAGCATCCGGAGATCGTCGTCGTCGAGCTGTCCCGGAACTTCGGCCAGCACCCGGCGATCATCGCCGGCTTCTCGATCGTACGCGGTCGCTGGATCGTCACGCTCGACGCGGATCTGCAGAATCCCCCCGAGGAGATTCCGCGCATCATCGATCAGCTCCGCGCCGGCCACGACGTCGTCGGCTCGATCCGGGAGAACCGCCAGGATCCGTGGCTCCGGAAGCAGGTCTCTTCGCTCGTCAACACGGTGACGACGGCGAGCATCGGCGTCGGCATGCGCGACTACGGCTGCATGCTGCGCGGCTACTCGCACCACGTCGTCGAGGAGATCGTCGAGCTCGCGGAGCAGGCCGCGTTCATCCCCGCGCTCGCGATGATGCTTGCGGCGAATCCGATCGAGATCGAGGTGCGACACTACGAGCGCGAAGAGGGCTCGTCGAAGTACTCGCCGCTTCGCCTGATGCGGCTCGGCTTCGACCTCATCACGGGGTTCAGCCTGCTGCCGATCCAGATGGTGAGCGTCGCGGGCCTCGTGATCGCGATCCTCGGTGGTGCCCTCTCGATGCTCCTCTTTGCGCGCCGGATCATCCTCGGCCCGGAGAGCGAGGGGATCTTCACCCTCTTCGCGATCCTGTTCGCGTTCATGGGCGTCCTGCTCCTCGCGGTCGGTCTCGTCGGCGAGTACGTCGGTCGGATCTATGCCGAGGTGCGACGCCGGCCGATCTACCGGATCCGCGAGGTGATCTCGCAGTCGGGGTCGCCCGACCCGTCCGACGAGCTCAGGTGAAGGCCGTCGTCTGCGCCTATGGCGAGGTCGGGCACGCTTGCCTGAGCGAGCTGCTCGCCCTCGAGACCGGGGTGTCGCTCGTCGTCACGCACGAGGACGAGCCTGGAGAGAACGTGTGGTTCAAGTCGGTCGCGGACCTCGCCGTGTCTTCCGGCCTCCGCGTGATCGCGCCGACCGACGTGAACGCTCCGGAAGCGCGCCGGACGATCGAGGAAGCGGAGCCGGACTTCCTCTTCTCCTTCTACTTCCGGAACATGCTCTCGCCGGAGATCCTGGCGATCCCGAAGCGCGGAGCGCTGAACCTGCACGGCTCGCTGTTGCCGCGCTATCGCGGACGCGCGCCGGTCAACTGGGTGCTCCTGCACGGCGAGACCGAGACGGGCGTCACGCTCCATTACATGGACGAGAAGTCCGACCACGGCGACGTCGTCGCGCAGCGCCGCGTCGCGATCGCTCGCGAGGAGACGGCGCTGACGCTCACGCGGAAGCTCGCGGCGGCGGCGCGCATCGTGATCCGGGAGTTGCACCCTCTGCTCCAGGCGGGCACGGCGCCGCGGACGCGGCAGGACCACTCCGCTTCGAGCTACTTCGGAAGACGCCGTCCCGAGGACGGCGAGATCGACTGGTCGAGGCCGGCCGAGGAGATCCGGAACCTGGTGCGCGCCGTGACCGATCCGTGGCCCGGCGCTTTCTCCTGGCTCGACGAGCGGAAGCTCCTCGTGTGGGCGGCCGACACGCGGCCCGCGTTCGGCGAGGCCGCTCCCGGCACGTTGCTCGTCGATCGTGAGGGTTCGCCTCTCGTCGCAACGGGGGACGGCGCGCTCGAGCTCCTCGACGTGACCTGGGAAGGCGAGACGCGGCGAAGCGGCCGCGAGTGGGCCGCTGGGGCATCCGTGCAAGACGGCGCACGCTTCACCGGAAGTGGCCGGCGGCGGGGAGGGAAATCGTGAAGATCTTGATCACCGGCGGCGGCGGCTTCATCGGGTCGCATCTTTCCGAGCTGCTCCTCGCGCAGGACCACGAGGTCTTCATCCTGGAGCCCGGCGGAACGGCGAAGGTCCGCCACCTGATCGGACATCCGCGGTTCCGCGTCGTGCGCGACAGCGTGATGAACGTCGAGATCCTCGACTCGCTCGTCGCGCAGGTCGAGATCGTCTTCCACCTCGCCGCCGTCGTCGGCGTCGAGCACTACGTCGGCGATCCGTACGAGGTCCTGAACGTCAACGTGAACGGCACGCAGAACGTGCTGAAGGCCGCGTTCAAGTATGGACGGAGGGTCGTCTTCAGCTCGACGTCCGAGGTCTACGGCCGGAACCCGAAGCTACCCTGGTCGGAGGACGACGACCGCGTGCTCGGCTCCACGCGGATCGACCGCTGGTGCTACTCGACCTCGAAGGCGGTCGGCGAGCACTTCTGCTTCGCGTACCGGAAGCTCGGTTTGCCCGTGACGATCGTCCGCTTCTTCAACATCTACGGACCGCGGCTCGACAAGCTCGACGTCGGGCGGATCATCACGATCTTCATGGGGCAGCTCCTGCGTGGAGAGCCGCTGACGGTGATCGGCGACGGAAAGCAGACGCGCTGCTTCACCTATGTGACCGACGCGGTGACGGCGACGGCGAACGCCGGCCTCCGGCCCGAAACCGACGGCGCGATCTTCAACATCGGAACGGACGTCGAGACGTCGATCCTCGATCTCGCGAAGCTGATGATCGAGATCTCCGGCAGCTCCAGCACGATCAAGTTCGTCCGCCAGGAAGAGGTCTACGGCTCGAGCTACGAGGACATCGGACGACGCGTCCCCGACGCGCGCCGGATGCACGAGCGGCTCGGCATCGGCGAGCTCGTGCCGCTGCGGGAAGGGCTCGCCAAGACGATCGAGTGGTTCCGGAGCGAGGCGTAGACGCGGCCTTGGAGCCGGCGTTCGCGCTGAAGGTCGACGTCGACACGCACCTCGGCCTGCGCGACGGCGCGCCCCGGCTCCTCGACCTCTTCGCGCGCCACGACGTGCGTGCGAGCTGGTTCGTGACGATGGGGCCCGACCGCACCGGACGCGCGGCGCTGCGCGTGTTCCGGCAGAAGGGCTTTCTCCGGAAGATGCTCCAGAGCGGCGCCCCGCGTCTCTATCCGCTTGCGACGATGCTCCGTGGCACGCTCCTGCCTGCGATTCCCGTCGTCGCGGGGCAACCCGACCGGCTGCGCGTGCTCGAGCGCGCGGGACACGAGGTCGGGATCCACGGGTACGACCACGTCCGCTGGCATGACGATCTCGCGCGCCTTCCGGTCGCGGAGGTCGCGTCCGAGGTCGGGCACGCCTCCGATCTCTTCGAGTCGGTGCTCGGACGGAAGCCCGAGTGCTTCGCGGCGCCGGGCTGGCAGTGCACGGGGACGAGCCTCCGCGTCACGGACGGCCTCGGAATCCGCTACCGGAGCGACACGCGCGGGCGAGCGCCGTATCTGCCGTCGGCGGACGGGTACGGCTCGTCGATCCCGGAGATCCCGACGACGCTGCCGACGCTCGACGAGGTGCTCGGCCGGGAGGGCACGGACGTCGAGGCGCTGACGCGCGCCTATCTCGGCTGGATTCGTCCCGATCGGCTGAACGTCCACACGATCCACACGGAGGTCGAGGGCGGACCGTGCCTCGCGCATCTCGACGCTCTCCTCGAGCGCGTGCGCGACGTGCTGCCGATCCGTACGCTCGGCGACGTCGCTTCGTCCCTCCGGCTCGACTCGTTGCCGCGCGCGCGCGTTGCGCCGGGCCGGCTGCCGGGTCGCGGCGGGACCGTCGCTTGCCAGGAGCCGGAGGAGAATCCTTGACCCGCGAACGACTGCTTCCGCTCCTCGGGCTCCTCCTTCTCGCGGCGCTCTATCTCGGCGAGATCGGGGGATATCCGCTGCAGGATCCCGACGAGGGGCGCTACGCGGAGATCCCGCGCGAGATGCTCGAGACCGGCGACTGGGTGACGCCCAAGCTCAACTACGTCGTCTACTTCGAGAAGCCGCCGCTCTTCTACTGGGCGGTGGCGCTCGCCTTCGAGGCGTTCGGGATGACGGAGGGCGCTGCGCGCGTCGTTCCCGCCGCGGCCGGGATCGCGACGATCGTGCTCGTGTGGTGGCTCGGCGTGCCGCTCTTCGGACGGCGTGCGGCGCTGATCGGCGCCGGCGTGCTCGCGACGATGCCGATCTTCTTCGTGCTTTCGCAGGCGCTGACGATGGACAGCCTCCTGACGGCATTCATGACGGCGACGATGGTCTCCTTCTACGCGGCGCACGCCGCTTCGTCGGACGTCGCGAAGCGGCGCTGGGCCGTCGCCGTGTCCGTGGCCGCGGCTCTCGGCGTCCTGACGAAGGGACCGGTCGCGCTCGCGCTGCCGGGTCTGATCGCGCTCGCGTTCCTTCTCTTGAATCGCGACTGGGCGACGCTCCGAGCGCTCGTCCGTCCGCTCCCGATCCTGGCATTCCTCCTGATCACCGTGCCGTGGTTCGTCCTCGTGGCGCGGGCCAATCCGGACTTCCTGTCGTACTTCTTCGTGCGCGAGCACTTCGAGCGCTTCACGGCGGAGGTCGGCCATCCCGAGGGGCCGTTCTTCTACATCCCGGTCCTTCTCGCCGGCCCGCTTCCGTGGAGCGTCGTCGCGATCGCGCTCGCGCTGACGCGCGAGGGGCGCGCGGCGTTCGCCGAGATCCCGCGCGCACCGCGGACCTTCCTCCTACTCTGGGGCGGGATCACGATCGCGTTCTTCACGGTCGCGAGCTCGAAGCTCGCGACCTACATCCTCCCGGCGCTGCCGCCGCTCGCGCTGGTCGCCGGTGCCTGGCTCGAGCGCGTGCTCGCGCGCGAGACCCTCTCGAGCGTCGTGACACGGGTGCTCGGCTTCGTGCTGCTCGGCCTCGGCGTCGTCGGCGTCGTCGCGGCGGCGCTCGCGTGGCTCCTCGAGGACACGTTCGCGGAGGCCTTCAAGGCGGGCACGGACGACGTGGGGTGGATCGCACTCGCGGCGGCACGCGCCGGCACGGCGCTCGCGGTCGGCGGCTTCCTCGTCGCCTACTCGCGGTACGGACAGGGCCTCGCGATGCCGGCGCGGCTCTCGGCCGTGATCCTGACGATCGGCCTCGCCGTTTACGGCGCGCTCCCGGCCCGGGGCGTCGTCAAGACATCGCGCGCGCTCGCCGATGAGGTCAACGCGGCTCGCCAGCCGGGCGACCTCGTCGTGCTCTATCGGAAGCTCTGGCAGGGTCTCCCGTTCTACACGCGCGGTCGCGTCCACATGATCAAGAACTACGACGAGGTGTGGCACGGCGTGGAGATCTCGCCCGAGCGCGATCGCTACTACTGGAAGGATCTGTCGCCGCTCGCCTCGGAGTGGTCGTCCGGACGGCGGGTCTTCCTCTTGACGAACGACGACCTCGTTCCCGACCTCGCGGCCGGGATCGACGCCGAGCCGCGCGTCGTCGCGCGCGACCGCCGCCGTGTCCTCGTCGTCAACTTCCCCGAGACGGCCGCCGGCGCGGAGCCGGATGGCGAGGGACGAGCCTCGGCGTTACCACTCGAAGCGGGAGGCGGATGATGGCGAACGTCAGGTGCCCCAAGTGCGGCTGCATGATCGCGGTGGACCGCGGCATTCGCGTCGGCAGCGTCGTGTACTGCTGCCAGCCGTGCGTCGACGGCGATCCGTGCATGCACGGCTGCACCGCGACGATGGATCCGGCGAAGGGCGCCGGCGGTCCCGGGAAGATCGTGCACGACCCGGGCTTCACGCTGCGGTTGACGCAGTAGGCGGCACACGCGCTTCGGCTGGCAGAGCGGGCCGGCCGTCGCTAGAGTGCCGTGCGTCGAGGATCAGGGAAGGGGATCGATGGCAGCGGAGACGAAGGCGCAGTTCCTGCACCCCGACGGGAGACCGGGCGGGTCGGACATGCGCGACTCCTTCTTCACGTCGCGCTATCAAGACGCGCTGGCGTGGGCGAGGAAGTTCGCGTTCTTCCAGTATCCGTTCGTCACGGCGTGCTGCGGCATGGAGTACATGTCCGTCACCGGGCCGCGCTTCGACACCGATCGCTTCGGCATGACGCTGCCGCGCTTCACGCCGCGGCAGTCCGATCTCCTTCTCGTCGTCGGCACGATCACGCACCGCCAGGCGCCGATTTTGCGCCGCGTGTGGGAGCAGATGTCGGACCCGAAGTGGGTCATGTCCTTCGGCAACTGCACCAACACGGGCGGACCGTACAACAACTACGCCGTCGTCCAGGGCATCGACACGATCGTCCCGGTCGACATCTACGTGCCCGGCTGTCCGCCGCGGCCGGAGGCGGTCATCGACGGCCTCCTGAAGCTGCAGGAGCGGATCCGGCGCGAGCGGCACGACCGTCCCGTCGAGAACATCCACGGAAAGCAGCCCGCTCTCGAGTTCCAGGCGGGCGAGCCGGCTCCGATCGTCCCCGGGACCGTACAGATCCACGACGATGCCTGAGGGCCCGAACCGAACCCTGAAGAACCCGGTCACCGTCACCATCGACGGGCGGCAGATCGTGGGGGAAGCAGGCGCGAATCTCCTGCAGCTCGCGCTCGACAACGGCGTCGCGATCCCGCACTACTGCTATCACCCCAAGCTTTCGATCGACGGAAGCTGCCGGATGTGCCAGGTCAAGATCGAGCGCGCGCCGAAGCTCGCGATCGCCTGCAACACGCCGATCACCGACGGCATGGTCGTCGACACGCAGGCCGAAGAGGTCGCGGAGGCGCGGCGTGGGGTGATGGAGCTCTTGCTCCTCAATCATCCGCTCGACTGTCCGATCTGCGACCAGGCCGGCGAGTGCTACCTGCAGGACTACTCCTTCGGCTACGGCCGGCAGGAATCGCGCACGACGAGCCCGCGCCGGAAGGGCGTGAAGCGCCATCCCATCGGCCCGCGCGTGCTCTTCGACGAGGAGCGCTGCATCCTCTGCCGTCGCTGCGTGCGCTTCACCGCCGAGATCAGCGAGACGGAGGAGCTCCGCGTCTTCGGGATCGGCGACCACTCCCACATCGGCACCGTGCCGGGCCGACCGCTCGACAACCCGTACTCGATCAACACGGCGGACGTCTGCCCTGTCGGTGCGCTCCTCTCGAAGGACTTCCACCACAAGCGCCGCGTGTGGTTCCTCGAGGAGACCGAGAGCGTCTGCTCGAGCTGCTCGAACGGCTGCAACATCAAGATCGGCGTGTTCCGGAACGAGATCCAGCGCCTCCTGCCGCGGCGCAACGACGACGTCAACGAGACGTGGATGTGCGACGCCGGGCGCCTGCGCTACGCGTTTGCGCACGACGAGACGCGGATTCGGCACGCCTCCCTCGGCGGCCGCGAGATCGCGTCGAACGGCGCCTCGGCGGCCGCGGCGACGGCGGACGCGCTCGCGGAGGCCGCGAACCGTCTGCGCGCCGCGATCGACGCGCACGGAGCGAAGTCCGTCGGCGTGATCGCTTCCGGCGGCTTGACGAACGAGGAGTGCTTCCGGCTCGCCGCGCTCGTGCGCGACCGGATGGGGACGCCGAACGTCGACGTCGCGGTGCCGATGGGCGACTCCGACGATTTCCTGATCCGTCCCGACAAGACGGCGAACGCGCGCGGTGCGCGCGACATGGGGCTCGCGCCGGGCGAAGGCGGTCTCGACGTCGCCGGCATGATCTCGGGCGCCGCCGCGGGAGCGGTGAAGGCGCTGTGGGTGATCGGCAGCGGCGACCTCGAGGCGACGACGGAGGCGGAGGCGCTGCAGGCGGCTCTCGCGAACGTCGAGACGCTGATCCTCCAGGACACGAACCGCTCGAGCCTCACCGCGCACGCCGCGGTCGTCGTTCCGGGGCTCGTGTGGGCCGAAAAGGACGGGACCTTCACGAACCACGCGGGCCGCGTGCAGCGGATCCGGAAGGCTCTCGTGCCGCCGGCGGGATCGATGGCCGACGGCGAGATCTTCGCGCGGCTCGACGCGCTCCTGCAGGGCCAGGCTCCCGCGAGCGTCGCCTTCGACGCGCGCGCGACTCTCGGCGAGATCGCTTCGAAGGTGGCCGGCTACGCGGGCGTGAGCTTCGGGAGCGTCGGCAGCCACGGTGCGAAGCCCGAGGCGGAGACTCCGGCGGCAGAGTCCGCGTCCGCGGCGAGCCCGCCGGCGGGAGCGGCCTGAGGGGCGAACGATGGCGGTCCGGGTCGTCAAGGTCGATCGAGATTCCCTCGCGCGCGCCGCGGGTCCCTTCGCCGCGCGCGCGATCCTGACCGGGCTCCGCGTGACGAGCCGACACTTCTTCCGGAACCTCTGGGGCTGGATCGTCGGAAAGCCGACCATCGCGACGGTGATGTACCCCGAGCAGGACCTGGTGAAGCCGCCCGCGTTCCGCGGCATGCCG
>VGTG01000145.1 GCA_016874795.1 Deltaproteobacteria bacterium | reverse complement strand
TTCGTCTCCACGGTAGGGCGAGACGAGGCGGTGATCCGGAAGTACATTCAGAAACAGGAGATCGAGGACCGGCGCCTGGATCAGTTGAACTTGCTGTAGGGCACCGCCTTTAGGCGGTTCATAGGAATGGGCCGCCGATGGGCGGCCCGAAACCAGCCGCTTTGAGCGGCTCACATAAAGAATGCCCCCGGCTTTGCCGGGGGATCGTTACCCCGGCCGGAGTCACGAGCCAAGCCGGTTCCGGGCGCGGTCAACGCGGTCGCGACGACGCACCGAGCGAAGGCCGAACGGGCAACGGGATCGTTCGCTTCGGCCGCTAAGACGCGGTACGCGGGCGCTCGCGAAGCGCTCGCGAAGCAGTCTGGAGGTTGCAGCCGCGGGGACGAACGAGAACGAGACGAACGAGAACGAGGGAACGCTCTTCATCGCCGACTTCGCTTCGGGCCTCGGTCCGATCACGGAGACGGAATACGCGCTCGTGCTGACGCTCCTCTTCGGGCAGGACGCGGCGGCGATCCGCGCGATCGACGACCCGGCCGGGCGAGGTGCGCCAGGCCCTTCTTCGAGGGACGCTTCCGGGTCTTCAGCCCGCAGCGCCTCTTCACGGCGATCGGCAGCAACGTGACCGAGACGCTCTTCTTCGAGCCGGGCACCAACACGCCGGCGACGACGGACGGCTTCGGCGTCGTGTTCACGGACGTGAACCATGCCGACAGCACGAGCATCGAGTACGTCGACGTCAACGGCAACGTGATTCCCCGCCAGCCCGTGCCGACGGGCCCGGGGCGGCGCGAGAACGTCTCCTTCCTCGGCGTCCACTTCGACGCGGGCGAGGAGATCTACATGGTCCGCGTCATCAGCGGCAATCGCCCGCTCGGTGAGGGCGGCGACGAAGTCGCGATGGACGACTTCCTCTACGGCGAGCCGCAGCCGATTCAGGACTGACGGATCTCAGTCGTGGTGATGTGCGGGCCGGTGCCGGTGCGGATGCCGATGCGCCGTTGCCGGCTGGCACTCGACGACGAGCGTGTCGTCGTCGACGCGCGAGCCGGCCGAGGCGCTCGTCACGACGCGTAAGCGCCCGAGCGGCACGCGCAGCTCCGAGAGCGGCGAGCACGCGGGGCCGTTCTCGTTCGGGCGGATCGCGTGCAGGAGCGCCGCGAGAGTCTGCTCGTTCTGGAAGTCGGGCGACTCGCGGTCCGTCGAGCCCGAAGGCGAGAGAATCTCGATCGACTCGGGAACCGCCGGCTCGCACTCCGCGAGCGCGGCGTCCTCGACGCCGACGCAGAGGCCGATCCGCATCGTGCACTCGTCTGGCGTGTCGCCGAAGTCGCAGCGCGGATCGCCGTCGACGCACAGCAGATCCGCTCCGGGCGAGGAGCGCGGCTCGAAGAGCGGGCGTCCGGCGCGGAGCCACTCGGTCAGGCAATCGTCCTCCGGCGCGCCGCCGCCGCGCAGGAGGCGGGAGCGGAGACAGCCGAAGGGACGCGTGCACGCGCCCTCGATCCAGACCGGGCTGCTCCACGCGCGCTCGTCGCCGGGCTGGTGGATGCGCGCGTAGTAGAACTGGTTCGGCTCCTCGACGCGGACGCGCGTCGACAGCCCGCACATCGGGGTCGCGCACTTCTCGCGTGCGATCACGTCGCCGTCGCGTAGGAGCTCGACCGTCACCGGGGTCTCCGTCGCCTTCACCTCGATGACGACGGGAAGGACGGAGCCGACCGGCCGCTCGAGCTCGGAGCCCATCGGCGCGCCGTCGACGCTGAAGCGCAGCTCGATGCGCTCGCCCGAGGTCGCGTAGCAGCCGCGTGCGCGCAGGACCTGCAGGAGGTCGGCGCGCGTCAACGCTTCCGCCTCGCAGCCCGTCAAGCCGGTGCCGAGGAGAATGGGATCCGTGTCCGCGCTGTGATCGTCGGACACTCCGACGAGGCCGAGGCGGAACCCGGCCCGGAGCGCCCAGAGCGCGTTCCCGAACCCCGGCTCGTTGTCGCCGGCGCCGCCGGTGTTCCAGACCTCGACGCTCGTCGTGATCGTGTCGTCGATCTGCAGCCAGTCGACCTTGTAGAGGTCGGCGGGGTGGTTGACGTGCCCGGCCGCGGCGCCTGCCTCGATGCGCGGGCCGTAGAACTCGTAGAAGTCCGCCGGGAAGCCGCAGTCCGTGCAGTACTCCTCGTCGTAGCGCTCGAAGACGGCGTTCATGTGCCAGTGGTGCGTCTATTCGATGGCGGAGAAGGCGACGAACTCACCCGGCTGGTCGAACGAAGCCGCTGTCGCCTTCAGGATCTCCCACTCGTTCGGCGTGAGGAAGACGTCGTGGTCGGAGAGGGCGACGAAGTCGAGCCGCGCGACGTCGCGCGCGGTGAGGAAGAACCCCTCCGGCGAGCCGGTCGCGTCGTCGGAGAGGCCCGAGTGCGCGTGCAGGTCGCCGAAGTAGAACTCGGCGGCGGAAAAGCGCGGCGCGAGGAGAGCCAGGAAAACCGTCGAGAGGATCGCGCCGCGGGATCTCCGTTTCATCGCCGGCGACTATGCCCATCGCCGCCGAAAGCGGTCAAGACAAGGGCGTCCGAACCGGAACCCGCGTGCGCTTCAGAGGTACCCGAGCGCACGGAGCGACTTCTCCGTCTCCTCGCTGATCGCCGGCGCGCCGGACTTCGGTGCGGCGAGCCTCCTTCGTTCCCCCTCCGCTCGCGCGCGGCCCTCGGCGAGCACCTTGCCGAGCCGTTGCGACTCCGCTCCGCCGGTGCGGTCGGGCGAGCGCTCGCCCGGATCCTCGTCGAGCCGGAACAGCTCCTGGCCCTCTCCCGCCGTGACGTACTTCCACGGGCCGACGCGCACACCGTTCCCGCCGTCCTTCCGTTCCCACGCGAAGTAGAGAGGCCGGTCCGCGGGGAGCGACTCGCCGCGGAACGCCGGCGCGAGACTCTCGCCTTGCGCCGCTGCGAGAGGGGGAAGCCCGAGCAGATCGAGGATCGTCGGCGCAACGTCGACGAGGCTCACGGGCGCGTCGAGACGCACGCCCTTCGGAATCTCAGGACCGCGGAACGCGAGCGGGATCCAGAGCTGCTCCTGATGGAACGCGAGCCCGTGCTTCGTGAAGCCGTGCTCGCCGAAGGCCTCGCCGTGATCCGACAGCAGCACGATCAGCGTGCGATCCGCGAGGCCGAGTCGGTCGAGCGCGTCGAGGAAGTGTGCGACGAGCGCGTCCGCCTCGCGGATCGAATCGTCGTAGCGGTCGACGTCGCCCTGGTGCTCGCTGGGCACGTCCGGATCGGGACCGCCGAGCCACCACTCGAGCGACGAGAAGAGCCCGTCGTACGCGGCGCTCGGCGCGTAGGGCTCGTGCACGCGATACGTGTGGAGGAAGAGGAAGAACGGGCGATCGCGGTGCGTCTCGAGCCAGTGCGCTCCCTCGGTGAAGACGTCGTAGCCGCGGCGCCGCGACGCGAACGGGTGCTCGACGAAGCGATCGAAGCCGAACCAGAACCCGAAGCTGCCGGCGAGCATCGCGTCCTCGGTGAATGCGGCGGTCGCCCAGCCCGCGTCGCGGAGCGACTCCGCGAGCGAGCCGATCGCTTCGCTCTCGTGCACGCGTCCGCGGCTCGGCTGCGCCTCGGGATAGAGGCTCGTGAAGAGGCTCACGTGAGCGACGTCGGTCCGCGGAAACGTCGTGCTCGCGTCCGTGAAGCTCGTCCCCTCGCCGAGAACGCGCACGTCGATCGCGGGCGACGTGACGCGCTCGTAGCCGTAGCCGGAGAGATGATCGGCGCGAAGCGTGTCGAGCGAGATCAGGACGACGCTCCGATCGTTTGGCGGCGTCGTCCTCGCGACGATCCGCGGCACCGCCCAGAACGCTCCGGCGACGGGCTTGCCGTGCTCGTTCGACGTCTCGAGGACGAGACGGCAGGAGCGCGCTTCGGCCGGGAGAGCCACGGTGCGGCTTTCCCACTCGGCAGCGTCGCCCGGAAGCATTTCACGGACGATCTCGCGCTCGCCGGAGCCGTCGCAGTCGAGGAGAGCGCGGAAGAGAGACGCTTCGCCGTCTTCTTCCGCGTACGGCGTTCTTCCGAACCCGAGCTCGAGGACGGCCGCGGCAGCGGGCACGTCGAACGGCGCGCTCGAAAGCTTCGCCGGCGAGGGCAGCAGCGCGCCGAGGCGGAAGCTCAGCACGCCCGACTCCGGCGCGATCTCGGGGGAGAGCTCGAGCGTCGCGCGTGCGCGGTCGTCGTCGTTGTCGTCGCGGACGAGACGCCAGCCCTCCGGCGCGGCCTTGAAGGCGCCGCTGACGGCGAGATCGTGCATCCAGTCGTCCAGGTTCTGCACCGCGGCGGGCACCTCCTGCACGAGCAGCTCGAACGAGCCGGATGGCAGAGCACGCACGCTCTCCGGAAGCGCGATCTCGAACGAGCGCGAGGCACCGTCGAAGCGAACGCCTTCCTCCTCGGCGATCTCGATCCGCTCCGGGCCGACGAGCACCTCGCGTGCTTCCGGTCCGATCTGCGCGACCGGCACGTGCGGCGTCGCAAGGCGTCCGAACGCGGTCGGTCCGAGACGCCTTTCGATCTGCGCGGACGCGGCGTGAAGCGGCGTCTTCGCGACGGGCGCGGGCGTCGCGGCCGGCAGGTCTTCGCACGCCGACGCGAAGAGCCCGAAGCACGCTGCGGCAGCCAGCGCCCTCGCGAGCGGCGTCATCTCTTCGGATGAAGCACAACCGCGCCGGGTGGATCAACGCGGCAGCGCCCGCGGGGCGCACCTGCTATGCGAAGGCGTGGCCACGCACGCCTCGATCGAACCGGGGGCCTCCGGCGCGGCCGTCGAAGCGGCCATTGCTCCCGACGCGACGGCCGTCGCTTCCGAAGCGGCCGTGGTCGAGTCGCGGAATCCGTTCCGCTCGCCGCGCTTCACGCGCTGGTGGCTCGCTTCGCTCGTCGCCGGCACGGGAGTCGGCATCCAGGCCGTCACGGTCGCGATCTTCATCCGCGACCGCGTCGATCTCGCGGCGCGTGCTTCGGCGATCGCCGGAGCACTGATCGCGCAGAGCCTTCCCGGTGCGCTCCTGGCGCTCTTCGGCGGCACCGTCGCCGACCGGATCGAGCGCCGTCGCATCCTCGCGCGCACCTACACCGTCGCGGCGGTGGTGTCCGTCGTCTACGTCCTGCTGAGCGCTGCCGACGCGCGAGCAATCTGGCCGATCTTCGTGCTGGGCGCGATCGTCGGCGCGGCAGGCGCGTTCACGAACCCGGCGCGCCAGAGCATGCTGCCGCTGATGGTCACGAGGGCGCAGCTCCAGAACGGCGTGATCCTCGGGACGATGGGCTTCATGGCGACGTTCCAGTTCCTGGGGCCGATGATCGGCGGCGTCTTGACCGACGTCTGGGGATTGACGATCGCGTTCGTCGCGGAGGTGCTGCTGCTCGCGGTCGCCGCGTACCTCTTCTCGGGAATTCGCACCGAAGCGCCGCCACGCAGCGGAGCGGGCGTCGTCGCCGATCTGCTCGAGGGCGTGCACTACGTCGTGCGGCGGCGAGAGCTTCTCTTCCTCGTCCTCCTCGCGGTGATCCCGGGCGTCTTCTTCATGGGGCCGTTCGCGGTGACGGTTCCGATCGTCGTTCCCGACGTCTTCCGTGCGAGCGACCGCTGGGTCGGGATCCTCTGGGGCTGCTTCGGATCGGGCCTGCTGCTGTGCTCGATCGCGCTCACGTTCAAGCGGTTTCGCCGCCGCGGCTTCGCCGTCTGCGCCTCGACGGCCGCGGCCGGCACCGTGCTGATCGTCTACAGCCGGATCGAGTCGCTGCTGCTCGCGGTTCCGGCTCTGCTCGTCTGGGGCGCGTGCGCGGCGGTCTTCATCAACTACGTCGTGGCACTGCTGCAGGAGCAGACGGAGCCGCGCATGATGGGCCGCGTGATGAGCATGTACTCGCTCGTCTTCTTCGTCGCGGCTCCGATCGGCTACGCGCAGGCCGGCGCCGTGACGAGCCTCTTCGGTCCGCAGGCGACGCTTTTCTCGAGCGGTATCTGCGCGACGGCGCTCGGGCTCGCGTCCGTGCTGCTCCTGAAGCCGGTACGCGAGCTCGAGTAGCTCCTGGACGGATCGTTTCAGCTCTCGATGCGGAAGACCGGGTGCCGCGCCGCGATGCGGACGAGATCCTCGTCCGACGCGTTCGGCCCGGCCAGGTCGAAGAATCGCTTCACCTCGAACCACCACTGCACGAGATAGGCGCGGAGCACCGGCACCTTGTCGCGGTCGGCGAGCTCGGTTGCGCGGAACGTCTCGACTCGCCCGCCGAGGCGAAGCTCCCCCGCGCCGGCGGCGCGCAGGTTCCGCGCCCATTCCGTCTCGCCGCGCGGCGCGACGAGATAGCGCGCACCGTCGCACACGAGGAGGTTCACCGGGACGGTGCGCCACGCGCCGCTCTTCCGGCCGCGTACTGCGAGGATGCGCGATCCGTAGAGCGTGATTCCGACTCGCGCGAGCCCGGCGACGAGCCCGTTGAAGATCCGATCGGCAAGGCCGGGCGCGATGTAGCGTCGATCCACCGCCTCTCCGTCTACTCGTTCCTCGCCGGGAGCGCATTCTCTCCCGCAGGGGCTCGGATCGGAGCGAGCGATGGGAGGAGCGAGCGGGGCTCCGCCGCCGGTACGCGCGGACCGAGGACCAGCGCGCGCAGCATCTCGCCGAGCCCGCGCAGCGAGCCGAAGGCGTGCTCGACGGCGCTCGGCTCGAAGCCGCTGTGCATCAGGCAGTCGCGGCACGCGGGATGCCCGCCTTCCGGCCCGTACCGCTCCCACTCCGTTCCCGTCAGGAGATCGTCGAAGCGCTCCGTGCAGCCCTCCTGGATCAGGCGGATGCACGCGCCGCGGCGTGCCTGCCCTGAATCCCGGGCGCGTCCGTTGCCGGCGCGTCTTGTGAAGGACCCGCGGATGGCGGTAGGGTTGGCGCCCCTGAAGATCGCGTCGCCTCCGGGAAGCTACGTCGAGCCTCATTTCTGGAGGTCCATCATGGCCGTCGCGCGCGACCGCGCTCGTGCGGGAGTTCCGTCCTTGGTTCTGGCCCTGCTGCTCGCCGCCTGCGGCGGCTCGGGCAGTGGCTCGGGAGGTCCTCCGCCCGACGGCAGCGGTGCGAGCTGCGCCGAAGGCGCCGAGACGAGCTTCGCGAGCACCTGGGACGGAATCCAAACGGTCGTCTTCGAGCGTCACGGTTGCACGGCCGAGGCGTGCCACGGCGGCGCCGCCTCGGGCGGTCTGGTCCTCTCGTCCGAGGTCGCCTACGCCAACGTCGTCGAGGTGCCCGCGGTCTCGTCGCGACTTCGCCTGATCGAGCCCGGCGACGAGGAGCGGAGCTATCTCTGGCGGAAGCTCGCGGCGGGTACGCGTCCCGGCCGGATCGAGATCGCCGGCTCGCCGATGCCCAACGGCGCACCGCCTCTCAGCGAGGACGAGCTCGAGCTGCTGCGGCTCTGGATCTACGCGGGCGCGCCGGAGACCGGCACGGTGGTCGGCTCGGAGGACCTGCTCGATGCTTGCTTGCCGCCTCCCGAGCCGATCGTGATCAAGCCGCTCGAGCCGCCTGCGCCGGGAACCGGGCTGCAGTTCCAGATGCCGGAATGGCAGCTCGCCGCCGGCAGCGAGCGCGAGGTGTGCTTCGCCTCGTACTTCGACTTCACGGAGCAGGTGCCCGGGGAGTTCCGCGACGCCTCAGGGCGCGGCTTCTCGTTCTACGCCTTCGATCTGCGACAGGACCCGCAGAGCCACCACCTGATCCTCTACTATCCGTACGCCAACTTCGCGCCGCAGCCGCCCGATCCGCACCATCCGAGCTTCGGCCGCTGGACCTGCGGCGGGGGACCGCGCGCCGGGGAGGAGTGCGAGCCCTTGGATCCGGCCTCGTGCGGAGACGAAGGGATGTGCCATAGCGAGATCCGCGAGAGCTTCGGCTGCATCGGGTTCGGTCCGGAGCCGGCTCCTCCCGTGACGGTGGGAGGAGCGCAGCAGGCGCAGTCGTACGTCGAGTTCCACCAAGGCGTCTACGCTCAGATCCCGATGCGCGGAATCGCGTACTGGAACTCGCACGCGTTCAACCTGACGGCGACCGACGCGACGATGCACGCGCGCATCAACTATCTCTTCGCGGACGACCTGCGCTACTTCGTGCAGACGATCGACGACAACTCGACGATCTTCCTGCCGGACGCGCCACCGTATACCACGGAGATCGTCTGCGCCGACTACGTGCTGCCGCGCGGCGCGCGCCTCTTCGAGCTCAATTCGCACACGCACAAGCGCGGCAAGCGCTTCACGATCGAAGGGCCGGACGGGACGCTCCTCTACGAGAGCTTCGTCTACAACGACCCGGTGACGCAGCGCTTCGATCCGCCGCTCGCGTTCGATTCCGCGGACCCCGCCGAGCGGACTCTGCACTACTGTTCGCTGTACAACAACGGCGTGAGGCCGGACGGCTCTCCGGATCCAGAGGCGGTGACGCGGCTGTCGCGGATCCCGAGCAGCGCGCGCGACGTGTTCGGCGGTGCCTTCGGCGGCACGTGTCACCCGGTCGCGTGCACGGCGGGGCGGATCGCCGCTCCGTGTGACGGCGAGGCCGACGATGCGGCTTGCGACTCCTCTCCTGGAGCGGGCGACGGCGAATGCGACGCGTGCCCGATCACCGGCGGCGAGAGCACGGAAAACGAGATGTTCCTGATCGGCGGGTCGTTCTATGTCGACCCGCAGGCGGCTGGTGAGCTCGCTCGGTGATCGCGCTCTGGGGTCGAGAGCTACGGAGCCAGGCGGATCGTCGCGGGAATCTCGAATCGCGCGAAGTCGCGGTCCTCGGTCAGGATTTCGGCCACACCGTGCTCGCGGCAGAGGGCGACGACTTGCGCATCGGAAGCGAGATTGCCCTGGACCGCTCCCGCCCGGCAGGCTTCGGCGAAGACCGTCGGGTAGGTCGGACCCGGGAGAAGCAAGCGCGCCGACGGGCTGCCGAGGACGTGTGCCAGGAACTCGAGCGCGGTCTCGAGATCGCTCGGCGGATGAAAGACCCGGGGGTGCGTCACGACGCGGACGAACTCCCCGATGCAGAACACGGGAAGCGCCCAGGGCATGCTTCCCTCGACGAGGACGCGAAGCCGTGCGGTTGCGGCTGCGTGCAAAGGCATCTCGGCGCGATGCGCGTAGACGAGGACGTTCGTATCGACCGCGATCACGGACGCTCATCGAGCACGTCGTAGAGCGCCTTCCGATCCGCCACGTCCACCGCGGGCGGCCGTGACCCGCGGACGGTCGGGGGCGAGAATCGATAGCGGGATCTTTCTTCCGGACGAGGCGCGAGCCGCGCTCGAAGGGCGTCCTCGACGACGGCTCGAAGAGTCGTGCCGTGGCTCGCCGCGTGCCGCTTCGCCCGCTCGAGCAGCCGGTCGTCGATTTCCAGCGTCGTCTTCATATGGGTGACCCATGTCGCGGGGCCGTACCTATGGCAAAGAGGAGAAGACCTCGGATAGGGAGCTCTCGACCGGCCCCGTGCGCGTTCACAGCGCCATCATGTCGGCGAAGTTCCCGGCATAGAAGCGCTCGATCGCGGCTTCGGGAAGGCCTTCGAGCGAGCGCTCGAACCGTCCGAGGGGATCGCGACCCCCTTCGGGGTGCGGGTAGTCGGAGGAGAAGAGGAAGAGGTCCTCGCCTGCCTGCTCGATCATCCAGCCGACCGGCTCGTTCGGGAACGGCGTGAACCAGAGATGGCCGTGCACGTAATCCGAAGGGCGTCGCGGCAGGCGGAGGGCCGGCTCGGTGCGGCTGAAGCCCTCCACGGCGAGATCGAGCCGCCGGAGCCACGGCACCACCCACATCGCGCCCTGCTCGATGCAGCCGCCGCGCAGGCGGGGGAACGTCTCGAACATCCCGTCGAGCAGCATGCAGGAGAGGAAGATCTCCGGCGGGTTGTGCAGGCACATGTAGTCCTTGGAGCGGATGTTCTCTCCGCCGCCGAGGAAATCGGTGATCGGCGGCTTGCCGTTTTCGTGGAACGCCCGGCGGAGTGGCCGGCCCCCGCCGCCGATGTGCAGCATGAAGGGCACGCCCGTCTCCTCGAGCAGGCGCCAGAACGGATGGTAGTCGGTGTGGAAGGGCGACTGGTCGCGTGGCGGCGCCGACGGCACGAGGATCGCACCGCAGCCGAGGCGGATCGCCTCGTCTGCTTCGGCGAGAGCGCGGACCGGATCCCCCCAGGGTACGAAGCCGACGGCGACCAGGCGCTCGTCCGCGGCGCAGAACTCCGCCATCCCGCGGTTGTGCGCGCGCGCACCGCCGTACAGGAGGTCGAGATCGTCGCCGAAGAACTGGGTTGCCGCAAAGGTGCTGAAGACGAGCTGCTTGGAGAAGCCGAGGAGGTCGAGCGCGCGGCTTCGCTCGGTCGGGTCGAAAGCACCGAGCGCCGCCCACCCCTTGGTCTCCATGAGCCTCTCTTCGAGGGATCGCGCGGCTGCGGGATCACCGCGCCGGCCCGCGGCGGCGGCGACCGCCTGGCCCGCCGCGGCGCCCGCTCCGCCCAGGTGGAGCGGGCGGATGCGATCGCGCAGGTCCGGGTCGGCATACTGCACGAGCCAGTCCCCGAGCTCCATGAAGTGGCTGTCCGCATCGTGATAGGTCCGACCGTTCGCGTAGGGCATCTCTGAATTCTCCTTTCGGTTCGTCAGTCGAGCGCCGTCAAGCGTATCGCATCGACGGCGAAGCCACCCTCGCGCACGCGCAGCTGGATCGCGTGCTCGCCGGAATCGAGCGTCACCTCGCCCGCGCGCACCCACTCCCACTCGTCGGTTGCGCCACCTTCCTCGACCTGGCCGACGACGGCGCCGTCGACGCCGATCCAGGCCGAGTCTGAAGCGTCGCCGCCGCGGCCGAGCGTGCCCCAGACGGATGGAATCCAGCGCCGTACCGTGACTTCGTAGGTGGCGCCTTCCAACTCGGCACGATATTCGAGGCCCGCCGTCTCGCCGAACTCGCGCGGCTCTCCCGTCAGAGCGAAGTGATCGACGACGTAGCCGTGCCCGCCGTAGCCGGGGTTCGTGCCGCGCTCGAGCCAGCTCCCGTCTTTGGCGTCCGTGTACAGCTCCGCTTCGATCGTGACCGCGCCGTCCTCCTCCTCGAAGCGGTGCGGCTCCTCGTAGAGGCGGTTCTCGAACCAGACGACCGCGACCGTCGAGAGACCGTGCGACTGCCAGAACGACACGAGCTGGCCGCCGTCCTCCCACCACTCCTCGCAGTTCGCGACGATGTCGACGTCGCCGTCGCGATCGACGTCCTCGAACTCGACCTGGTCCCACTTCTCGCCGAGCGAGGGCAGGAACATCGTCTGGCCCGAGCCCCACTTGATCACGTGCGTCGTCCAGTTGTCCGCCGCCGGCTCGTCTCCGTTCCGTTCCATCCAGAAAGCGGCGGCGTGGTCGTACGGGATCGTCCGGTCCTCGTGGACGAGCATGCCGAAGAGGTCGAGCCGGCCGTCCTGATCGATGTCGACGATGCGGATGGGACGCGTGAACCAGCGCGTGCGCGGGTCTTTCTGGATCGTCACGCGCTCGAACGCGGGCGGGCCGCCGCCGTCGCTGCCGAGATTGCGGTAGAAGAGGATCTCCTCGCGCGTCGAGGTGACGAGGTCCGGGTCGCCGTCCTCGTCGAGGTCGCCGACGCCGATCTGCGGCTTGCCGTCGAAGTCGGGCCGGCGCTCGATCTCGTGGTACGGCCACGGCACACGCTGCGCTTCGCTGCCCGTACCCGGGTTCTCGTACCAGTGGATCGTCTCGTCGGCCTCCTCGGTGTCGAAGTCGGCGTTGGCGTCGGCGATGTCCTGATCGCCGTCGCCGTCCAGGTCGACGAGGACGAAGCCGTGCCCGCTCCATTGCTCGGGGTCGATCGAGTGCACGCGCCAGCGGGAGAGATCGCGGCGCAGTGCCGGATCCGCCGGTGCCTCGATCCAGCCGAGGCCCGCTTTCGATCCGTTCCCGGGCACCTGCACCGCGGCGGGCGTGCCGAGATCGAGCGCGATCGCGCTGCCGCCATGCACGCGTCCGCCGAAGACGACGTCGGTCAAGCCGTCGCCGTTGACGTCGAACGTCCGCACCCAGTGGAAGTGCCCGCGGTCGATCGTCGCCGGGATGCGACCGCCGTCCTGCCACGAGGCCGGGTCGCGCGCGCGTGCGCCGCCCGGTCCCCAGAGGATGCGGATCCCGGACTCGCTGCCCTCCCAGAAGGGCAGCTCTCCCCAGCCCTGCCCGGCGACGACGTCGATCGCGCCGTCGCCGTCGACGTCGCCGAAGTCGGCGCTCTCGGGGTTCACGCCGTCGTCCGCGTCCTCGAGGACCGCGGGCACGAACGCCGTCACCGTAGGCCAGGGACGGCGCGGGTCCGCGCCTTCGCCCGGGTGGAAAGCGATCTCGTAGCGCTGGTCGAACTCGTAGTTCGTGACGTAGTCGGTGAACCCGTCGCCGTCCGCGTCGGCCGCGCCGATGCCGTTTCCGCCCCGGAAACGGCCGTCGATCGGGTGCATCGGCCAGGCCGCGTCGTTGACGATCTGGCCGGAGCCGTCGTCGTCGCTGCACCCTGCCGCGAGGGCGAGGGCCGCGAGGGCCAGAGCCGCGGATGCCAGGACCGACTCCTTCGCTCGAAAGTACATCGCTCACTCCGAGCAAGACGTGCCGAGGGGTGCGGGCGCCGGGACGACGGCGCGGCCCCCTGCGACATACGTCGCGAAGAAGCACCCGTATTGATGCTTGACCTCGTCCCGCTGTGCGAAGATGTGATGCGAGTCGAGGATGCCGTCGCTCTCGTACTGCGCGACGACCCCCGTGTAGGGAACGCCCGCGGCCGAGACGACGTTCTCCGCGGCGGGATAGGCGGCGAGCCCGCCGAGCCCGCCGAGAGACAGCGCCTCCGGGAACTCGGGCGACAGGACGTCACCTGCTTGCTCCGTTCCCGAGGCGAGCGACATCGCGGCGTAGATGCGGTTCGAGAAGCCCGGGTCGTCGAGTCCGGCCGCGATGAAGACCGACCGCGTCGGGTGACCCGGCAGCGGATCCTGCGCGAGACGCGCGGCGTAGACGACGGGATCGGCGGGCTCGAAGGCGGTTTGCACGAGCTGCAGGCCCGGGTGCAAGGAATCGACGCGTGCGGTCGTCCCGAGGAGCGCCGGGACGACGCCGTCGAGAGGGATGCCGCTCACGAGCTCCGCCTCGAGCACGACCAGGCTCCAGAGACCGCCCGAGCCGGTCGGGACGGCGGCGCCGATCCGCGCGTCGGTCGCGCCGGCCATGTTGACGACCTGCGCACCGAGCGACTGCCCGAGTGCGACCGTGCGGGAGACGTCGAGCCGGAGCTGCGACTCGCCTGCGGGCGGAGTCGGTCCCGCACAACCTTCGACGACTGCCGGATCGAGCCGCAGGCGCGACACCGCGTCGATCAGCAGGCGCTGCTCGATCGTCGTTTGCCGGAAGGTGTCCGGATACGCGCCGAGGTTCAGGAAGTTCAGGTACTCGCGCGAGCCGGCATCCGCGAGCCGCTGCGGGTTCAGCGGCAGCGCGCTCGCGACCGTCGCGAGCCCGTGCGCTGCGAGCACGTGCGCGGGACCCTCGCCGCGCGCGGGCGTGCCGCCCGCCGCGTCGACGCGTCCGCGGTCCACGACTTGCGTCGAGAGGCCTCCCGAGCCGTGGAAGTAGATCGCGACCGGATACCCCTCGCTCGGCATCGGCGTGCGCGGCAGCGTGATCGTGACCGGCGCCTCCTCTTCGCGTTGCAGGATCGGCAGCCCGTCGGCCCCGGTCTCGAAGAGACCGTCCTGGTCGAAGGGCGGCTCGCCCCGCTGAAACTGCGGGAAGCGGACGAAGCCGTGCAGCTCGCAGAACCGCTCATGGAGCGCGCCGTCGTCGGGATCGATCGCCAGCCCTTCGATCTCGACCGGGTGGCGTTCCGCGACGGCGCTCGCAAGCTCCGCCATCTCCGCGACGACGTCGCCGGTCGTGAAGGCGGTCACCGCGGCGACGTCTCCGCGCGGCACCGCGATCGCATCGAGCGTCGGCCAGACGGGCGCGAGAAGCTCGCGCATCGCGACGCCGCGCTCTCCCGGCGGCGAGCCGCCGCCGCGCAGCGTCGCGACTTCTTCCGGCACGCCGAGCGGTGCACCGGTCGCGTCGCCGAGCGAGCGGCGGATCACGACCGCGTAGAGGCGGTTCGGCGACAGGACGATCCCCGGGAACGGGGCTGTCACGAGCACGTGCGCCGGCGTGTACGGGTCTTCCTCGAGCACGTCGGCGATCGCCGGGAAGAGACGGCCGCGCTCAGGTGAGCTCGGGTCGACGTCCACGATCAAGACGGGTGCGTCGGGCGACGCCGCGATCGGCGCGCGCGGGTCGCGCGGGGCGAGCGCTGCCTCGAAGCGGAAATACGCAGCGCCGACTGCCGGGAAGCCGCGGCGGCGCGCCGCCGCTTCCCAGACCGGGACGATGATTCCGTTCGCTCTCGGGAACGGGAAGCCGTCGAGCATCGGACGACCCGCTTCGTCGAGGCGAAGGTCGGACGGGTAGGGCAGGTCGTAGAAGCGTGCGGGATCGCCGAGGTCGGCGTCGAGATCGAAGACGACTGCGGTTCCAGCGACGGGATCCGCGAGCGATCCGCCGTCGCCGCCGCAGGCGGCGAGCCCCGCGACGGCGAGGGCCGTCGAGAGCGCCGGCAGGCGTGGCGAGCGTCGCGGCGACAGGGGGCGCGCGGGCCGGCGAGCGAAGAGCGCGAACG
>VGTG01000144.1 GCA_016874795.1 Deltaproteobacteria bacterium | reverse complement strand
AACAAACGCTGGTCGGCGAGAGCATCCGAGTTGGGAAACAGGCTGACCGTGCGATCCCGGCTCGGCCCGCGCAACGCATCCGACGAGTACGTCTCGGGATGGGAGACCACGAAGAGTACGTCGTCGTATCGCGCAACGCAGTAGAAGGGGACGCCTGGCGTGACCTGATGCACGCGGGTTTCGCGCCGCAGTGCCGCGTAATACGGATATGGATCGACACGGACGTCGGGGCGAAGCGGGTCATAGTCGCCCGCACGGATCTCAGCCTTTGCCAATCACTTCTCCTTCGGCGTCGCCTTCCGCCGTCTCGTGGACTTGCGCAAAGACGTCGAGACGGCGGGACTCGGCCACGCTTCGGAGCGGATCACGCCGTGCAACAGCAGCCGTCGCAGCTCTCGCGTCAAGCGACCGGTGGCTCGACGCGCGGACTCCGCATCGTCGTACTGGGCGCGCGCGATCAGCGGCCACAGAATGCCGATGCTCATCAGTACGTAGCTCAGCATCTCGACATCGACGCCGGGCTGCGCATTTCGGTGATCGACGAACTCGCGAACCCAGGAGAGGTAGCTGCTCCACCCTTGTTTCGGCAGCGGGCTCTCGGAAAGAAGCTGGTGCAGCGTCAGGCGCGCGAGCTCGGGATGGTCGGAGAAGAAGGGCACCATGCGATCGAGGTCGCTCCAGAGATGCTGCGGCTCGTGCAGCATCCCGAGCAGCTCGCCGGCGGTCTCGGCCATGACGGCGGCAGTGAGCGCGTCACGCGTTCGAAAATGCTGGTACGCGGTGGTTCGATTCAGTCCGGCGCGGTGCGCGACTTCGGAAACGGTGAGCGCCTCCGGCCCTCGCTCGGCGAGGATGAAGCGCGCCGCCGCCAGGAGGCGTGCGCGGCTCTCGTCGAAGTCCCGCCGGCGGCTTCGGGTTCTCTCGGAAGCGAGCGGCACGGAGAGCCACTAGCGCACGGTCCGATAAATTCAACAGTGCTGTCGGTTTTCCGGTTGGCTTCGCTGCTCGCTGCGCGGAACCCGTGCTAAGGACCCGAGCCGGGAGGATGCGAGAGTGAAGAACCCCTTCAGCTACTCCGGCAAGCGATGCCTCTTCGCGGGGTGCTTCTCCGGCATGGGAGAGGCGACCGCGCGGATCGTCGAGAGCCTCGGCGGAGCGATCGTCGCCGCCGACATCAAGAAGCCGACCACGTTCGGCTACGAGCGGTTCCACGAGATCGACCTGCGCGACGGGCGCGCGATCGAGCAGCTCGTCGCGGAGACCGCGAGGGGCGGGCCGATCGATCGCGTCTTCTACTGCGCGGGCCTCCCGGGCACGAAGCCCACGGTCGACGTGATCGCGGTCAACTTCGTCGGGCTCCGGCATCTGGTCGAGACGGCGATTCCGCACATGCCGCGGGGCGGCGCCGCGGTCGGCATCTCGTCCGCGGCGGGTCTCGGCTACATGGGCGCGATCCCGCAGCTCATGCCGCTCCTCGAGATCGAGGACCACGGCGCGGCCATGCAGTGGGTGAACGAGCACCAGGCCGAGCTCGAGCCGTACAGCTTCTCGAAGATGTGCACGATCGTCTACACTCTGCGCCGTGGCGCGCCGCTCGCGATCGAGCGCGGCATCCGCCTCAACTGCACGAGCCCCGGTCCGACCGACACGCCGATGATGCCGCACTTCGTCGCCCAGACGAGCCAGGCCTTCTTCGACGCGTATCCGAAGCCGATCGGGAATCGCTTCGCGACCGCCGAAGAGCAAGGCTGGCCGCTCGCGTTCCTGAACAGCGACGCCGCGAGCTACATCGCAGGCGAGAACCTGTACACCGACGGCGGCGGCGGCGCTGCGATGATGCTCGGCTCGCTCCAGTTCGACGTCATGGCGGCGATGCAGAAGTAGGCTCGAGCGCGCGTTTGCAGATCCGTCCGGACCGCAGGACGACGTGCACCCGTGCCGTGTCCTGCAGGAGGGCTACGTCGTCGAGCGGCTGGCCGTCGACCAGGATCAGGTCCGCGAGCTTTCCCTCCTCGACCGTGCCGATCTCGTCGGCGAGACCGAAGAGCTCGGCGTTCGTGCGCGTCGCCGAGAGGATCGCTTCGTGCGCGCCGAGCACCTTCGCCTTCAAGGCCAGCTCCATCGCCTTGAACGGCTGCATCGAGGACAGCACGTCCGAGCCGGAGCCGATCTTCAGCCCGGCGGCGCGCGCCACCTCGAGCGACTGCTGGCCGCCGGCCTTCGCCTTGTCGATCTTCGCGAGCATGTTCGCCGGAATGCCCTGCGAGGCCCCGAAGGCGCTGATCAGCTCGTAGGTCGTGAGCGTCGGCACGAAGTAGGCGCCCGCCTCTCGCATCCGCGCGGCCGACGCCTCGTCGAGGAAGTTGCCGTGCTCGATGCTGCGCACGCCCGCCTCGACGGCGTTGACGATCCCCTGCGGCGTGTACACGTGCGCGAGCGAGATCTTCCCCTGGACCGTCGCCTCGTGCACCGCCGCCGACCTCTCCTCGATCGTGAACTGCGTGTGCTCGAGCTCGTCCGTCGGCGACATGCAGCCGCCGCCTCCCATGATCTTGATGCCGTGCGCGCCGGTGCGCAGGATCTCGCGCGCGGCACGACGCATCTCGTCCGGCGAGTCGCAGATCCGCGGCGTCGCGAAGAGCCCGTAGACGCCTTCGACCGGCCCGTGCTGGTGGTGCGGCTCGCGCCAGTCGCCGTGGCCGCCGGTCTGCGAGAGACAGGGGCCGACGAAGAGAACGCGCGGACCGCGCAGCAGACCGCGGTCGATCGCCTGCGCGAAGCCCCAGTCGAGGCCGAACGCGTCGCGAACGGTGGTGAACCCCGCGTCGAGCGTCTGCTCGAGCACGTCCTTGATGCGCAGCGCGATGGTCGCGACCGAATCGCGCCTCGCCTTCCCCGGATCGGTCTCGACGATCGCGCAATGCACGTGCGCGTCGGTGAGACCGGGCATCAGCGTACGGCCGCCGCAGTCGATCCACTCGGCATCGCGCGGGAGAGTCGGCTCATCGCCGCGCACGACGCGCGCGATCCTCTCGTCCTCGACGATCACCGTCGACCGCGGCGCCGGCTCGGCCCCCGTGCAGTCGAGAAGGACGCAGTCGCGGAACACCGTCGTCGCCATGCGCGCCTCCTACGCTGCTCCGGCGAGGACGCGCAAGTCTCGGCCGCAGAGCGTGTCGTGGACGACGCGGCTCGAGTCTCCTAACGAACGAGCGGCATGCTGACGATCGACGACGTCCGAACGGTCGCCTTGTTCTCCGGGCTCGAGGAGCCCGAGCTCGAGCTTCTCGCGCGAACCTCGGCCGACATGCACCTGCAGCCCGGCGAGTTCGCCGTTCCCGAAGGCGGCGAGCGTGCGCTCTTCGGCGTCCTCTCCGGCAAGATCGAGGTGATCAAGACCTTCGACGGCGTCGAGCGGACGCTCGGCTGGCGCCTTCCTGGAACGATCTTCGGCGAGGTGCCGATGGCGATCGGCGCGCCGTTTCCCGGCGGCTACCGCGCCTCGGAGCCGTCGCGCGTGTTCCGCGTCGAGCCGAGGAACTACTACGCGATCGCCGCGGCGGCGCCCGAGATCTCCGTCGAGCTCGGCGAGCTCGCACGCGAGCGGCTCGGCGGCCTCCAGGGTATTGCCGCCGAGAAGCCGAAGCCGCGCGTCGTCATGGTCGGCGATCTCTCGGACGGATCCTGCAACGAGCTCCGCCAGTTCCTCCTGCGGAACCAGATCAGCTTCGAGTGGATCGCACCCGACGCGACGGAGCTCGAGTGCCCGGCCCTGCGGCTCGCGGACGGAACCGTGCTGCGTCGGCCGAAGACGCGCGAGGTCGCGGAGCTTCTCGGCCTGCAGACGAGCCCGCGCCTCGAGCAGTACGACACCGTGATCATCGGCGCGGGACCGGCGGGTCTCGCCGCGGCCGTGTACGGCGCGTCCGAAGGCTTGCGCACGATCGTCGTCGAGCGCGAAGCACCCGGCGGCCAGGCCGGCACCTCTTCACGGATCGAGAACTATCTCGGCTTCCCGAGCGGCGTCTCGGGCGACGAGCTCGCGAGCCGCGCCTTGCAGCAAGCGAAGCGGCTCGGTGCGGAGATCCTCGTCACGCGCTCCGTCGCGTGGATCGACCCGCGAACGCTCACGATCGAGCTCGACGGGGGCGACGTCGTCCGCGCGCGCACGATCGTTCTCGCGACGGGCGTCGCGTGGCGCCGCCTCGCGATCGAGGGCGCGGATCGTCTCGTCGGAAAGGGCATCCACTACGGAGCGGCGCGCAGCGAGGCGAGCGCGACGCACGGGCTCGACGTCCACCTGATCGGCGCCGGGAACTCGGCGGGCCAGGCCGCCCTCTTCTTCGCGAACCACGCGCGCACGGTGACGCTCGTCGTGCGGAGCCGCTCTCTCGGCCACATGTCCCACTACTTGACGGATCAGATCGGTCGGAAGTCGAACGTGACGGTGCGCTTCGATTCCGAGGTCGCCGGCGTCCACGGGAACACGAGCTTGACGGCGATCGACGTCCGCGACCGCTCGAGCGGCGAGGTGCGCCGCCACGACTGTGGCGGCCTCTTCGTCTTCATCGGCGCCGACGCGGAGACCGGCTGGCTTCCGGAGGAGATCGCGCGCGACGAGCGCGGCTACGTCCTGACGGGCGACGACGTGGCGAAGGCTGGCCGCTGGACGCTGGAGCGCGATCCCTACCTGCTCGAGTCGAGCGTTCCCGGGATCTTCGCCTGCGGCGACGTGCGCCTCAGCCCGGTGAAGCGCGTCGCGGCGGCGGTCGGCGAAGGAAGCATGACGATCGCGTTCATCCAGCAGCTCCTGCAGCACGAGCCGCGCTAACGCGCGACGACGCCTCTCGGGAGGGGAACCGGAAGATCCGTGTGCGTGACGATGCCCGGCGCCGCCGCGACGACGTGGGGAATCGCGTGGATCGCGGGCATCGCGGTCATGATCATTCCGAGGACCATGAACCCGCGAACGTCGTCGCCTCGAAGTCCGGCGGCAAGAGGTACTCGAGAGTCGCCGTGACCGTCGGTCGGCCGTGGATGCGGATGAAAAAGGGGGCTACTGACGCTCGCTGCCCTCGGATAGGCAACCCGCATGGAACGGAAGCCCTTTGGTTGGACGGGCGTCGAGATCCCCGCGATCGGTCAGGGGAGCTGGCGCATGGGCGAGTCGCGCGGCGCGCGTGATCGCGAGGTCGAAGCACTGGAGCTCGGCCTCCGGCTCGGCGTGACCCACGTCGACACGGCGGAGATGTACGGCAACGGGAGCGCCGAAGAGATCGTGGCTGACGCGATCGCCGGCTTCTCGCGCGAAGAGCTGTTCCTCACGTCGAAGGTCCTACCCGAGAACGCGACGCGAAAGGGTACGACTCGCGCTTGCGAGCGAAGCCTGAAGCGTCTTCGCACCGACTACCTCGATCTCTACTTGCTGCACTGGCCGAGCTCACACCCGATCGCCGAGACGATGGCGGGGATGGAGGATCTCGTGCGCGCGGGCAAGACCCGCTTCCTCGGCGTCAGCAACTTCGACGTGTCGGACCTCCGCGAGGCGATGGCCGCGCTGTCGCGCGAGCGGATCGCGTGCAATCAGGTACTCTACAACCTGAGCCATCGCGGCATCGAGCGGGAGCTCGTGCCGTTCTGCGCACGGAACGGGATCGCCGTCGTCGGCTACACGCCGCTCGCGAAGGGCGGCTTTCCGTCCGCGGGGAGCGCGGGGCACCGCGTGCTCGAGGAGATCGCCGCGAAGCGCGGCGCGACGCCGCGACAGGTCGCGCTTCGCTTCCTCACGAGATCGGCGGAGCTGTTCACGATCCCGAAGGCGGTCGATCCGGAGCACGTGCGCGAGAACGCCGGCGCGAGCGAGCTCTTGCTCTCGGCGGACGACGTCACCGCGATCGCCGCCGCGTTTCCGGCGCCACGCCGGCGCGTCCCTCTCGCGACCGCCTGAGCCGCTACGGCGAATCCGCAACCTTCGCTTCGAGGATCTCGACGCGAAGTGGCGCCTTGAAGCGACTCAGGTCGATCGCGCCGGCGGGAACGCTACGCAAGGTCTTCGAGGTCTTCCGGCAGCACAGGTTCGCCGCGATCCGGAAGCCGCCCGCACATCGATCCGTCGACGGGTTCGGAGGGACGGTTTCCGCACGGCTCGCCAAGGGACGCTCGCGGACTTCACCGAACGGCACGTAGGCGGTGGTTCCCGGGCCCCAGACCACCCCTCCCCCAGGAGCTCCAACGTTCCCAAGAGATCAAGTGTCCACCGGATCGGGGCAACTCCACTTCACGCCCCGAGGGGAGGCTTACGGGTCACACGTAGCTAGACCTCGCCGCGGGCTCGAGGGCGGCCTCCACGAGCTCGACGAAGGCGCCCCGCAAGGTGGCGGCAAAGGACTCGACGTCCGGCATGGTCGTGCCATCGGCGTCGATGCCGATGAAGAGATGGCCGTCGTAGCCGTAGAGCGCGATGCTGACGGGGCACTGCGGCGCGAGCGGGGCAAAGGGATAGCCGGCAATGATGCGCGATCCCGCCACGTAGCGCGGCATCATGATGCCGGGGACGTTCGTCACGATGAGCTGCACCGTCTGGCTGCCGACGAAGGAGAGCGCCCGCACGAGCGGTCGCGGCAGCAAGACGAGGGCTTCGGCAAAGCTCGGCAAGAGATCGAGCGCGGGGCTAGCCTTCCGCTCCGCCATCCGCGCATGCACCTCGCGGAACCGCTCGAGCGGGTCGGCGATGTCGAGCGGGAGCTTCACCATTCCCCAAACGCCGAGTGCCAGCAGCAGCGCCACGAGCGGCATCACGTCGATGAGGTAGTACTCGTGCACCCGGAGCTGGCCGAAGAACAACACCAGGTAGGCGGCGCTCCCGAGCAAGGTGAACACGAAGAGGGACGCAACGAACCTCGGCAGGCGGCGCGCCAGGACCAGGAGCACACCGATCAACAGCACGAGCGCGAGGAGGGTCTCGAGATCGAAGTACATGTGTCGCTGATCGGTGAGCAGAAATGCGAGATTGTTTCCGAACTGCTTGCGCGACATCTCCCATAGTGGCTTCGTTCCGAGCAGGAAGAGACGAGAGCCGTGCTGCTCGTTGTAGCTGCGCGCCCAGAGGATCCAGGCGGCGTTCGCCCCGAGGACGGCGATCGCAGCCGCAAAGAGGTGCGGCCACCGCGGCACCTGGCCGACCCACGCTTCCCGGCGCGAGAGCAGCTGAAGCGATCCGCCTGCGGCGACGAGCGCGACGAACGGAACGAGCGCCGGAACCTTGAGCAGCCCGGCCAGGCATGCGATCGCGCACGCGAAGTAGAACCAGACGAGACGTTGCGTCTCGACGAACCGGACGTAGGCGTAGCCCGCGATCAGGATGAGCGCGAAGGCTGTCGTGTTGGGCAGGAAGTTGAAGCCGTAGAAAGCGAGCAAAGGTGAGCTCAGCAGCAACAGCGGCGGGGCGAGGGCGAGGGCGAGCCAGAGATCATCGACCCAGCGCAAGAGCGCCCGGGAATAGAGGAAGAGCCCGACGACCAGGATAGCGAAGTTGAACCATCGAAAGATCGCGTCGTGCACGCCGAAGACCCGATAGAGACAAGCGACCGCATAATAGAGCGCCGGGAACTCGCCGACGGCGTGATGGTCGCCCCCCGCCACGTTGTGAACCTGCGGCTCGAGGAACCGCATCCCATGGTCGTGATACGAGCGCGCCAGCGACGCGCCGTCCGCCTGCCGCCATTGATGCAGCGAGATGGGGCCGAGCGAAGCGAGGGGGCGGTAGTCGTACGCCCATAGGATCGCCAGCAGGCCACCGAGGAATGCGGTCGCATGAAGAGCCTGGCCCGCGGACACCCGCCTCCCCGAGTGTCGTCGTCCGCGGATCCCAGAGGCTCGGAGCACCGTCCTAGGTCCGCGGGCGTCTTCGGGCGCTCGACGCGCCGTCGTCGCGCCGCTGTAGCGGCGATTCGCCATATCCATCCCCGTGGCACGCGGGCAGCGCGAGGTCGCCGTCCCCACCAGCGGAGGAAGGGCGAGCAGCACCCCGAGAGTCGTTCGCACGCGCTGGTCTGGGTCCTGTTGGGCTGCTGGCGATCACCATCGTCCCCGCACCGGCCGCGGCCGTGTTCTCCGCCGCGGAGAATCCACCGTTCACCGAAACCGCGGCGGACGCTTCTCGAGAAACGCCGTCACGGCTTCCTCGTGCTCGGGCGACTTCCAGCACTCGCGCAGCATCTCCGACTCGAGCCTCTGCACGGCCCCGAGATCGGCGTCGCTCCCGTTGCGGGACAGGAGCGCCTTGATCATTCGAAGCTGCGGATCCGGGTTCGCCGCGATGTCGGCGGCCAGCGCGAGCGCCTGCGTCAGGAGATCGTCCGGCGCGCAGACGCGGTCGGCGAGGCCCCAGGCGTGCGCCTCCACGCCCGAGTAGAGGCGGCCAGAGAGGCACATCTCGCTCGCGTGCCCGAATCCGACTCGCTGCACGAGGAAGTGCGTCGAAGCGAGCTCCGGCACGAGACCGACCTTGATGAACAGCATCCCGAACTTCGCCTTCTCCGATGCGACGATCACGTCGAACGGGAGGATCATCGTCATGCCGATTCCGACGGCGGCGCCGTTGACGGCGGCGACGAGCGGCTTCGACTGGCGAAGCAGCTTCACCCAGTCGAGGTTCGCCGGCATGCCCCCCGAGCCGCTCGCCGTGTCCTCGCCGGGGTCCACTCCGTCGATGCGCGACTTGAACGTCGCCTCCATGTCGGCGCCCGCGCAGAAGCCGCGCCCGGCGCCGGTCATGACGATGGCGCCGACGGCCGGATCCGCGTTCGCCTCCTCGATCGCGCGCGCCTGCTCGACCGCCATGGCGGGCGTCCAGGCGTTCAGCTTCTCCGGACGGTTGAGCGTGATCAGCGCGACCGCGTCGCGACGTTCGACGGTGATGACCGAGTACGCCATGCCGAGGCCTTAGCGCCGGAGCGCCGGCACGGTCAACGCGAGGGTCGAGGCGAAGAGCTCGGTGCGGGCGATCCGTCACGACTGCGTGCTGGCTCCTCACACACAACGCCAGCAGCTCGTGAACTGCGGCTCGAGCCATTCGCGACAACGCGGACAGACCCACGCGCGCGCGCCCACGCGGCTTGCCGTGCCACCGCCGTGGTAATCTTCGATGATCTCGCGGACGCGCTGGTGGTCGCTCTCGTCGACCCAGACCGTCGGCAGCGTCTCGGCAGTCATCGGCACTTCGCCTCGCAAGGAGAACAATGCCGCGCCTCGGACGACGGCGTGAATGCCACGCGACTCGAGGAGTCCTCGCACCAGCTCCGCGTCGAGGGTATGCGCGCCGACGTACACCTGCTTCATGCCCACGAGCTTCCTTTACCACCGCAAGCGGCGAGCAGGTGCCCGGCTGGGTCTCGCGCTCGTTCGCCCAGACGTCCGCGGCGCTCGGATCGGCCGGCGCATCGGCCAGCACCGACCCGGGAGGAAGATTGCCCGCGCGGGCGAGCGCTCGCGAAGCTTCGTCGGCCCGCCCGCCCGCGTGAAGAGCGGCAGCGCGTTGAAGTGAGTGACCACCGTGCTGCGCCTGTCGCGCCCTCGCCGAGAGCGCCGGATGGATCGGGTCCGGGCGCGCCGACGAGCGTTGCCACGTCACGAGAAGCGATCCAACGAATCTTCCGCAGGTTCGTGCGCTCGACTGGATCACGCTCGCTCGGACTTGCCCCAGATACCACCCGCATGCCGCCGAAGAGTCCGTAGCGCCTCTTGCGAGGAGCAACCAAACGCGAGACCGCTGCTCAGACCTCTTCCGAGGGCCGCGCGCGGCTACGCTTCGTGTCCGCGCGGCGATGCTTCGCCTCGAGACGACGCTCGCGCGCTGCGCGGCCCGGCCGCGTGGCACGCCGCTCACGTGGCTCGGCGGCGACGGCGGCGAGCATCCGCTGCAACTTGGCGACGCAATCGGCGGCGTTCTGCGTCCGGTGACGAAAGCGATCGCTCGTCAGGACCAGATCCCCGGCTGCCGTGATGCGGCGCCCGTACGCTGCGATGAAGCGCTCCCGCAACGCGGAGCGGATCGCGCGGCTCGTCGCTACCGGCCAGCGCAGCACCGCCTTGGTGCTGAGCTTGTTCACGTTCTGCCCGCCCGGGCCCGAGCTGCGGACGAACCGCATCTCGATCTCCCGGACCGGAACGGGCGGCGTCTCCCCCTTCTGTTCAGCCATCGCTCACCGAACGATCGCAACGCAGAGCGTGTCGCACAAGCGGCCATCGCAGGGTGGTGATATAGGGCCGGGATGGACGATCTCCTGCGCCGCGCCCTCGACGCCCGCGTCGGCGACGTCCTTCCCGCACCCACCCCGCTCGATCCGGCGCCCATCCTGTCGGCGCGGCTCGGCGTCCCGGTCCTGCTCAAGCGCGAGGATCTGACGCCCGTCTTCTCGTTCAAATTGCGCGGCGCGTACAACCGCATGGCCCGACTGACCGCCGGCGAGCGAGCAGCCGGGGTGGTGGCGGCGTCGGCGGGCAACCACGCGCAGGGCGTCGCGTACGCGGCGAGCCGGCTCGGCATCGACGCGCAGATCGTGATGCCGCGCACGACGCCCTCCCTCAAGGTCGACGCGGTCCGGCGGCTCGGCGCTGCGACCGAGCTCGTCGGCGACAGCTATGCCGCCGCGGCGGAACGCGCGGCCGAGATCGCGCGGGACGAGCGGCGCACGCTCATCCCTCCGTTCGACGACCTCGACGTGATCGCGGGACAGGGGACGATCGGCCTGGAGCTCCTGCACCAGGCACCGCGCGACCTCGAAGCCGTCTTCGTGCCGGTCGGCGGCGGCGGGCTCGCGGCGGGCGTCGCGGCGGTGATGAAGGCGGTGCGGCCGGATCTCCGCGTGATCGGCGTCGAGCCGGACGACTCCGACGCGATGGGCCGCTCGCTCGCCGCCGGAGAGCGCGTCGCGCTCGACCACATCGGCATCTTCGCCGACGGCGTCGCCGTGAAGCAGGTCGGCGTGCACACGTTCGCGCTCTGTCGGCAGTGGCTCGACGGCTGCTTGACGGTGACGATCGACGAGATCTGCGCCGCCATTCGCGATGTCTTCGCCGAGACGCGTACCGTGCTCGAGCCGTCGGGGGCACTCAGCGTCGCGGGGCTCAAGCGCGCCGTCCAGGCGCGAAAAGTGAAGACCGGCGCGCTCGTCGCGGTGACGTCGGGCGCGAACATGAACTTCGCGCGGCTCGGCTACGTCGCCGAGCGTGCGGCGGTGGGCGAGCACCGCGAGGCGATCCTCGCGGTCACCATCCCGGAGAGGCCGGGCGCGTTCCTCCGATTCTGCGCCGCGCTCGGGCCGCGAAACGTGACGGAGTTCAACTATCGCCTGGCGACACGTCGCGAGGCGCACGTCTTCGTGGGCGTCGAGATCGGTGACGCCGCCGAGGGACGAGCGCTCGTCGACGAGCTCGAGCGCGGCGGGCACGCGTGCGTCGACCTGTCGGGCGACGACGTCGCGAAGACCCACATCCGCCACATGGTGGGCGGCCGCACGCCCGAGGTGCGCGACGAGGTGCTCTACGACTTCGAGTTCCCCGAGCGGCCGGGCGCGCTCCTGCAGTTCCTGACCGGGCTCGGCAGCCAGTGGAACATCTCGTTGTTCCACTACCGGAACCACGGCGCGGCCTTCGGGCGCGTCTTGTGCGGGCTCGAGGTTCCACCAAAGGAAAGGGACGAGCTTCGTGTGCGGCTCGACGGCCTCGGCTTCTCCTACACCGAAGCGACCGACAACCAGGCGGGCCGCTTCTTCCTGCGATAGGAACCCTAACGCGGGTCCAGGCGCAGGAAGTACCTCGGCGGGAAGCCGGTCAGGATCCGGAAGAACACGAGGTGGGCGTGGTCGCGCTGGAGTCGCTCGTCCTCCGCGCCGGTGACCGGAACCGCCACGTAATCGGTCGTCGTTCCCTCCGCCGTCACCTGCACTTCCGGGTTCGCGAGCGCGCGGTCGTACCAGGAACGCGGCCGGTGGTTGGCCGACACGTAGAGGCGCCCTCCGTCCTCCACCGGAGACACGACTCGGCTTTGCGAATTCCCGTCCCCGTCGAACGTCGTGATGACGATCGTCGACTCGCTCTCGGGCTGGACGTACCCGAGCAACGACTCGAACACGACGACGATAGCGACGTAGACCAACACGACGATCGCGGCGATCTTCAGTGCTCTCACCGTTTCCCTCCCCTGACGGCGAGCTGTATCACGCCTGGCACCGGACATACCCTCTGGTACGCGAGGAAGGGTGAGCGAACGCATGCGCAATCCGTGGGCGGGAAAGGTCTTCGACCGGCGATGAGACCACGACGATGACCGATCCCCTGCGCCTCGAAGAGAAGTACGAATGTGGCACCCTGATCACTGCGCAGGATCGCACCGGGGTCATCGCACTCGCTCGCCGCGTCGAGTCCGCCGGGTTCGATTCGCTCTGGGTGGGCGATCACGTGTCCTTCTACGTCCCGATGCTCGAATCGTTGACCCTGCTCTCGTTCGCCGCGGCTGCGACCGAGCGGGTGAAGCTCGGAACGGCCGTCTACCTCGTGCCGCTCCGCCATCCGACGACGACCGCAAAGGTCGTCGCGACCGTCGACGTGCTCTCCGGCGGGAGGGTCGTCCTCGGCGTGGGCGTGGGAGGTGAGTTCCCGCCGGAGTTCGAGGCCTGCGGCGTACCGGTCGAGGAACGCGGCACCCGCGCCAACGAGGCGATCGAGGTGCTGCGCCGTCTCTGGAGCGAGTCGAACGTCACCCATGCGGGCCGCCACTTCCGCTTCGGGCCGGTCTCGCTCGACCCGAAGCCGCTTCAGCGCGGAGGCCCTCCGATCCTCGTCGGCGGGCGGAAGGCACCCGCGTTTCGCCGCGCCGGCCGGCTCGCCGACGGCTACATCTCGCACATGTGCTCGCCGGAGATGTACCGCGAGAACCTCGAGGCGATCCGGCGCCACGCCGAGCGTGCGGGACGCCGCGACGTTCCTTTCCAGACGATCGCGTTCCTCTTCACGCGACTCGGCGACGACTACGAGGAGTGCCTGAAGAGCGCCGCGGGCACGCTGCAGAGAGTCTACAATCGCCCGTTCGAGGAGGCGGCGCGGAAGTACTGCCTGCTCGGCCGTACGGACGATTGCCTCGAGCAGATGCGCGCGTTCGCACGCGCCGGCTGCCGGCAGTTCGTGCTCTCACCCCTCATGGACGGGACGGAGTTTCTCGAGCGCGCGGAGCGGGACGTCCTGCCGTTCGTCCGAAGCATCGGTTGAAGAGCAGCTTCTGCAAGGAGACGGATCAACGCGGCGTTCCGCGCACGGCCGAGCATGCGCGACGCAGGCTCGCGGGCGGCGCGTTCGAGAATGCGCGAGTCGAAGGGCCGCGGAACGAGCCTTGGGGCTACCAGGTAACCTGGGTGCACGATCCGTCCGGCGTCCTCTTGCGCTTCTCGCAGCCGCTCGCGCGGCCGTCGGCGAGCTGATCGTGCACGGTGATCCGCTCATTCCTACGGTGCCGAGAGCCGCGTGAAGATCTACACGACCGCCCCGCTCGAAGACCCGCGCGACGCGCGCGAGGTCTTCGCTCGACTCGAAGAGCTCGGCTACGACGGCGCGTTCTCGTTCGAGGCGAAGCACGATCCTTTTCTTCCGCTCGTGCTCGCTGCCGAGCACACGAGCCGATTGCGGATCGGAACGGCGATCGCGATTGCGTTCGCCCGCAATCCGATGAACCTCGCCAACCTCGCCTACGGATTGCAGTCGATCAGCGAAGGCCGCTTCGTGCTTGGTCTCGGCTCGCAGGTTCGGCCGCACATCGAGAACCGCTTCAGCATGCCCTGGTCGCGACCGGGGCCGCGCATGAGAGAGATCGTCCTCGCGATCCGCGCGATCTTCGCCACATGGGAGGGGAAGGCTCCGCTCGACTTCCGCGGCGAGATGTACCGCCACACGCTCATGATTCCGGCATTCGATCCGGGTCCGAACCCGTTTGGTCCTCCGCCGATCTTCACGGGGGGCTTCGGGCCGTACATGACGCGCGTCGCGGGGGAGGTCGCGGACGGCTTCATCGCGCATCCCTTCACGACTCGGAAGTCGCTCCTCGAGCACACCATGCCGGCGCTCGAACGCGGTCTCGCCCTCGCGGGCCGGAAGCGCAGTGACCTCGAAGTCGTGTGCGCCACGCTCGTCGTGACCGCCGATCGCGAAGAGGACTTCGCGCGAGCCGTCACGGCTGCGCGGAAACAGCTCGCGTTCTACGGCTCGACACCGGCCTACCGCTCGACGCTCGACTGCCACGGCTGGGGCGACCTCCATGCCGAGCTCAATCGGCTGTCGAAGCTGGGCCTCTGGGACGAAATGGCCGCGCTCATCGATGACGAGATGCTCGAAGCGATCGCCGTCGTGGGACCGCGCCGCGAGATCGCCGGGAAGCTCCGAGCCCGCCTCGCGGACATCGCGGATTCCGTCAGCTTGACCCACAACCGGGCGCCGGACCCGAAGCACTGGGCAGACGTGGTGGCGGACCTGCGACGGTCTCCTTCGGCCCGGTGACGACACCGACGGCGCGGCGGCAGACGACCCCCGGCCGGCACGGTTCGCCCGGTGAGCGAAATCTCAAGCGCGCCCGGCAGGATTCGAACCTGCGACCCTCGGATCCGAAGTCCGATGCTCTGATCCGCTGAGCTACGGGCGCGTGTGCGTCGGAGGCGTCACGGCTCGGTCCGCGCGCCGTCCGTGTTCTAGTCGAGACCCGCCGAGGGCGCCAGCACGGCGGCGGAGCGAGTCGGGCTCGAGCCGGAGTGCTAGCCTGCATTTCTCACCAGATCACGTCGCGAGGCGGTCGAGAGTGCGGAAGATTCGCGAGCCTCGGACCGGAGGGCGACGCAGGCGTACTTGAACAGT
>VGTG01000143.1 GCA_016874795.1 Deltaproteobacteria bacterium | reverse complement strand
GAGTCGATCGCCTTCAGACCGGTCTGCAGCGGCTCCTTCACGGGCTGGCGCGCGACGATGCCGGGTGCCTTGATCTCGACGCGGCGGAACTCCTTCGCGTTGATGTCGCCCTTGCCGTCGATCGGCTGTCCGAGGGCGTTGACGACGCGGCCATTCAACTCGGGCCCGACGGGCACCTCGGCGATGCGTCCCGTCCGGCGGACCTCGTCGCCCTCACTGATCTCCTGCGCTTCACCGAAGACCGCGGCGCCGACGTTGTCCTCGTCGAGGTTCAGGACGAGGCCGTAGATGCCGTGCGGGAATTCGATCAGCTCGCCGACGGCGGCGTTGTCGAGCCCGTAAATGCGGGCGATTCCGTCACCGGTGGACAGGACCTTGCCGGTTTCCCGCACCTCGAGGGACTTCGTGTAGTCCTTGAGCTGCTGGCGAATGATGTCGCTGATCTCTGCGGCGCGAATCGCCATGTCGTGCTTCTCCTTCGAAGTTCCTTCTGGACCGAGCTGCCGAGGCGGAGCGGCTCAGTGCGGCGACCCTTGCCGAGTCATCGCGCGGGCGATGTGAGCGAGCTGCGTTCGCGCGCTTCCGTCGTAGGTCTTTCCCTCGATCTCGACGGCGACCCCCGCGACGAGCGACGGGTCGACCTCTTGCGAGACGAGGACCTTCTTGCCGTGCGTCTGCTCGAGAGAGCGCGAGATCTCGGCAGCCACCGCATCCGGGAGCGGAGCGGCGGACCGCAAGACCGCACGGAGGCGATTCAAATCGCGATCGACGAGCGCGTTGTACGCGCGAAAGATCGCTGGAAAGTAGGCGATGCGGTCGTTCTGCGTGAGCAGCGCGACGAAGTTTCGCGTGAGGGGCGAGAGGTCGAGCGCCGCCGTCACCTGGGACACGAGGGCCTTGCGTGACTCGTGCGACATCGCGGGAGAGGCCAGGGCGGCCTCGAGCTCGGGATCCGCGAGCCACGCGCCGACGCTCTCGAGCTCGCTCCCGACCGCTTCGAGGCGTCCTTCCTCGCGAGCGAGGCTGGCGAGGGCGCGCGCGTAGCGCTTGGCGAGTCCACCCGTCATCGTGCCACCTCGCGCGTCTCGGCGAGGAACTCGCGGACGAAGCGCTCCTGATCCTCGGGACGGAGGTCCTTCGCGATCAGAGCGGAAGCGAGCCGCGTCACCTGCTCGACCGCCTCGTCCTGGAGGATGCGGCGCGCGCGCGCGACCTCCTGGTCGGCGACGAGACGCGCATCCCGACGGATGATCTCGGCGGTGCGCTCGGCCTGCTCGACGGCGCGCTTCGCCTCGACCCGCGCGAGCGCGAGGATCTCCTCCCGAGCGCGCTCGGCCTCGCTCTCGAGGCTGCGCATGCGGAGCTCGAACTCGGACCGGAGGCGCTGGGCCTCGGTCTTCGCGCGCTGCGCCGCTTCGAGCGCGTTCACGACGGTGCTGCGGCGCTCCTGCATGTAGTCGCGAATCGGCGGCCAGGCGAAGCGCCGCATGAGGAATGCGTAAATCGCAAAGTTTGCGCACGCGAGAAGCGTGAGAGTCCACGACGGTCCGTGATGCCCGCCTCCGCCGCCGCTCGCGGCGAGAGCGCTCGAGACGAGCAGGAAGACGACGGTCGCCGCTGCGAGGACCTTCATGCGCGCACCGCCCTTCCGAGGACCTTCTCGGCCGCCATCTGCGCGAGCGGTGCCGCTTCCTCGCGCAACGCGACCCGAGCCTGCTCCGTTTCGGCCTGGATGCGCCCACGGACCTCTTCGACGAGACGGCCGGCGTCCTGGCGAGCGGCTTCGAGGATGCGATGCTCCGCCGCTTCCGCGTCGCGCCGCACCTGATCGCCCGCGGTGCTCCCGGCGCGCCGCGCTTCGGCGAGACGCTTCTCGAACTCCGCATCCATCTCGGCGGCGTCCTCACGGGCCTGCTCGGCGTCGGCGAGGGTTCCGGTGGTGCGACGCGCGCGCTCGGCGAGGAGCCTCTGCGTCGGCTCGAGAATGAGGGACTTCAGGATCGTCGCGAAGACGAAGAAGACGACGATCCAGACATAGAAGCCTAATTTGGGCGGTAGCTCGAGCATTTTTCTGGATGTTGAGCGAATCGGCGGGCCGCTGTTGCGAGCAAGCGTGCAGAGCCGTGGCAACCTCGTGCCGTCTCGGCGTTCCGAAGTGCCGCGGACGGCGTCGCTCCGAAGCGAGCGACGCCGCCCGGTCTCGACGAGATCCGGGGACCTAGGAGCGAGTGTCTGCGTTCGCGATGCGGGCCGCCGGCGTCGCAGCCGGGGCGGATCCTTCCTCCTTGGCGAGAATCGTGACCTTGCGCTCGCCCTTGCCCTCGCTTGCTCCCATCGAGCAATGGCCTTCGAAGACGACGCCTTCCTCGATGACGAGGCTCGGCGTCGTGACGTTTCCATAGACGCGGCCGGGGGCGCGGATCTCGAGCTTCTTGGAAGCGGTCAGGTCGCCGGTGACCTTCCCATGGACCACGATGCTCGTGCCGTTGATCTGCGCGTTCACGAGCGCGGACTCCCCGATCACGAGCGGACCGGAAGCGGTGATCTCTCCCTCGATCTGGCCGTCGACGCGCGCTGCGCCGTCGAAGGCGATCTTTCCAGAGATGCGCGTGCCGCGTCCGAGCATCGCGCTTTCTTTGCCGGCCTCCGCGCTCGGAGTCCGATCCATCGTCGCGGGCTGTCCCGCCATCGTCTTACCCCCTGCAGGCTCGGACTCTCTCGCGGGCTCGCTCGTGGGTGCCGATGTGCGCCCGGGCGAGCCGGGTACGAGATCGCCGGAGTCCCCTCCACGATCCTTCTTGAAGAGAGCCATCGATCGTTCCACCGTACGACGAGTTTGTGCTTGGCGCGCGCGCTTCGAGCGCCTTCCGGCGCCTCCGCCCCGGTGCGGACGCAACCCGGCCCGTAGCGCGCACGCGCTGGGTACCATCGAGCAGCGAGGATGTCAAAACGGGTTCGTATCCATTAGCGGCGCCGATACGACACGTCAGGGCCGCGAAGCGGATCCGAAAGCCGGGTCACCTCGCCGTGTGGGCCATCGAGCTCCGGCCCCGGCGGAGGAGCTGGTCGCCGAGCCGAGCGAGGTCGTCATCCGAGTAGAACTGGAGCTCGACTCGCCCCTTGCCGCCGCGGCCGGTATGGATGCTGACCTTCGTGCCGAAGATCCGGCTGAGGTCCTGTGCGAGACGGGCGACGTCCGGATCGGGTGCGGCCTCGCGGGTCGGGGCAGCGGAGGCGCGGCTTGCGACCTCCTCCGCCTCGCGGACGTTGAGGCCGCGGGTGACGATCTCGCGGGCGAGGTTCTCCCGGGCGGCATCCCCTTCGACGGCGAGGACGGCGCGCGCGTGGCCCGCCGAGAGCACACCGCTTCGGATGTCGCCCTGGATCTTCTCGGGAAGCTGCAGGAGGCGGAGGGCGTTCGCGACCGCCGGCCGCGTCTTCCCGACCCGGCGCGCGACCTCCTCCTGCGTGAGGCCGAACTCCTCGTTCAGGGCGCGGTACGCGAGCGCTTCTTCGATCGCGTTCAGGTCCGAGCGCTGGACATTCTCGATGATCGCGAGCAGGAGGCTCTCGTCGTCGCCCGAGCGGCGGATCACAGCGGGGATCGTCGCCCGTCCGGCGCGCCGGCTCGCCCGCAAGCGGCGCTCTCCCGCGATGAGCTCGAAGCGCCCCTCGGGCAGGGGGCGGACGAGGATCGGCTGCAGCACTCCCTGCTCGGCGATCGAGCGCGCGAGGTCCTCGAGGGCGGCCTCCTCGAACCGGGTCCGCGGCTGCCTCGGGTTGGCCTCGATCGCGCCGACCGGGATCTCCTCGATCCGGGCCCCAGGCGGGACGGCTTCCTCTTCGGGTCCGCCGAGCACCGCCGCTCGCCGGGACGGCGCGGACGGGATCAAGGCCCCGATTCCCTTTCCGAGTGCCTGCCGCATCACCGGCCTCCACTAGCAAACGCTGTTCTGGAACTGCCCTTCCGCGCCGCCACCTCTTTGGCCAGGTCGGCGTAGGCGACCGCGCCCTTCGAGGCCGGATCGTAGAGGAGGGCGGGAAGTCCGTGGCTCGGGCTCTCGCTCAAGCGCACGTTCCGCGGCACGACCGCCTGGAACACCTTGTCGGGAAAATGTTGCTTGACGTCTTCGGCCACCTGACGGCAGAGAGTGTTTCTCCCGTCGTACATCGTCAGCAGAAGGCCCTCGATCTCGAGCTCGCGATTGAGCCGCTCGCGCACGAGCCCGACCGTCGAGAGCAGGGCGGTCAATCCCTCGAGGGCGTAGTACTCGCACTGGAGAGGGATCAGGAGCGAGTCCGCACCCGTGAGCGCGTTCAAGGTGACGAGGCCCAGGGAGGGTGGGCAGTCGATGATGACGAACTCGTAGCGCCAGCGTAGGGCTGCGATCGCGTCGCGCAGGCGCTCCTCACGCCGCTCGACGTTGACGAGCTCGATCTCGGCGCCGATCAGGTCCTGGCTCGCGCCGATGACCTGTAGCCCGGGTAGCATCGTCTTCCGGATTGCATTCTCTATGCTTGTCTGGCCGAGCACGACCTCGTAGGTGGAGGCTTCCTCGGGAGCGAGGCGCACGCCGAGGCCGCTCGTGGCGCTGCACTGCGGATCCATGTCGATGAGGAGTGTCAGATGGCCGTCGAGCGCGAGCGCGGCGGCGAGGTTCACGGCCGTCGTGGTTTTCCCGACGCCGCCCTTCTGATTGACGATCGCGATGACCCTGCCCATGGCTGGCGTGGCCTAGCAGATTCTCGGGCGGGAGGGAATTTCGCGCCGCCGCACCTTGGGCGGGGATGTTCCACGTGTTACATGACGGTGAAACAGCCACCTGATGTTCCACGGGAAACATGACGGTGAAACAAGACGACTTCAGCGTCGGATTTCTGGTCGGGATCCTCGTCGGCGAAGGCCATTTCGGCGGCGACGGAAGGCAGCCCCAGATCACCCTCCGGATGCACACCGACCACGAGCGTCTCTTCCGCTGGCTGGAGGAGTCCTTCCCCGGCGGCCGCTTGTACGGGCCTTACCATCACGGCGGGCGGAGCTACTTCCAGTGGATGGCCCGCGGTGCCTTCCTGGTAGACGAGCTGGTTCCTCTCCTCGACCGCCACCTCCGCCCCGAGCTCGACGCGAAAACCCATCGCCGGTACCTCGAGATGAAGCAGCGCTACGGCCTCGCATCCCACGACGCACCATCTGCCCTCGAGCCCGAAGCCGAGGGCTGAATCAGCCGCGTCGGCGCCAGCTCGTGAGCTGGAAGGCCCCGGTCTCGTCCGCCAGTCGGTACCGATACGCCACAGCCGACTCGAAGCCCGAGTCGGCTGCGCCTGCGACAGGCTCACCATCCCTCGTGAACGCGACCACGAGCCCGCCCGTTCGGACCAGCGGCCCGGCTACGCCCGGCAGCTCTTCGACCGGGAACGTGGCGCGAGTCGTCACCGCGTCGAAGGGCGCCGTCCGCGGAGGCGCCAAATCCTCGATTCGGCTCTCGACGACGCCGAGCCCGGGGCGATCGAGACGGCGAAGGACCGCACGCAGGAAGTTGGCGCGCTTCCGCCTCGGCTCGACGAGCGTCACGCGCAGGCCGACGGCCGCGATCGCGATCGGAACTCCGGGAAATCCGGCACCGCTCCCGAGGTCCGCCACACGGATCCCGGAGCCCTCCGCGAGGAGGACCGGCACTGCGGCGAGCGAGTCGACGACATGCCGATCGACGATCTCGAGCCGGCTCCGTACCGACACCAGGTTCACGCGCTCGCGCCAGCGATCCAGCTCGTCCAGGAAGAGCCCGAGGCGCGCCAGTGCCACGGCGTCGAGTGCGACGCCGAGCGCGCTCGCACCCTCGCGTAGAGCCGCTTCCTCGGCGTCGCCGAGCGGCATCGGCCGCTCAGCGGGCGCGCGCGTCCCGGCTGAGATGCACGCCGAGAATCGAGATCGCGGCCGGCGTCACTCCCGGAATGCGCGACGCCTGCCCGAGAGTGCGCGGTTTCACTCTGCGGAGGCGCTCGCGCACCTCGATCGAGAGGCCCGAGATCGCATCGAGATCGAGCTCGGGTGGAAGGAGGGTCGACTCCATCCGCTCCGAGCGCGAGACGATCGCCTCCTGGCGCGCGACGTAGCCCTCGTACTTGAGATCGAGGAGCACGCTCGCGGCGACGCGCTCGTCCGCGGGCGCAGTCACGGCGAGCTCGCCCAGGACGCCCCAGTCGACCCCGGGTCGCCGCAAGAGCTCGCGCGCGCTGATGGCCTGACGGAGCGTCGGGACGCCGGCGCGCGCGAGCACGCCGTTCACGCGGTCGTCGGCAGCCAGCTTGTGCTCCGCGAGAGAGCGCTTCGTCCGCTCGGCTGCGACGCGTCGAGCTGCCGCGCGATCCGCGCTCGCCGCGTCGAGCAAGCCGATCTCGCGCCCGATCGGGGACAGCCGTGCGTCCGCATTGTCCTCGCGCAGGAGGAGGCGGTGCTCCGCGCGCGACGTGAACATCCGGTACGGCTCGCCGCCGATCCCCTTCGTCACGAGGTCGTCGATCAGGACGCCGATGTAGCTCTGCGATCGCTGCAGCACGATCGCCGGAAGTCGGCCGAGCTTCCGCATGGCATTGATCCCGGCCATGATTCCCTGGGCCGCGGCTTCCTCGTAGCCGGTCGTGCCGTTGATCTGCCCGGCGAGGAACAGGCCACCGACACGCTTCGTCTCGAGGCTCGGTGAGAGCTCGAGGGGATCCACGAAATCGTACTCGATCGCGTAGCCGGGTCGCATGATGTCGGCGCTCTCGAGGCCCGGAATCGACCGCACCATCGCGATCTGGACGTCGAGCGGCAACGAGGTCGAGAGCCCGTTCGGGTAGATCTCGACGGTGTTGCGGCCCTCGGGCTCGAGGAAGATCTGGTGGCGGTCCTTGTCGGCGAACCGGACGATCTTGTCCTCGATCGAGGGGCAGTAGCGCGGCCCGCGGCTCTGGATCCGCCCGCTGAAGATCGGGGAGCGGTCGAGCCCGGAGCGGATCACCTCGTGCGTGCGCTCCGTCGTCCATGTGACGTGGCAGGGGACCTGCGGCTGGAGGACCCGCTCGGTGCGGAACGAGAATGCGGGCGGCGGCTCGTCGCCGGGCTGCAGCTCGAGCCCGTCCCAGTCGATCGTCCGGCCGTCGAGACGCGGGCACGTTCCGGTCTTCAGGCGGCCGACACGGAAGCCGAGGGCTTCGAGCTGCGGGCTGATCCCCTGCGAGGCCGCGTCGCCCGCGCGCCCGCCCGGGTGGTTGCGGTCGCCGACGTGCATCAAGCCGCGCAGGAACGTTCCCGTCGTCAGGATCACCGTGGGTGCTGCGAACGACTCGCCGAGCTCCGTTTCCACGCCCACGATCGCGCCGTCCGCGACCAAAAGGCGCTCGATCGTGCCTTGCCGCACGGCCAGCCCGGGCACGCTCTCGACGCTGGTCTTCATGTACGCCCGGTACCCGGCCTTGTCGGCCTGGGCGCGCGTCGCGCGCACGGCCGGGCCCTTGCGCGTGTTCAGCGTGCGGAACTGGATGCCGGTCGCATCGATCGCCACGCCCATCTCGCCACCGAGCGCGTCGATCTCGCGCACGAGATGGCCCTTGCCGACGCCACCGATCGCGGGATTGCAGGACATCTGCCCGATGTGGTCGAGGTTCTGCGTCAGGAGGAGTGTCCTCGCCCCCATGCGCGCGGCCGCGAGCGCCGCCTCGATTCCGGCGTGGCCCGCTCCGACCACGATCACGTCCGCTTCGCGCATCTCCCGTCTCCGTGCCTGGCTACTTCCCCACGCAGAACTGCCGGAAGATCCGATCGAGGATGTCCTCCGAGCTGCTTTGTCCCACGAGGCCCTCGAGTGAGGTGCAGCCTGCCTGGAGCTCGGCCGCGACGAGCTCGAGCTCGCCTCGCTGGGCGAGCAGGGTAGCCGCCACCTCGAGGCGCCCGCAGGCCTCGACGAGGGCGACGTGATGGCGCGCACGCATCACCTGGACGCCGTCCTCGCTCGGACCGGGCGCCGGGACTGCGGCGACGATCGCCGCGCAGAGTCGCTCGAGCCCGACCCGACGCAGCGCCGAGACCGCCACGACGTCGCGTCCTCGACCGCCGCAGACACCGACATCCGAGTCGCTCCATACCGGCGCGAGGTCGCACTTGTTTCGCGCCGCGACGAGCGGCCGCTCGCCGCACCGGGCGAGGACCTCCGCATCTTCTCGGTCGAGCGGGCGCGCGCCATCGAGAACGACCACTAGCACGTCTGCTCGCTCGATTCGTTCTCGACTGCGCTCGACGCCGGCCCGCTCGATCGCGGTCTCACCCTCGCGGATGCCGGCCGTGTCGCAGAGGAGCGCTCCGAGCGATCCCAGCGCGAGGGGCTCCTCGAGGTAGTCTCGCGTCGTGCCGGGCTCGGCGCTGACGAGCGCCCGCTCGCGGCCGAGGAGGGCATTCAGCAGCGACGACTTGCCGACGTTCGGCTTGCCGACGAGGACGACGCGGACGCCGTCGCGCGCGAGACGTCCCCGCGCGAAGGTCGCCGCGAGAGCCTGGAGGCGCTCGATCGACTCGCCGATCGTCCGCACGAGGTCCGCCTCGACACCGGGCGGAAGGTCGTCCTCGGGAAAGTCGAGGTGGGCTTCGACGAGGGCGCGTGCGTCGAGCAGCCGGTCGCGCTCCTCCAGCACTCTCTGCGACAGGTCGCCCCCGAGCTGTCGCCACGCCGCCGCGACGCCGGCCTCGCTCCGCGCCGCGATCAGATCGGCGACGGCTTCCGCCTGGCAGAGGTCCAGGCGGCCGTTCTGGAACGCGCGCTCCGAGAATTCCCCGGCGAGGGCCGCGCGGGCGCCCGCGCGGAAGGCGGCCCGGAGGGCGAGATCGGCGACGAGAGGCCCGCCGTGGCAGTGGATCTCGACCACGTCCTCGCCCGTGAAGCTCCGCGGCGCATGCATCGCGATCACGAGGACCTCGTCGATCGGTGCGCCGGTCTCCGGGGTGACGAGGCGGGCGAGCCGCGCCCGGTGCGAGTCGCTCGTCGTGAAGGACAGCGCGTGCTCGCCGTTACGTCTCCGGAGGATCCGCGCCGCCACGTCGCAGGCATCGCGGCCGCTCAGGCGAAGCACGGCGATCGCGCCCGTCCCCGGCGGGGTCGCGAGCGCCGCGATCGTGTCCTCGACGTAGGCCGCCACGAGCAGATCCCTACCAGAATCGGAGGAACGCCGCGCTACGACGGCTCGAGACAGACTTTTCGATTTACAGCAGGAAGGCCTTGGGAGAGAAGGGCAAGGGCGGGATCAGGTCGGCGCGGAGCGCAGAATCATCCACTGCTGCGCGATCGTCAGGATGTTGTTCGTCAGCCAGTAGATCGTCAGCCCCGCCGGGAAGCCGATGAACATGAACGTGAAGATCAACGGCATGAACATCATGATCCGCTGCTGGGTCGGATCGCCCTGCGGCGGCGACATCTTCTGCTGCAGGAACATCGAAGCACCGAGCAGGACCGTCAGCACCGGCACGCCGTAGCCGAGCATCATCAAGCGCTCGGGCGCGGCGAGATCCGTGATCCAGAAGCCGAACGGCGCGTGGCGGAGCTGAATCGTGCTCGAGAGAAGCTGGTAGAGCCCGATGAACACGGGAATCTGCAGCGCCATCGGCAGGCACCCACCGAGCGGGTTCACCTTGTGCCGCTTGTAGAGCTCCATGATCTCGGTGTTCATCTTCTGCGGATCGTCTTTGAGCTTTTCGCGGATCTTGGTCATCTCCGGCTGGAGCTTCTGCATCTCCCGCATCGACCGGAAGCTCTTCCGCGTGAGAGGCCAGAACAAGATCTTGACGAGGACCGTCAGCAGGATGATGTCGACGCCGTAGTTGCCCGTCAGCCGGTGGGAGAAGTCGAGGACGTGCAGCAGGAGGAGCGCGATCGGCGCGAAGATGCCGAGGTTCAGCGAGCGCTCGAGGTGATGCCCGGCCGCCTCCAGATAGGCGCGCTCCTTCGGTCCGAAGTAGAGCGTATAGTCGAGAACGGTCGCACCCGTCGCGGCCCGCGGCGTCAGGATCTTCGCCTCGATCGCGTTTCCCTTCGGTAGGACGCGCACGTCGGTGGCGCGCTTCGGCGCGCTCGCGAACAGGAAGTAGTGGTCCTCGAACCCGGCCCACTCGACGGGACCCGCGAGCGTCTTCGGCGCGTCGAGGTCGCCGAACGGGGCGTGCTCGAGATCGTCGTCGATCAGCGCGGCGAAGCCTTCCGAGAACGACTGGTCGTCGTCTTCGGCCCGGCGCGCGCGCGTCAAGACGAGCCCGACGGCTGCAGGGGTTCCGTCCTTGCCGGACTCGAGCAGCTCGCTCGGAAGGCCGGTCGCGGCAGGCGTCTCGACGACGAGGTCGATCGGATAGCGGTCGCCTCGGAACGTGAACCGCTTCACGAGCGGTTGGCCGGCGTACGTGCTCCGGAGCGTGAGCGTGCCTTCCTGCGCTCCTTGCAGGACGAGCTCGTCGCGATCGGCCTCGTAGACCTGATTGCCGTCGCCCCAGGCCCGCTGCCCGCGGAGCTCGACGCCGAGCGGCAGCTCGACCTCGGGCGCCGGAATCACGAGCGCGAGCGGCGGGCTGTCCGGCGCGTTCGTCTCCGTGTACTTCTTGAGCTCGAAGCTCTCCAAGCGGCCGCCGACGGTGGTGAAGACCGCGCTGTAGAGATCGGTCTCGACGCGGATCCGCTTTCCCTCGACGATCGGCACCTCGGTCGCGCTCTCGATGGGCGCGATCGGCTCGACGTCGGGCGAGCCGCTCTCCGGCGGGCTCGTGCGCGCGACGTCGGGAGACGTGTCGCCCGAGCCTGGCCCCTCGCCGAACGGCGTGCTGATCGGGGCGTCCTCCGGCGTCTGCGGCGCATACCGCTTCAGGACCAGCTCCTGATACAGCACGATGATCAGGACCGAGACGACGACGAAGATCAGCGTTCGCCGGTCCATCAGGGCTTGCTCCTGGGCACGGTCGGGACGGCCGGCGGCACGGGATCGAAGCCGCCCTCCACCAACGGATGGCATCGAGCGATGCGGCGCACGGCGAGCCAGGAGCCGCGCGCCGGGCCGTGCACGAGAAGTGCTTCGCTCGCGTACTCGGAGCAGCTCGGCGTGAACCGGCAGGCAGGTCCGAGGAGCGGTGAGAGCGCGAGCTGGTAGGCGCGGATCCCAGCGCGCATGAGGACGACGAGCGCCCGGCTCATTCTCTCGAATCCTTGCGGCGTGCGCTCGCGCCCGTGCGCGCGAGAGAAGCGAGCGCTCCGCCGATCTCGTCCGCGATCGCGGCGGAGCCGAGCTCGCCGGAGCCATTGCGCGCGATCACGACGAGCTCGACGCCTGCGGGCAAGGTCGTGCGCGTCTTCCGGAAGGTCTCGCGCACCGCGCGTTTCACGCGGTTCCGCGTGACGGAGCCGCCGATCTTGCGAGTGACCGTGATGCCGAGGCGCGCGACGGGAGTCGTTCCGAGACGGTGCATCACGAGGAAGTGCCGGGTACCGATCCGGCGACCGTCCCTCTGGATCGCCAGGAACTCGCGACGCGCGCGCACCCTGGCTGCCTTGGGAAACGTCTGTGTCCGGGAGCTTGGCATCTGCCGCCAGCGCTGCGGCGCGGCCGGCTCAGCCCGGCTGCTTTGGCGGGACGCTCGCGGTGAGACGCTTGCGGCCCTTGCGACGACGGCGCCGCAGCACCTGCCGCCCCGCCGCAGTCGCCATGCGGGCGCGGAAGCCGTGCTTGCGCTTCCGCCGACGATTGCTTGGCTGGTACGTCCTCTTCATCTACTTGCCTGTCGCTCTCCGGAAGGGCCCCGCGGCGGTCGCCCGGCGGGGCAGCCGCGGAAGAAACCATTCGGACCCCCCGCTGTCAACGCGGGTCGTTGGGGGACGTCAGCCTTCGGCGGCGGCTTCCGCCGGTGCTGCGGCTGGCGCCGCCGCGGGTGCCGCGGTCGTCTCGGCTGTCGGCTGCACCTTCTGGTGCTTCTCGCAGCGCATCTTGTTCAAAGCTTTCGCCCGGCATTCCGGCGCGACGCAGGTGTCGTAGCGCGCCTTCGGCATCTTCCCCTGGCGCCACATCTTGTAGTGCCGGGCGCAGTAGCCCTTGCCTACGACGTCCTTGCCGCAGGCGTCGACCTTGCAGTTCCCCTTGTTCGCCATCCGGCCCTACCTAGCCGAACTTCGCCGGCCCCGCCACGGGCCGCGGCGACCGCTCAGGAGCGGAACTCCTTCTTGAGCTGGCGGGTCATCAGGTCGACCATCGCCTCGCGGGCCGACTTGTTCTCGAACAGGAGGCAGCGCATCTCCGCAGTGATCGGCATGTCGACGCCCTTCGCCGTCGCGAGGTCGTGGATCACCGGCGTGTTGCGCACCCCCTCCGCGACCTGGGTCATGCCCGCGAGGATCTCGGATAGCTTCTCTCCCTGTCCCAGCTTGATGCCGACGGAGCGGTTCCGCGAGAGCTCCCCCGTGCACGTGAGCACGAGGTCTCCCATCCCCGCGAGCCCGGTGACCGTCAGCGGATCGGCGCCGAGGCAGCACGCGAGACGGTTCACCTCCGCGAGCCCGCGGGTGATGATCGCCGCGCGCGTGTTGTGTCCGAGGCCGAGGCCGTCGCTCACGCCGGCGGCGATCGCGATCACGTTCTTCACCGAGGCGCCGATCTCGACGCCGATCGGATCCTCCGTCGTGTAGACGCGGAACATCGGAGAGGCGAAGCCCTTCTGTACGGCCTTCGCGACGCTCTCGGTCGAAGCAGCGGCGGTGACGACGGTCGGCATCTCGGCGGCGACCTCGCGCGCGAAGCTCGGGCCGGAGAGCACCGCGACGCGCCCGCCGCAGCTCGTCGACTCCCCGATCACCTCGCTCATGCGCTTCGAGGTCCCTTCCTCGATTCCCTTCGCGGCGCTGACGACGATGCACTCCGCGCGGAGGTGCGGCGCCGCAGCCGTCATCGTCTCGCGGACCGCGTGGGAGGGTACGGCGCAGACGAGAAGCTTCGTCGCGCTTCGCACCGCCTCCTCAAGATTCGCGGTCGGCGCCAATCCCGGCGGCAGGTGGAAACCGGCCAGATAGCGGCGGTTCTCCCGGGTCTCCTTCATGTCGGCGACGTGCGCCGCGTCTCGTCCCCAGAGGGAGACCGCGTGACCGGCGCGCGCGAGCTGGATGGCGAGAGCGGTGCCCCACGAACCGGCACCGAGAACGGCCGTGCCCATGCGCCACGGTTGGCACGCGCGACGGCTCCGAATCAAGCCGGGGGGAAGAAGCGGGACTCGTCGACGGCGTGCGCGTCGCACAGGGCGGACGCAGCGGAGGAAAGCTCCTCGAGGTCCTCTTCGGAGAGGAGGCCCGTCGCGAGGAAGTCGTCGTCGAAGCCGGTCATGGCGAGGAAGTACTCGAGCGCGTTCGGCACGGCGCTGAATCGGAGGTACTGGAGCTCGTAGAGGTAGCGCACGAGCTGGCGGAGCTTCGTCGCCGGCGGGTACTCGCGGCGGAGGGAGCGGACGTTCTGCCGGACGTAGGTCTCGCGCTCGAGAACGCTTTCGTAGCGGCTCGCGAGGAGGTTCGCCTGGAAATCCGGGAGACGCAGCTCGAGCACGTCCGCGAGCCCGTCCCCGGGCGATCCCTTTCGCGACAGCGCGCCGAGGTCGGGCGTGAACGCCTCCCGCTCCGCGCGCGGCGCGCGGCGGATCACTTCGTCGAGCCCGCGGACGAGACGCGCGCGGCGCTTCGTCCACTCCACGTCGTCCGCGCTCCGCGGCACCCAGCCGGCGTCCACCGCGAGGTGCGCCCACTCGTGCGCCGTGCGCGCGCCGAGCATCTCGCGCGCGTACGGGAGCGCGGGCCCGAAGAGCCGCTCGATGCCGGGCTCGTCGAGGTTGTAGCCGATCCGGCGTCGCTCGCGGTGCAGGAAAGCGTATCCACCCTGCGCCGTCGTCGATTCTGGAGCGGGAAGCGAAGCCGGGTCCTTGACGGACGCGAGGAACCTCCGCGTGTGCACGGCGATGCGCTCGAGGTCCGCGGCGATGTCGCCGATCGCGGCGGTGCCCGCAGGCTCGAGCCGCTTCGAGAGCGCCTCGACGTCGCCGGCACGGACCGCATCCCAGAGAACGCGCTGCTCGGCGTCGGTGACGACGAGCGGCGGCGCTTCGTCGGCGAGCCACTCGAGCAGGTCTGCTCGCGCGACACTTCCGTCGTCGCGGTGGTGTCGATGGAAGGCCTCGAGCGTCGAGCTCGCGGCGACTCGCATTCCCTCGACGAGCCGGTCCGGCTCGTCCTGCAATGCGCGCGGCACCAGGAGCCCGGTCCCCGGGATCGAGCGGTGCCCGCGCGGCTGTCGCACCGGGCGCAGCACCTCGTGACGGAGCTCGCGTAGCCACGGGATCGCGGCCGCGATCTCGCGGTAGAGCGCCGCGTCCGGTCGCGTCGAGAGCGAAGCGGCGCGCGTGAACGCGCTCCGCTCCGCTTCGCTTCGCTCGAACCACCAGGGGGCGAGGTGCACCGCCGTTCGCAGGATCTCGCCCGTCTCGGTCATGCGGTCGCCGATCGCGAGAAGATAGGCGACGAGCTCCGCGTGCGAGTGCTCCGGATCGAGATCGGAGAGGTAGATCGTCCACGTGCTCTCGTTCAGGATCTGCGCGTACGGGCGGACGCTCTCGGGCGTGCGCACGACGCCGACGTTGCGGAGCCGCGGAGGGCGCAGATGGGGTGCGCGCGCGGCGAGCGACTCGAGGCGGTCCCAGTACAGGGCGATCCCCTCTTCGAGGAGAGCAACCCGGCCCCGGCTCCAGCCCGGACGTTCCGCGAGCGCCGCCGCGAAAGCTTCGTCGATCCCGTCGCTCGCGAGGTGCTCGCTCGGCACGAGATCGAGCCGTGGATCGACGAAGTAGAACTCGCCCAGCATGGTCGGGCTCCCG
>VGTG01000142.1 GCA_016874795.1 Deltaproteobacteria bacterium | reverse complement strand
TCGTTGGTATCACGAAACCCGCGTCCGACGCGGGTTTCCGCGTGCCGGAGGTGGGACTCGAACCCACACACGGTTGCCCGTACCGGATTTTGAGTCCGGCGCGTCTGCCAGTTCCGCCACTCCGGCGCGAGCGATCCCAAGAGCTACGCGACCGGGCTGCGCTTCGCCAGCCGCCAGCCGCCAGCCGCCCGCACCCGTAACACGCACGCCGCCGTCGTGTAGAGATCACCGGATGGCAGAAGAAGCCGCGGAAGCCGCGAGCTCGCAGAGCCGGCTCGCCTGGTCCGCGGCCGCCGTCGCGACCGCGCTCTGCGCCGCCTGCGTCCTCCACGGGATCGGCGACAAGAGCCTCTGGCTCGACGAGGGGCACAACGTCCTCTGGGCGAAGCTCCCGTGGGATCGGTTCGTCCACGTCGTCACGACGCGCGAGGCGAACATGGTCCTCTACTCGCTCCTGCTGCGCGGGTGGCTGCCCTTCGCCGACGGAAGCGACGCCTGGATCCGCGCGCCGTCGGCCTTCGGCGTGATCGCGACGGTTCCGTTCCTGTTCGCTCTCGGACGCGGGACGATCGGCACGCGCGCCGCGCTCGCGAGCGCCTTCCTCTTCGCGACACACCCGCTCGTCGTGCGGTACGGTCAGGAGGCGCGCTCCTACGGTCTCCTCCTTCTCGCAGTGACGGTCGCGACTCTCGCCCTCGTGCGCGCCGTCGAGGGCGGCCGCACTCGCGACTGGATCGCGTGGTCGGTCTCGCTCGCGGCTGCCGTGTACCTGCACTTCTTCGCCGCATTCGTCGCGCTCGCGCACGCCCTCGCCGTTCTCTCGCGCGGCCGAAGCGGAGTTCCGTGGCGCCCGGCGCTGACCGCCGGCGCCGCCACGATTCTTCTCGTCTTGCCTCTCGTCGCGTTCCTTCTCGCGCACGAGGACAATTCGGCTTCTTGGGTCCCGCTCCTCTCGAGCGACGAGATCCTCGACTTCCTCCTGCAATTCTCGGGAAGTGCCGGAGGATTCGGCCTCGCCGCGGCGGCGATCGCGTGGGCGCTGGGAGCCATCGCGCTCGCGGCGCATGCACCGCGCTGGATCGCCGTACTGCTCGTGAGCTGGGCCTTCCTTCCCGCGGTGCTGACCGCACTCATCTCCCTGCGAGAACCGTTCTTCGTTCCTCGCTACCTCCTGGTCTCGCTTCCCGCCCTCGCGATGCTCGCGGGAGCGTCCGTCGCCTCGCTTCCGAGAGCGCTCGGCGGCACCCTCCTCGTCTGTCTCCTCGTCGCCAACGGCCGCGGGCTCGATCGCTGGTGGAATCACACCGTCAAGGATAACTGGCGCGAATCGGTCGCCTGGATCGCCGACGCGGCCGAGCCCGGCGACGTGCTCACGTGCTGGCCCGCGGTCGCCTGCGGACCCGTCTCCGTCTACTTCGAGCGACTTCCAGAGGACTCGCGACCACGGTTCGAGGCCATCACGCTCGATCCGACCTTCGCGCTGCCGAGCCCGCTCGTACCGAGCCGGATCGAAGCGGTCGCACGCGAGGAGCGCATCTGGCTCGTCTCGCGCCCGGTCGGGGCCCGCAAGGCGCACGCTCGCGCCGGACTGGAGGTCGTCGAGAAGCGTCTCGCCGCCACGCACGCGCGCGAGCGGATCTGGTCGGGACACGGCGTCGAAACCGCGCTCTGGGTACGCCGGAAGAGTCGCGATGACCATTCCGATGCGTGAGCGTGTCGCTTCCACGAGCCGTCGAATGCTCGCCGGTACACGTGCCTCGTGCAGGCGAACGGCGTTCAGCTCGGCCCGGGCTCGATGCGGCTCCACAATGGCGCCAACACGAGCGCCGAAAGCCTCACGGGAGCCCTCTGGATCGACCTCGACACGATCCCCGCCCTGATCGGCGTTCCGCTCGACGTGGTTCTCGAGTGCACCGAAGAGACGGGATTCGGCGACACCTCGCTGTCGGCGACGCTGAACGTTCGTCTCGTCAAGAAAAAGTAGCCGCCGCTTCGTTTCGCTCGGGTTTCAGGGAAGCCGGTACGCGCGCACGCCTCCCGCCGTCGTGCTGATCCCGTAGCCGATGTAGAGGCGGTCGCCGACGATCGCCGCCGGAGACACGGTCGTCCGCGGCAGCTCGAACGACGCGAGCCGCTGTCCGCTCTGCGTGTCGTGCACGAAGAACGCCGCGTCGTCGTTGTTGCCCGTAGCGACGAGGCCCTGGCCGACGCCGACGTGAGCCCAGACCCGCGGCAGCGGCGACGTCCACACGGTCGAGCCGTCACGCGCATCGAACGCTTGCAGGTTCTCGCGATCCGGCTGCGGGTCCGGCTGCGGGCCGTGCAGCGCCGCGTAGATCTTCTCGCCGTCGTAGCCGAGCGCGCCGTTGAAGAGGCCCCACGCCCCGAAGGCGGGCGAAACAGGCTTGGGCACGATCTCGTTCGTCCACACGATGTGCCCGTCGTCGGGATCGAACGCGTAGAGCGTGCCGTTCTTGCTGCCGGAGACGACGAGCATGCTCGTTCCTCCGTTGAGAGCCGGGACGTCGACGAGAAGCGGACCGTTCAGGAAGCCGAAGTCGTGGTACGCGGCCTTCTCCTGGCACATGTCACCCGCACCGGCGTCGATGCACATCATGTCGGTGCTGCACTCGGGCGCCGATCCGTCGGGGCAGAACCCGAACTGCTCGGGCTCGTCGACGCGGTTCAGCCAGATCGTCTCGCCGGTTGCGGCGTCGAGCTTCATCATCGAATCGGAGTCGCCGACGGACGGGAAGGTGTAGCAGCCGACCGAGTTCACGTAGACGAACTCGCCGGTCGGATCGGGTGCCGGCGTCGCGGTGACGCCGGCGCCGATCGCTTCGATGCAGGTGCCGCCGCCGCAGTCCGCGTCGCCGTCACACTCGATCGAGGTATCGGTGTCGCAGATGCGATCGGGCACGTTGACCCGGGCCCACAGGAACTCGCCCGTCTCGAGGTCGACGGCCGCGGTGCGTCCCTTCGTGCAGGGAACGTCCGTGTGCGAGGCGATGCCGGCGAAGACGCGGCCGCCGGCGACCGCGACCGACGACCAGATGCTGTCGTGCGCGGTGTCGCCGACCGAGGTCTTCCAGACGAGCGCGCCGGTGGTCGCGTTCAGGCGGTAGATGTTCGAGAGCCAGTCGCCGAAGACGAGGTCTCCGCCTTCGACGAGAGTCGGGCTGCCGACGATGAACCCGTCCGCGTCGTAGGTCCACTTCTCCTCGCCCGTGAGCGGATCGAGCGCGTGCAGGTTCGAGTCCCACGACGAGACGTAGACGAAGTCGTCCGTGACGACCGGCCCGGCGGTCACGCCCGCGGGAGTCGGGAACTCCCACAGGAGCTCGAGCGAAGCGACGTTGTCGGGACCGAGCAGGCGGTCCGAAGATCCGCCACCGGGGCGCCACGGCGCGATGCGACCTCCGACGGAGCCTTCGCCGGTGCTTGCGACCGGTCGACGTCCGCCCGGCCGGATCGCCGTCTGCGAGCCCGCCAGGCTCGCTCCGCCCGGCGACAGGGCGATGCGCCGCGAGTCCGCTGCCGTCGCGGCGGTTTCGGCCGCGATCCCGAAGAAGGCCGTCGCGGCGACGGCAAGGAGGCTCCCCGTCAGAACTCGCTTTTCGAGCATGCGCACTCTCCCGGTCGAAATCGGATCCTGGATCTTCGATCTTGGATCCTGGATCTTGGATCGCGCGGGTCCCATTCGAGCGGGGGACCAGACGGGGTCGATCCTATGCAGACGAGGCGGAACGCGCGACCCCAGACGGCGCGAACGGACGGGAAATCCGCCGAAGCGCCGCGTCCGCGGCCGATTCCCGGCCTGCCTCTGCCGCGATGCCCCGCGTCAAAGGGCACGCCGCGCTTGACGGCGGCCACGGCACTCTTCACCTCGAGCTCGTAGGTGCCTGAAGGGAGGTGCGAGGTGGTTCACGGAAGCTGTCTTTGCGGCGGCGTCGCGTTCGAGATCGACGGCAAGCTCTCTCCGATCCAGCTCTGCCATGCGAGACGGTGCCAGAAGTTCACCGGCTCGGCGTTCTCGCCCGAGCTCGCGGCGCGGCGCTCGAAGCTGCGGTGGTTGCAGGGCGAGGAGCTGATCACGGTCTACGAAGCGCCGCTCCTGCGGGAGCCGCCTCCCCTTCGCCGCGCCTTCTGCCGCGTGTGCGGTTCGCCTCTTCCGGTGCCGCTCGAGGGGACGGACTACGTCGTCATCCTCGCGGGCGTACTCGACGGCGATCCGGGAGCGAGGGCGTTCCGCCACATCTTCGTCGGCGAGGACGCGGCGTGGAGCCGCTACGCGGACGACCTGCCCCGCTTCGAGGAGAGGCCGCCCGCCGCCCAGCGGATCCAGCCGAAGATCGAGGGCTAGGCGCGGGGTTTCTTCTCGACGATCGCTTTGAGATCGGCGAGTCCCTTGGCGAACTGCGCGCCGAGCATCTGGTCCATGTCCATGACGAGGCCGAACGCCTTCGCGAGGAAACCGTTCTCGCCGAACATGCTCCAGGTCACCGTCGTCGACTGCGGGCCCGCCGTCTGGAAAACGAACTCGGCCGTGTTCGTCGCCTCCATGGGGCGGAGGAATTCGAGCTTGATGCGAATGAGGTCGTCGGGACGGCTCTCGACGATCGTCATGCGACCCGCGCCGACCTCGTCGTTGCCGTCCCATTCGAAGACCGAGCCGACGCCGGAGGTCGGACCGGAGAACGTGTTCTTCGCCGTGGGATCGAGCTTCTGCCACGGGTTCCACGCGGTCCAGTTGTGGAAGTCGTTCACCTGCGCGAAGACCGCGGAAGCCGGGGCCTGCATGGTTGCGCTGCGCGAGATGCGGAACGCCGCCGGCTGGAGGGCAACCGCGACGAGAAATCCGACGACGGCGATCGCGAGGAGCGCGAGGACGACCTTGAGACCGGAGCCTCGGCGCTCGCGACCGAGGCGGGACGAGCGCGAGCGGCCCGTGAGACGCGAATCCAACGTGACGTTCTTTGCCATGACGTCCTCCCTCCTCTTGTCTGCGTTTGTGGCGTGTGCGTTTGTCGCGTGTGCGTTTGCCGCGGCCCTCAGAGCCGGCTCGGCGGCAGGCCCGGCAGCTCGATGACCGGCCGAACTTCGATCGTCCCCTTGTGTGCCATCGGGATGCGCGACGCGAACGAGATCGCCTCGTCGAGGTCGTTCGCGTCGACGAGATGGAAGCCGCCGAGCTGCTCGCGGGTCTCCGCGAACGGTCCGTCCGTCACGAGGCGTTTCCCCTCACGCAGGCGAACGCTCGTCGCCATCGACGTAGGGTGAAGCGGCGACGCGGCGAGCAACTTTCCCGCCGTCGCCAGATCGACGCTGAGCTGCGTGGATTCGTCGTAGCAACGCGCGCGCTCGTCGTCATCGAGCAGGTTTTCGTCGCCGTAGATGAGCAGCATGTACTTCATGTTCGTCCCTCGTTGGTCGTCTGGTCGGTCGTCACGGCTTCAGGTCGACGGACGCTCGATGGCTTCCATCCATGTAGTAGAACGGCACCCACGAGCCCGCGGCGGATCTCGCGGCGCTCGTGCTGGAGCGGAGGTGCGAGATCGAAGGACAGGGCGTCCGATGCGTAGTGGGCCATCACGCCCTCGATGTCCTTGGCACGGAGTGCCGCCGCCCGGCTCTCGATCCGTCCGCGGATCCGTTGCTCGTCCCCACTGGTCTTCGCTTCCGACACCATTGATTCCTCCTTCGTCGTTTCCGGGCAACCCGGCTGCTCGCACCCCTGGTCGAGCGCATCCGGGTTCAACCGACGACCCCCCGCGCGCGGCGTACGAGCGAGCGCTCGAGCTGACGACGCAGGAGCAGGAGCGGCGTTTTTTTGGAGCGACGCCTGCGGGAGCTGGGCGGCGCGGCGCCGTAAGCGTCTGCGCTCTTGCGCCTTTTGCGATTTCCTTGACCGGCGAGACCGGTTTCCCCTAAGGAGCACGAGGATGTTGCTCGTGGAGGAGCGGGGATTCGGATGGCCCCGCGAGCTCTCGAGCCGGCGCGGTCCGCACCGGCCCGAGCGATCGCCGAGCGCTGCGGGCGATCCGCGTGCGCGCGGCGAGGAGGCGACGGCGCGGCGCGTTCGCGTCCTCATCGTCGACGACGACACCTCGTTCCTCTCGGCGGCGGAGCGTGCCCTCGCGATCGGATCGCCCGGATTCGACGTGACCACCGCCGGCAACGGCCTCGAGGCGATCGCGCTCTTGAAGGACGCCGAGGCCGACGAGACGTCCCTGCCCGACGTCGTCCTGCTCGACTACCACCTCCCCGACACCACCGCGCCGAGCTTGCTGCAGCGTCTCGCCGCCCTTCCGTCGCTGCGCGAAATCCCGATCCTCGTCCTGACGAGGGACGAGCGGGAGAGCGCACGCGAGGACGCTCTCCGCGCCGGCGCAACCGACTTCGCCTTCAAGCCGTCCCGAGTGCAGGCGCTGCGCGACATGGTCGTGGAGTTCTGGGAGACCCATGGGACGTCGGTCGGCGATCCTTCTAATTGACGACGACCCGGACGTAGGTCGCCTCCTCGGTCGCGCGCTGCGCGAGGACGATCCCGCGTTCACGCTGCAGTGCTTCGAGACGGCGCGGGCGGGGGAGGAGGCGGTTGCCTTCGCCGACCCTCCTGCGGATTGCATTCTTCTCGACTACCGGCTTCCGGACGCGACGGGGCTCGAGTGCCTGCGCCGGCTGCGCGGCGTCGCGAAGGACGTTCCCGTGATCATGCTGACGGGAGCGGACTCGGCGGAGATCGCTGTCGAGGCGATGAAGCTCGGGGCTTCGGATTACGTCGTCAAGCATGGGCGGTACTTGCGCACGGTCGTCGTGAAGGTGCGCGAGGCGCTCGGTCGGCGCGAGCTCGAACGAACGGCGTCCCGGGTGCGGGAAACGGCGCCCGGGTTCGCGGACTCTACTGAGGCCGGTGCCGTCGTCGCGCAGTTCGCTGGGATCGTAGGAGGGAGCGCGGCGTTGCGAGCGGCGCTCGCTCTCGCGGAGCGGGCGGCCCGGTCTTCGGTACCGGTGCTGCTCGAAGGCGAGAGCGGGTCGGGGAAGGAGGTCTTCGCGCGTGCGATCCACGAGCGGGGTCCCCGTGCGCGGTCGGCCTTCATCGCACAGAACTGTGCGGCGCTTCCGGAGGCACTGCTCGAGAGCGAGCTCTTCGGCCACGTGCGCGGCGCGTTCACGGGAGCGGATAGCGATCGACGCGGGCTCTTCGAGGCGGCCTCGGGCGGGACGCTGTTTCTCGACGAGGTCAGCGAGACGAGCCTCGCGATCCAGGCGAAGCTGCTGCGCGTGCTGCAGGACGGGGAGATCCGCCCGCTCGGCTCGACGCAGGCGCGGAAGATCGACGTCCGGATCGTCAGCGCGGCGAACGTGGACCTGGCGGCGGCTGTGAAGGAGGGGAAGTTCCGGAAGGATCTCTTCTACCGGCTTCGCGTGTTCCCCGTTCGAATTCCCCCGCTGCGCGAGCGCGGGGAGGACATCCGTGTTCTCGCGCGTCACTTCGCTTCGGTCTACGCGACGCGCGAGCAGCTCGAGACGCCCGAGATCTCCGACGAGGTGTTCGCCGCGTTCGAGCGGTACGCGTGGCCGGGGAACGTGCGCGAGCTGCAGAACGAGATGCATCGGCTGGTGCTCTGTGCAGAGCCGGGCTCGCCGATCGGGCTGGGGGCGCTTTCCCCCGCGATCGCGTTGGCGCTGGAGGGTGGCGTCGACGCCGACGAGCGTGCGCTCAAGTCCATCGTGCAGGACGTCGAGGTGGCGATGATCGTCGAGCGCCTGCGCGAGCACGGGAACAATCGGGAAGCGACGGCGCGGAGCCTCGGGATCACGCGCGAAGCGCTCTGGGCGAAGATGAAGAAGCTCGGGGTGGAGGTGCGTCAGGGAGGCGTCGTTTCGGGCGCGGACCACCGAGAGAAGGAAGAGGACGTCGAGTGAGCGATCCGGCGGCGGGCGCGGCGAGTCGTCCCGTCGCTGACGGCGGACAATCGAGGTCTGACGATGGCCCATCGCGGGGAACTCGCGTCTCGGCTCTGAGAGCGGCGTACTCCCTCCTGGGTGTCGCCATCGCAATCGGTGCGGCGGCGACGATGGAGGGCAGCTCGCGCGCCGTCTACGTCGCCTACTTCTTCCTGGCTCTCGTTCTCCAGTTCGTCTGGCTCGGGTCGAGGTTCCCGTTCGCGCTCCCGTACTACACGGCGATGAACGCCTTTGCGTACATCGCGGGTCCGGCCGTGGTCACGCTCGAGTACGCGCAGCGGCTGATCTCGTATCCCGCGCTCGCGTGGCTGGCGCGCCGGGGCTGGATGTCCTTGCCGCCGCCACTCGAGCCGGTGCTCGGCAATGCGGAGCCGGGTCAGCGCCTACAGGCCTGGATCGACCATGGTACTGCCGGCACGCTCGCGGCCTTCGGCGTGCTGCTGCGCTACGGGATCTTCGTCTGGCTACAATCGAGCTTCGAGCTCGGCTTGATTCCGGCGATCGCAGTCGCCGAGTTCGCGACGCTCGCTCTCCTCGGCGCACTTCACGCGATGATGCCGCTCCCGATGACCGAGGCGTTGCGCCTCGGCGGCGTGCTGCGATGGCGCCTCGACGACGAGCGCGTGGACCTGGTCGTCGTGGTGATCCTGGTCGCACCGTTGTTCGTGTTCGTGATCAACCTCGCGTGGGTGATGGAGGGGTTGCCGGCCGCGATCGGGTTCTCGCTGGCGACGTTTGGCCCGCACCTCTTGATGAAGCTCTCGAATGACCGGCTCGGGCGGGTGGAGGGGCTGCTCGAGAGCAAGCAGCAGGAGCTGAAGGACCTCGTGCACACGGTGGCGCACGATCTGAAAAGTCCGATCAGCTCGGCGCTGCTGACGACGGACTTGGTGCTGGATCGGGATGGCGGGAGCCTCGGAGCCGAGGCACGTGAGGACCTGGGACGTGTCGTGAGGCTTCTCAGCCGCGCCGAGGACATGGTGCGAGACCTCTTGCGGTTGTTCCGGATCGTTTGGGAGCCAGAGCGGCGAACCGAGGTCGACCTAGATCAAACCATCGCCGGCGTGCTCGAGGCGATTCAGCCGAAAGCCGCTGCTCGAGGTGCGAGGATCATCACGGCCCCTCTTCCGAGGATCTTGGGCCAGGCCGTGAAGCTCGAGCATGCGTTCTCGAATCTTTTGGAGAATGCCGTCAAGCACCTGCCGGCCAGCGGAGGCGTGATCGCGGTCGAAGCTCGGATCGAATCAACCGTCGCAACCATCTGTGTCCGCGACAACGGCTGCGGAATCCCTAGCGACTATCACCACCGGATCTTCGAACTCTACTCACGAGTTCCCCGCCCGAGTGATCCCCAGAGCTCTGGCGTTGGGCTCGCCATCGTGAAGCGAGTCGTCGAAGCACATGGAGGGCGAGTGTGGGTGGAATCAGAGGCGGAATGTGGCAGCCGCTTCTACATGCAGCTACCAATGATCATCTCATCCTTGCGAGACAACGCCCCCGACGCTCCAGCAGCGTCCTGAAGCGAGCCGAAACTCCGCTGAGGAAGCGCTCGCCGAACAGCCCGCCCTCCGTCTCGCCCTCCGTCTCGCCCTCCGTCTCGCCCTCCGTCTCGCCCTCCGTCTCGCCCTCCGTCTCGCCCTCCGGCGGCCCGAACAGGAACGCCGGCCGCAGCCGCAGCGCCAGGACCGGCATCAGGGACAATGCGGCCAGGCACGAGAAGACCATCGAGACCGGGATCAGCGTCCCGAACAGACGCAGCCCGAAGAAGCTCGAGAAGAGCCCCATCATCGAGAAGCCGGCGGCGATGCTCGCCGCGACGAAGATCACCGCCCGACCCGACGTGAAAAGCGCAGCCTGCAGCGCCTGCTCGTCGCTCGAAGCCCGCGCACGCTCCTCGCGCAGACGATAGAGGAAGTAGATCGCATAGTCGGCGCCGATGCCGGCCGACATCGCCATCATCGTCGCCGAACCCATGTCGAGCCGGATCCCCGTCCAGCCGATCAAGCCGAGCAGCAGCACGAGGCTCACGACGATCGGGGTGATCACGTACAGCCCGCCGACCGCAGACCGCAGCACGACCGACGACACACCATAGATCGCAAGAAGCACCATCAGCACATTGACGATCTTGCTCTCCGTCGTGTGCTCGTTGACGGCGACCATCGTCGGACCCGCTCCGCCCGCGATCAGGACGCGGACTCCGTCGGGAGGCGGATTCGCGGCGACCCAATTCTCGGCCCGTCGAACGACTAGCCCGATCCGCGCCGTGTCGTCGTCCGAGAGGAAGAACGTCATCAACGACTTCGTGTAGCCCCGGTCGATGAAGCGCTCGAACGCCGGCGAGTCGCCGAGGAAGACGAGCTGCGAGACGAGCTCCTGATCCTCGGGAACGCGATACGGATCCGGCGCCTCACCATTGAACGTCTTGTGCAGCATCTTCACGAGGTCGGCGAGCGACGTCGTCCGCCACACGATCGGATCGCTCTCGAGCGCGGCGCGAAGGGCCTCCATGTGCTGCAGGACGGGAACCTGCTTCACGCTGTCGGGCGGCCCCTCGTACATCACGGTCATCGTGACCGTGCCCGGGAAGTGGCGTTCGACCTCCTCGAGATGGTCGCGCGGCATCGAGTTCGTCGCCACGTACTCGCGCATCGATCCGAACGTGCGGACCTGCGCCGCTCCCGCGGCGGCCAGAGCCAGAGCGATTCCGGTCGCGATCAACACCGGTCGGCCGCGCCGATCGAGGATCGCCTTCTCGAGAAGCACGAGCAGTCGCCCGGTGAGCCCACCCTTCGCGATCCGCGCCCGCGGCGCCGGCAGGACGCTCCGCAGCGCCGGGATGAACGTCATCTCGAGCAGCACGGCGCTGCTGATGCCGTACGAGCACGCGAGCCCGAAGCCGACGATCGCCGGGATTCCCGTCAGCGCGAGGGAAGCGAAGCCGAGCGCCGCGACGCCGCCCGCGGCGATCATCACCGGCCCCATGCGAACCATCGTCGCGACGACCGCGGCCTTGTTGTCGCCGAGCCGCGCGACCTCCTCGACGTAGCGTTTCAGCATCTGCGCCGAGTGGCCGGCGGCGATCGCGATCAGGAGGACCGGCGTCGCCATGTTCCACGTGTCGATCACGATGCCGGTGTGCCCCATCAATCCGAGGCCCCACACGGTGCTCAGCACCGCGGTCAGCATCGGGATCAGCATCCCCTGGAGGTTGCGGAAGGAGACGAGCAGCATCAGCGCGATCACGGAGAAGATGAGGGGCATCCGCCACCCGATCTCCTCCGTCTGCTCCGCGTCGCTCAGGGCGAGCATCGGCTCGCCGGCGAAGTAGAAGTCGACGGGCCGATCGCGGAACGGCTCGGCGAGGCTCAACACACTCTCGGCGAGCGCCGCGCCCTTCGCCGTCTCCCAGAAGTCGAGGACGAGCACGGCAGCGCGCTGATCCGGCGTGACGACCATGCCGCGGAGCTGCGGGTCCGACTCGACCTTCGCACGGAGAGCCGCGATCTCCTCCGGAGTCTGCGGCGGCTCCGTCATCAGGTAGTCGACGGTCAACGCGCCGCCGACGTCCTCGATGTAGCGCACGCTCGGCGCGGCGAGGCTGACGACGTTCTGCCCGATGACGTCGTCGAGGCGGAGTGCTGCGAGCGTCGCGTCGCGCACGATCTGGAGGACGTCCGTCTGCCAGACGTCGCCCTCGCGCGGGACGATCAGCGCGATCACCGTGTTTCGCCCGCCGAACTCCTTCCGGATCGTCTTGTCCGCGACGACGAACGGGTGGTCCTGCGGCAGGCTCGCCTCGACGTCGAACTCGGCGCGAAGCTTGCCGATGCCGGAGCCGACGACGACCGTCGCGACCGCGAGAACGCCGAGCACCAGCCAGGCGCGCCGGACGAGAAGAGTGGCGTACGTTTGCATTCAGGACTCGCTGGGGTCGCGTGGAATCGGCTCCGCCAGAAACAGCGAAGCGAGCTGGAGAAGGTCGTCTCGCCGCAGCGAGAACGGGCCCGGGAGGCCCACGAAAGCGCCGAAGAGAGCCATCAAGAACAGATGTGTCGCCTGCGCCGGATCGAGACCCGCGCGAAGCTCGGTCTCGCGCGCCGCGGCGAACCTCCGGCCGACCTCCATCATCAGTGGGAACGGCTGGTCGGCGAGGTCGAGGCCCGCGGGCCGACGGATGTAGACCGCCAGCATGTCGCGCATCAGGTCCTCGCACTCGAAGCGCTCCTCCTCCGCGATGAGGGCGTCGACCAGCGCGATCAGGAACGCGCGAAGACTGCGCTGGGTCTGCGTCCGCTCGATGACGCTCTGCTCCACCCGCCACTGCAGGTCGAGGAGCACCGCCTCCTTGCAGGGGAAGTGGAAGTAGAAGCTCGCTCGCGACGTTCCGGCGCGCGCGGCGATCGGACCGACGCTCGCTTGCTCGAAGCCGACGGCACGAAACTCCTCGAGCGCCGCCTGGAGGAGCCGCTCTCGGGTGCGATCGCCCTTTCGGGCGCGGGCGAGCCGAAGCGGCGTCCAGGTCAGCATCGTCCGACGCTAGCCGCGGAGCTGACATGTGTCAACGAATACTGACGTGTGTCAGCTTCGCGACACGCGGCGTCACGCCCTCCATCGGCAAGACGCGAGAAGCGCTTGAAGAAGCGGCTCCAAGATGGTCGTTTCGCGCCGTGGCGACGCCCGCCGAGACGGCGACTCCCCTCGCGCCCGTCGTCCTGCCGCCCGGCTCGCGGCCTCGCCTCCTCGCGCTCCTCTTCGGGATGAACCTGATCAACTTCGTCGATCGGGTGAACATCACGATCGTCGCGCCGGTGATCCTCGCCGATCTCGGCTGGGAGCGCGCGACCCTCGGCACGGTGATGTCGGCGACGCTGCTCGGCTACGCCGCGGGGCAGATCCCGTCCGGCCTCCTCATCGATCGCTTCGGCGCGTTCTGGATCCTCGCCTCGATGTGCGCGGCTTGGTCGCTCGCGACGGCGCTCACGCCGCCCGTGTTCGAGTGGTTCGGAGTCCTCCTCGTCGTTCGCTTCCTCCTCGGTCTCTTCGAGTCGGTGAACAACCCGGGGCAGACGGCGATCAACACGCGCGCCTTCGCGCCGGACGAGCTCGCGCGCGCGCAGGGGCTCTGCTTCGCAGGCACGCAGGTCGGACCGCTCCTCGCCTCGCCGCTGATCGCGTGGCTCGTGACGCTCTTCCACTGGTCGTGGATCTTCTACGGTTGCGCGGTGCTCGGCTTCGTCTGGGTCGTCGCGTGGATCCTGTTCGCGCCACGCGTTCCCTCGGCACCGCGCGAAGCCCACGCAGCACACGTCTCGAGCCAGACGAACGCCTGGGACCTGATCCGCACTCGCCCCATCCTCGCTCTCGCCGGCGCAGGACTCTTCTGGGGCTACTCGATGTGGCTCTTCGTCGCGTGGTTCCCCACCTACCTGTTGGAGGCGTGGGGGTTGTCGATGCAGCAGATGGGTTGGGTGAACACGATCCCGACCTTCGGCGGGATCGCCGCTCTCCTTCTCGGCGGCGTGATCGCCGATCGGCTCGTGCAGCGGGGCATGCCGGAGGGGACTGCGCGGAAGCGGCTCGCCTGCTTCGGGCTTCTCGGCTCGGGCAGCTGCATCTTCATCGCGGCGCTCGCTCCGAACGGCTACGTCGCGATCGCGTTCTTCACGCTGAACGGCCTCATCCAGGGTCTCGCCGTGGCGCCGCTCTTCAGCCTGCCCGCCGTCCTCGCGCCGCACGCGACCGCGACCGTCGCCGCCACCGTGAACTTCTGCATGGCGCTCGGCGGAGTGGTGAGCCCCTACCTGGCGGGATTCCTGCGCGACCGCACCGGGGACTGGCTCGCGCCGCTCGCGACGGCGGGGTTCGGAGTCTTCGCGGCGGGCCTGATCATCCTGCTGCTGGTGCGGGTCGAGCCGATCGCGGCTCGCCGGATGCCAAACCCGCAGCCGACCTGATCAGCCGCGCGCTTCGTCGGCGACCGTGCGCGCGCGAGCGAGGAGCTCGCGCTCGCCGCTCGCCTTCGCGAGGATCGAAGCCTCGATCGCGAGACGCCGCGCTTCCTCCGTCTCGTCGTGCTCGAGAAGGAACTCCGCGAGGAAGACGCGCGCCTGCGCGTAATCCGGCGCGAGCGAGACCGCCTTCCGGAGAAGCTGCTCGCTCTCGTCGTCGTCGCCGCCCATGATCCACGGAAGCTGATCGAGGAAGCGTCCCTTCGCGATGAGCGCGTCGATGAACGCCGGCTCGATCTCGAGCGCACGGTCGATCTCTTCCTTCAGGCGGCCGACGTCGGAGACGCTCGCGAGATCCGCGCCGCGGGTCTCGAGCTGGCGGCCGAGATTGCAGAAGACCGCGAAGTGGGCCTTCGCATCGTTCGGCGTCTCCGCCACGGCCTTCTCAGCGAGCTCGAGACCGCGATCGAGCTTCGAGCCGAGACAGAGATCGAGCGATTCCCGCGCGAGCCGTGAGCCCGACGCGTCCGAGGAGAGAACGACCCGCTCCGCGCGAGCGTGGCTCGTCCCCGGCGACAGGGTTGCCGCGAGGAGCAGCGCCGTGACGGCGGCCACTCCGAGTCGTCGACGTGTCGAACGAAGCATCCCAAGCTCTCCGGAAGGGGGCACTTTGCAAGGCGCCTGCCAGCACGCCCCGAAGACGCGGGATTCCCGATTTCCATTGCAACGACGGCGAGTTCGACGCTGACCGGCCGATCGAGACGGCGCCGGATGCCCACACAACCGCGAAGGACGGTTCGCAGCGAGTCGTAGAATCGCCAACCAAAGTGGGCAGAGTCGTTCTCTGTCGAAGCATCTCGTCAAACCGTCGGTCCTTCGTCTCCCGGTTACGAGAGGCGCAGCGGGGATGGATTGACCCAGCTCGGTGGCTGCGCGAAGAGCGTCTCACGATTCGAGCGGTGACGCGGCGCTCCAGTCAGGAGGAACGATGATCGATCTCCACTACTGGCCGACTCCCAACGGGAAGAAGGTGACGATCCAGCTCGAGGAGTGCGGCCTTCCCTACCGCATCGTTCCTTGCCGGATCGGCCAGGGCGACCAGTTCGAGCCGGAGTTCCTCCGGATCAGCCCGAACAAC
>VGTG01000141.1 GCA_016874795.1 Deltaproteobacteria bacterium | reverse complement strand
CGGCTCGAGCTCCTTCAGTCCGTAACGCTCGACGCCGATTCGGAAGCCCTCGCGCACGATGGCGTGCAGATCGACGAAGCGCCCGCCGCGCAGTAGCCGATCCAGCGCGTCGGCGCGCGTTCCGTGCCGGGAGACGAGCCGCTTCAGGCGCGAAGGCTCATACGCTCCGAAGTGGTAGACGTGTACAGCCGGCTCCTGCTGCAGGCGTCGCTCGACGAAATCGAGGAACACCTCGCACGCCTCTCGCTCCTTCGCGGCATCGAGCGCCCAGCGCGCCTCGTACGACCACGCACCCGCTCGATCGCGGAACGCCCAGCCCGTCAAGTACTCGAGCCCGTCCTCACCGACGAATCGCGCGCCCTCGAAGTCGAGGAAGACGTCGCCCGGAGCGGGCTCGGGGAGTCGAGAGAGGCCGCGCCCCGCTTCCAGTGGCAGCGCCTCGAAGAGGGGAAGCGCGTGCTCGCGCGAGTCGACCTGCAGTCGCGCCTGATGGCCGAGACGCTCGTACGTCGACCGGGATCCGCGCCGCGGCGCTTCGGCGAGCGCGCCGCGCGCCGCGGCGAGGTCGACGACCTTGCGGAAGCGCTGGCGCGCGAGCTCCTGCGCGTGCAGACGCTGCATGCCGGCGACGAGGCTCAGATGATCGTCCTCGCGCCGCCGGCCACCACAGTGGAGCCAGTACATGCAGACGTCGCAATGCTCGACCGGCTCGGGGTAGGTCGCGGGCCGAGGATCGGCGGCGAGATCGCCGTCGAGGCGTCCCCGCACGAAGCGGAAGTACGCTCCGAAGTGGGACGTCCGGTAGGGCTCCCGTCCGAGCGGCGTGACGACGTGAACTTCCTCCGGAACGATCTCCTGCAGCGGCTCGAGGAGCACCGCGTACGTGCAGAGCTGCAGGAGCGTGCCCGCGCGCGTCTCGCGAGCGAGCTTCGTGTCGATCGGCTCGTAGGAGTACCCGCCGAGCGCGCTCGCTCTTTCGACGCGGCGCAGGACGTCCGCACGCCCGAGCATTCCCGCGTGCTCGAGCGGCGCTTGCACGATCGCTCCTGCGCCGTCCTGCATCGCCGCGAGCGTCGCGCTCCCCAGGTGCGTGCCGCGCAGGTCGACGATCGAGAGCCCGTCCGCTTCGAGCTGCGCGACGAACCTCGCTTCGTGGCGTGCGCCGCGAACCCGAAGCGCATCGACGCGCGGATCGTGCCGGATCGGAACGTCGAGCCAGCCGTGCGCGCGATCGTGGTCGAGCTGGCTCAGGTGGCGGCAGGCGAGGTGCTTCGCGATGTCGGTCGGTGCGAGCACAAGAGAAGATCCGCGGAGCTGCATCGTCCCGCGGATCTAGCGCAACGCGAAGACGCGGACGAGAGCCGAGGCGATTCGCTACCCCGCGCCGAGCGCGAGCCGGCGGGCGTGGCCGGCGGCACCCATGTCCGTCCACAGCCGCACCGCTTCGGCGCGCAGGGCGGCCGCCGTCGACGAGTCGCCGCGCAGCGCCGCGAGCTCCGAGCGGGCCTCGCGCACGAACGGCGCATGCGATCGCATGTCCATCCGCTCGAGGAGCTCGGCCGCCTCGCCGAGAAGGATCTCCGCTTCGGAGGACGAAAGGGCGCCCGTGCACGCGCCCGCGCGCGCGAGCACGACGAGGCTCCGCGCGAGGTGCGGCTCGAGACGAGCGTTCCGGTTCGCTGCGACGCACTCGTCCGCGAGACGGAGCGCGCTCGCGGACTCGCCGCCGGCGAGCTCGACCTCGGCGGCGAGCACGAGCTGATCCGGACGAAGTCCCTCGATCCCGAACGCCAGGATGGTCTCGCCGCCGTGGGTGATGCGCTCGCGCGCGAGGTCGATCTCACCGGCGAGCGCGAACGCTTGCGCGAGCGCGGTGTCGGAAAGGATCACGTACGTCGGAGCACCGTGGCGCTCGGCGCGCTCCTGCGCGCGGCGGGCGTACGTCAGCGCCGTCGGCGCATCGCCCGCGTCGATCGCGACCTTGCCGTGCCAAAGATCGGCGATCAGCTCGCTGTCGAGCCTGCCGTCGGCGCGCGCGACGCGCGCGCTCCGCTCGACGTCGCCGTAGGCCTCGACGAACCGTCCCGCGGAGGCGCGCAGGTGCCCGCGGATGCCGAGCAGGTACGCGGAGACGGAGAGCCCCAGAACGCCGCATCCCCCGTGTCCCCCTCGAGAGCGCTCGCGTGCCGCTCGAGGAGCGCCAGTGCTTCGTGGACGCGCCCGCGCATGTGCAGTGACGACGCGAGCGGGACGAGCGCACTCAGCGCGAGGTCGAGATCGCCCGAAGCGAGCGCGCTCTCGTACGCGTCTCGGCTGTGACGCTCGCGTCCCTCCTCGTCGCCGCGGATCGAGCGGCACTCGCCGTACGGGATTGCGAGCATCGCACGCTGCCGGTCGTCGCCGAGACGCTCGGCGAGCGCTGCACCCTCCGCGAACAGGCGGTCCTCCTCCTCGTGCGGCATGCCGCCGCGCCAGGCGAGCTGCAGGAGCCGGCTGCGCGTCTGGACGCCGAGTCGCAGGTTGGCCTCGACGTCGTCGCCGCGCGTCAGGAGCACCAGCACGCGGCGTGCGTGGCGCAGCGACTCGGGGATGTCGTTCGTTCCCACCCACGAAGCGGCGCGCGCGTGCCAGCGTGCCGCCTCCATCGGCTCGTCGGCGCCCTCCCAGTGATGCGCGAGAAGCGCGGCCTTCTCGTCGAGCTGCTCCGGATGCAGCGACTCGATCGCCTGTGCCGCGGCGCGATGCGTGAGCGCGCGCCGGTAGCCGAGCTGCGAGCGGTACGCGACCTCCTGCGTCAGCGGATGCTTGAACGCGAGCTTCCGCACCGGATAGATCGTCTCCTCGAAGATCATCTCCGCGGACTGGAGTGCTGCGAGCGGCGAGGCGAGGCGGCTACGCGGCCAACCCGTCGTTCTCTCGAGCACGGGCTCCTCGAAGCTCTTTCCGAGGACCGAGGCGGTCTGGAGCAGCGCCTTCAGCTCCTCCTCGAGCCGGTCGATGCGCGCTGCGAGGACGGAGCGCACGCTGCCCGGGATCTCGAGCGACCGCAGCGGCGCCTCGAGGCGATACGCGCCGCGCGAGCCGCGAAGGAGGCCGCGCTCGACGAGCGTCTGCACGACCTCCTCGATGAAGAACGGATTGCCGCGTGTCCGCTCCTCGATCATTGCCGGCAGCGCGTAGACGGTCGGGTCCTTGCCGAGGAGGTTGTCGAGGAGGCTCCGCACGTCGTGCGTCTCGAGGCGACCGAGCGCGATCGTTTGTCGATTCTCGCCGTCGGTCCAGCGCGCGCCGTACTCGGGACGGAAGTTGGTGACGACGAGGGTGCGCGTGCGGGCGATCGCCTCGATCCACTCGGCGAGCATCTGGTCGCTCGCGGCGTCGAGCCAGTGCAGGTCCTCCCAGAGGACGACGCTTCCCTGGTGGCGGTTTCGCGCCTCGGAGGCGCGGCAGACGAACTCGAGGAGCTTCCGGCGTCGCGCCTCCGGGTCCATCTCGATCGGCGGCTCGTCGGGATCGGCGATGCCCATGAACTCGAAGACGATCGGCAGGAGCTCGCCGAGGCTCGTGTCCCAGAGGACGGTCCTTCCCGCGACCTTTTCGCGCGCTTCGCGCGGATCGTCGCGGTCCGAGACGTCGAAGGAGCTGCGGAACAGCGTCAGCCAGGGGAGGAGCGGAACCGAGAGCCCGTGCGAGACCGCGTGTCCCTCCGCGACGCGCATGCCGCGCGCGCGGCAGCGCTCCAGGAACTCGAAGCAGAGGCGGCTCTTCCCGAGCCCCGCTTCGCCGACGATGCTGACGATGCGCGCGCGCCCGTCGAGCGAGGCCTCGCGTGCCTCCTCGAGGAGCGCCATCTCGCGCTCGCGGCCGACGAAGCGAGAGAGCCCTCGCGAGCGTGCGAGGTCGAAGCGACTCCGCAGGTCGCCGACGGCGCCGAGCTCGAACGCGGTGACCTTCCTCCCGATTCCGCGGATCTCGAACTCGCCGAGCGGTCGGAGCTCGAAGAACCCCGAGACGAGGCGCGCGGTGTTGTCCGTCAAGTAGGCGTTGCCGGGCGCGGCGAGACGCTCCATCCGCTGCGCGAGCCCGACGGTGTGGCCCTGCGCGGTGTAGTCCATGCGCAGGTCGTCGCCGATCTTGCCGACGACGACCTCGCCCGAATTGATCCCCATGCGGACGGAGAAGCTGAGACCGCGCGTGCGCTTCAGCTCCTCCGAGTAGAGGCGAAGCTCCGAGCGGAGATGCAGCGCGGCGTAGCAGGCGCGCCGCGCGTGATCCTCGTGTGCGATCGGCGCGCCGAAGAGCGCCATGATGCCGTCGCCGGTGTACTGGTTGATCGTCCCCTCGAAGCGGTGCACGCCCTCCGAGAGGATCGCGAAGAAGCGGTCGAGGATCGCGTGCCACTCCTCGGGTCCGGCGCCTTCGGCGAGCTCGAGCGATCCCTTCACGTCGGCGAAGAGGACCGTGACCTGCTTGCGCTCGCCCTCGAGGGCGCTGCGCGACCCGAGGATGCGCTCGGCGAGGTGGCGCGGCGTGTAGCCGCGAGGTCGCGGAGGCTCGCGGACGGGCGTCGTCTCGCGCGCGCGGAGCGGCGCGCCGCACTCGTCGCAGAACTTCGCCTCTTCGCGGTTCTCCTGCCCGCAGCGCTCGCACGTCACGGCCGCACCGTCATCGGGCCGAGGCGCAGGGGCACCTTCGTGGTCGGGGGCAAAGCCACGCGGGGAGTGTACCGGAGCACCGGCCGGGGACGCAGCCGCCGTGGCGCGGGGTCAGAGCGAGCGCGCCCGAAGCGGCGAAACGCGTGCGATCTGGGGGTAATCGCGATCGCGGTGCAGGACTTCGAGATCGTGACGGATCGCGCAGGCGGCGATCAGGCAATCCACCTCCGATCGTATCGTGACTCCGTGTCGTCTGGCCGCGCGATAGAGCCCGACTGCCTCTTCGAAGAGATCTGCGCGCATCGGCGACTCGACCAGAGGCAGCGCGAACATCGCCTCCCTTGCGGCACGGAACGCGCGCTCGTCGCGGAAACCTTGAAGCACTTCCTGGATCACGGGCAGACAGGTGACGATGTCCGCGAAGGCCAGCTGCGTCGTCAGATCGAGCGGTCTGGTCCTGCGGAAGACCTCGACCCAGGCCGAGGTGTCGACGAGCGTCATTTGCGCCGGCCATGACGCGTGGCCCGACAACTCTCAGTCGCGCGGTGCGCGCGCCCGCGCCCAGGCGATCGCGGGCTCCTCGATGAAGCGGCGTGAGAGCCAGCCGAACAAGAACGCGCCCGGCAGCACCAGAAGGACCAGAAGGAGGAACGGGCCGTTCCCGCGTCCGGTCACCCAGCCCAGGGTGTGCGAGAAGAACAGGATCAGCGGGAAGTGCCAGAGGAACACCCCGTAGCTGACGTCGCCGATCCAGCGCGCGAACCGGTTCGCCATCGCCCACTGTCCGCGCGGGCCGGCGAGCGTCGTCGCGAGCATCAGCGCGGCGAACGCGAAAGGCGGAAGCAGGTCGGCGAGGTAGCGCGCGTAGATGCCGACCGGCATCCCGCGCGGCGTGCTCCCGTAGCCGATCATCGCGACGAGCAGGAGGACGAGCGCTACGATCTGCAGCGCCTCGGCGTTCCGCGCGAGCCGCGAATCCAAGCGGCGGAACGTGCGCACGAAGAGGTACGCGGCGCTCATCCCGAACGCGAAGTGTCCGAGGTAGCCGGGGAACTGCTCGAGGAGACGCGGCGCGTTTCCCACGACGGCGTTTCCGGCGTCGACCGCCGTCGCGACCGAGGGCAGATGGAACGCGAGCCAGCGCCACGCGAGAGCGCCTCCGACGCCGAGGACGAAGCCGGCGCGCGGATTCCGGAAGTAGAAGCCCGCGACGATCGGTAGCGCGACGTAGAAGATCGCCTCGATCGTCAGTGACCAGAGCGCGCCGTTCACGCCGAAGCCCATCACCGCCGAGTGGAGGTCGAGCTTCCGGAAGAGCCAGCGCGGCACGCTGTGCTGCAGGAAGAGGAGGTGCGCGAGGATCGCGGCGAAGCCGCCTGCGCTCGCGAACGGCGAGGCGAACGCCGTCAGCACCGGCGTCGCGGCCGCCTGCACGAAGACCGCGACGTAGTACGCGGGAACGATGCGCGCGACGCGCCGGAGCGCGTAGCCGCCGAGCGATCCGAACGAGCCGCCGTGCCGCACGACGGGAAGGAAGAGGACGAAGCCGCTGATCACGAAGAAGAAGTCGACGCCGAGCCCGGCCGCGACCGTCAGCGCGCGGATCGGACCGCCGTCGAGCGGCGGATCCGTGTAGAGCCAGCAGTGGAAGATCGTGACGAGGAGCGCCGCCGTGCCGCGGAAGCCGTCGATCGCAGGGACGTGACCGGGCGCGTTCGCGCGCGGAGGCGCGCTCGGGGTCACACGCGTGGCGGAGGGCGGGTCGGGCGTCACGTCGGGCTTGGGTGTCAGGCCGCACCGGCGAAGTCCAGAGAGATCCGGATGCGAACGAGGTCTGTGGCCGGACGTCGGGCCTCTCGCAGCTCGCTCTCGGCGGAGGGAAGGCGTTGCGCCGCCCGACTTCCGTCGGATCGCGCCGTGGCACGGTCGGTCGCGCGATCGCGTGCACACGAGGCAAGTCGGAATCGCTCGCGCTCGGCCGCCCTCCCGCTGAGCTCGCCGGGATTCCCTCGCACGGCCATCGGTTGCGGGCCCCGCGATGCGGGCTAAACAGCCCTCGCGATGGACATCCGCTTCACGCCGGCGGAGGAGCGTTTCCGAGCCGAAGCGCGCGCCTGGATCGAGGCCAACAAGCCGACCGATCTCCCCGACAGCCGCGATCTCGCGGTGCGTCGCGACTTCGACGTCGCCTGGCAACGGAAGCTCCACGACGCGGGCTGGGCCGGCATCTCGTGGCCGAAGGAGTACGGCGGCCGCGGCGCGACGCTGATCGAGCAGCTCATCTGGTTCGAGGAGTTCGCGCGCGCCGACGCTCCCGAGCCCGCGACTCTCTTCGTCGGCCTGAACCACGGCGGTCCGACTCTGATCGCGTGCGGCACCGACGAGCAGAAGGCGGAGCACCTCCCGCGCATCCTCCGCGGCGACACCGTGTGGTGCCAGGGCTTCTCCGAGCCGAACGCCGGCTCGGATCTCGCCGGCCTGCAGACGCGCGCGGTGTTCGACGGCGACGACCTCGTCGTCACCGGACAGAAGATCTGGACGAGCTTCGCGAACATCGCCGAGTGGCAGGAGCTCCTCGTCCGCACCGACCCCGAAGCGCCGAAGCACAAGGGCATCACCTGGGTGATCTGCCCGATGGACGCGAAGGGAATCGAGATCCGCCCGATCCGCACGATGTCGGGTCACGACGAGTTCTGCGAGGTGTTCTACGACGAGGTGCGGATCCCGCGCCGGAACGTCGTCGGCAGGATCAACGACGGCTGGCGCGTCGCGATGTCCACGCTGAGCTTCGAGCGCGGCACCGCGTTCCTCGCGCACCAGGTGCGGCTCTGCCGGATGGTCGAGGACCTGGCCTCGCTCGCCCGCGTGACGCCGCTCGCAACGGGCGCCGCTCTGGACGACGTCGAGATCGCGCGCCGTATCGCGCGGCTGCGCGCCGAGGTCGAGGCGCTTCGCTCGATGACCTATCGAAGCGTCAGCAAGACGGCCCGCACCGGCGTCCCGAGCGCGGAAGCGTCGATCATCCGGCTCTTCTTCTCGGAGCTGCAGCAGCGTGTCGCAGCACTCGCCACCGAGATCCTCGGCGTCGACCTCCTCGACCTCGATCCGGCGGGAAGCCGCGGTCGTAGCGATGCAGATCCCGTGCGCGGAGAGTGGGCGTGGCGCTTCCTCGCCGCGTTCTCATCGACGATCGCCGCGGGCTCGAAGGACATCCAGCGGAACATCATCGGCGAGCGCGTCCTCGGCCTGCCGCGCTGAGCGAACCGGAGAGCACACGACGTGGACCTCACCCCGACGGCGGAGCAGGAAGCGATCCAGGCTTCGATCCGCTCGTTCCTCGAGAGCGAGCTGCCGATGTCGCGCGTGCGCGCGATCGCGGAGGGTGCGCCGCAGGAGCTCGAGGCACCGTGGCGTCGCGCCGGCGAGCTCGGCTTCTTCGGTCTCGCGGTTCCCTCGCAGCACGGCGGGACGGGGTACTCGGTCATCGAGGAGATGCTCCTCTTCGAGGAGCTCGGCCGCGCGCTGGCGCCCGGACCTTGGCTCGGGACGGTGCTCGCGGCACACGCGCTCGCGAAGGCGAAAGGCGATCGCGAAGCCGCGCGACGCGCCGACGTGCAGGCGGGACGAAGCCGTGTCGCGCTGATCGACGTCGAGGAGGGCGCCTCCGGAAGCGAAGCGAAGGACGATCGCTTCACGCTGCGCGATCTCGTGGTCGCGGATGCCGCGCGAGCAGAGCTCCTTCTCGTCCTCCACGGAGACGCCGTCCGTCTCGTCGAGACGAGCGCTGCGGGTGTCGGGATCTCCTCGGGCCAGGTGTTCGACGCGACGCGGCCCGTCGCCCGGGTGTCGCTGGAGGCGGTCCCCGCGGAGCGCCTGCCGGCTTCGGCGCACGCGCTTCGGCGCATCGGTACGGCGCTCTCGTGCGCGGAGGCGGTCGGCGCGAGCGCACGGCTCGTCGAGCTCTCGGTCGCGTACGCAAGCGTCCGCGAGCAGTTCGGCCGGCCGATCGGCTCGTTCCAGGCCGTCAAGCATCGCTGCGCCGACATGTCCGTGCGTGCCGAGGCGGCGCGAGCGGCGACGATCTACGCGACGCTCTCGCTGCGCGACGAGTCGGACGACCGGGACTTCCAGCTCTCCGTCGCGAAGGTTCTCGCCGCGGACGCCTTCGTCCAGAACGCCGCGGACAACGTCCAGAACCACGGCGGCATGGGCTACACCTGGGAGTGCGACGCGCACTTCTTCGTCAAGCGCGCGCGGAGCTTCGAGGCGATCCTCGGGTCGTCGCGGCGCCATCTCGACGCGATCGCCGCCCGTCTCCGCGGCGCCTGACGTTCCACGAGCGTACTCTCGACCGTGCAGGTCGAGAGGCGAGGTGGTAGGGAAACCGTTTCCGGCGCCGCTGCGACGCGACTGATCCGGGGAGACGGAGGAGAGATGGCACGTGCGAAGAAGCTCGCGAAGCGCAAGACGGTGAGCGGCCGCAAAGCGACCGCGAAGAAGTCCGCTTCGGCGAGCAAGGCCCGCCCCGCGAAGCAGAGCCGGAGCGCTCCGGTGCGCCGGAAGACCGTCGCGAAGACCGGCAGCGCCGTCTCCGCGCGCTCGACTGCGGAAGCGGGCCGCGCCGGGAAGCACATCTACTCCTTCGGCGACGGCCGCGCGGACGGCCGCGCCGAGATGAAGAACCTCCTCGGCGGCAAGGGCGCGAACCTCGCCGAGATGGCGTCGATCGGCCTGCCGGTCCCGCCGGGCTTCACGATCTCCACGGACGTGTGCACGTACTTCTATGCGCACGACCGCTCGTACCCGCCGGGCCTCGAGGCCGGCGTCCGCCAGGCGATGGCGAAGGTCGAGCGCATCATGGGGAAGCGCTTCGGCGACGGCGCGAACCCGCTCCTCGTATCCGTGCGCTCGGGCGCGCGCACGTCGATGCCGGGCATGATGGACACGGTCCTGAACCTCGGCCTGAACGACGAGACGGTGCGCGGTCTCGCCGAGGCCTCGGGCAACGACCGGTTCGCCTTCGACTCGTACCGCCGCTTCGTCCAGATGTACGGCGACGTCGTGCTCGGCCTGAAGCCGGAGACGGCGACCGAGACCGATCCGTTCGAGGCGGTCATCGAGGACAAGAAGCACGCTCGCGGTACCGAGAACGACCTCGACCTCACGACCGATGACCTCCGCGCCCTCGTCGTCGAGTTCAAGGAGCTCGTGAAGAAGCGGACGGGCAAGAGCTTCCCGGACGATCCCTGGGAGCAGCTCTGGGGCGCGGTCGGCGCGGTGTTCGGCTCGTGGATGAACCAGCGCGCGATCACCTACCGGAGGCTCTACAACGTGCCGTCCGAGTGGGGCACGGCCGTCAACGTGCAGGCCATGGTGTTCGGGAACCTCGGCTCCGACTGCGCGACCGGCGTCGCGTTCACGCGCGATCCCGGCAACGGCGCGAAGGACTTCTACGGCGAGTTCCTCGTGAACGCGCAGGGCGAGGACGTCGTCGCGGGCACGCGTACGCCGCAGAAGATCACGAAGAAGGCTTCGCGCGAGGTCGCCGCGAGCGCGGGTCGTTCGGAGTTGCATCGTCGCGAGCAGCAGCCCTCCCTCGAGGAGGTGATGCCGAAGGCGTACACGGAGCTCCGCCGCGTCGCCGCGACGCTCGAGAAGCACTACCGCGACATGCAGGACATCGAGTTCACCATCGAGCGGAAGCGCCTCTGGATGCTGCAGACCCGGAGCGGCAAGCGCACGGCCGCCGCGGCGCTCAAGATCGCGGTCGACATGGTGAAGGAGAAGCTGATCAAGCCGGAGGTCGCGGTGCTCCGCGTCGCGCCCGGCGCGCTCGATGCGCTCCTCCATCCGCAGGTCGATCCCGCGGCCTCGAAGGACCTCCTCGCGAAGGGCCTGCCGGCTTCGCCGGGAGCCGCCGCGGGCGCGGTCGTGTTCTCCGCGGACGACGCGGCCGCCGCGGCGCAGGAGGGACGGAAGACGATCCTCGTCCGCGTCGAGACGTCTCCCGAGGACATCCACGGCATGCACGCCGCCGAGGGCATCCTGACGGCGCGTGGCGGCGCGACGTCGCACGCGGCAGTGGTGGGACGCGGCATGGGCAAGCCCTGCGTCGTCGGCTGCTCGGCACTCCGCATCAACTACGCCGAGGGCACGATGCACGTCGGCGAGCGCGTCGTCCGGGCAGGCGAGCCGATCACGCTCGACGGCGCGACGGGCGAGATCTTCGTCGGCCTCGTTCCGACGGTCGAGCCGGAGATGTCCGGCGACTTCTCGAAGCTGATGAAGTGGGCCGACGCGGTCCGGAAGCTCGGCGTGCGCGCCAACGCGGACACGCCGCACGACGCGCAGATCGCGCGCGAGTTCGGCGCGGAGGGCATCGGGCTCTGCCGCACCGAGCACATGTTCTTCGAGGGCGACCGGATCGACGCGGTCCGCGAGATGATCCTCGCCGACTCGACGGAGGGCCGGCGCCGCGCGCTCGCGAAGATCCTGCCGATGCAGAAGAAGGACTTCGTCGGGATCTTCCGCGCGATGGTGGGGCTGCCGGTGACGATCCGGCTCCTCGATCCGCCGCTGCACGAGTTCCTCCCCCACACGGAGGAGGACGTCGCCGAGCTGGCGCTGAAGATCGGCGTCTCGGCGGACCAGCTCCGTCACAAGCGCGACTCGCTGCACGAGATGAACCCGATGCTCGGGCATCGCGGCTGTCGCCTCGGCATCACCTTTCCCGAGATCTACGAGATCCAGGCGCGCGCGATCATGGAAGCTGCCTGCGAGCTGCAGCGCGAGAAGGTGAAGGTCCTGCCCGAGATCATGATCCCGCTCGTCGGCGTCGACAAGGAGCTGCGCGTGCTGCGCGACCTCGTCGAGAGCGTCGCGCAGGCGGTGATGGCCGACTACCGCGTCCGCGTGCCCTACACGATCGGAACGATGATCGAGGTGCCGCGCGCCGCGGTGACGGCGGGGGAGATCGCGAAGGACGCGGAGTTCTTCTCGTTCGGCACGAACGACCTGACGCAGATGACGATGGGGCTCTCGCGCGACGACGCGGGGAAGTTCCTGCCGTACTACGTCGAGAGCGGCGTCCTCGGTGCGGATCCGTTCGTGTCCGTCGACCAGACGGGCGTCGGGTTCCTGATGTCGCACGCGGTGCGCGAGGGCCGTGCGGTCCGCGCGGGGCTGAAGTGCGGCATCTGCGGCGAGCACGGCGGCGACCCGTCGTCGGTGATTTTCTGTCACCAGATCGGGCTCGACTACGTGTCCTGCTCCCCGTTCCGGGTCCCGATCGCCCGCTTGGCCGCGGCTCACGCAGCGCTGTCGTAGGCTTCGCCTCCTCGAGGGCGTGGCGCCCCTGCGTCCCGCCCTCTTGACAGCTTGGGCTGGAATGGGTTGTCATCGGGCGTCCGCGGCCAAATTCTGGCCCTGATCTCCCACGCGAGTTTCCTGTCCTTCGACCGCCATCGAGGTCGCGGTGTCGGCGTAGAGAGGAGCGAGAGGACGTGGCAAGGGCGTCTGCCGGAGGCTTCGAGCGGGGCTGCCTCCGCTCGATCGACGTGTTCGTCACCGGGCGCGTGCGCGCTCGCGGCACGGAAGCAATCGCCCGCGCGCGGATGGTCGTCGCGACGAGCTTCGCGACGGCGTTCCTTCTCGCGACCGGAGCCGCCGGCGCGCTGCTCCGCGGCGGCGAGACGACCACGGTCCAGGCGCTCCTCGCGTCGCTGGCTCTCGCCGCCGTCCCCTTCGTTCTGCGCGCGACCGGCGCGCTGACTCTCGCGGCGAACGTGGTGATGGCGATCCTCTTCGTGCTGATCGCGCACGCGAACCTCGCCGACGCGGGAAATCCGGGCGGCCCGCTTCTCGCGACGACCGTCGTGCCGCTTCTCGGCGTGCTGCTCGCGGGTACGAGGGCCGGCGTCTTCTGGGGCATCCTCGCGGCGGCGCAGCTCGTCCTGCTCGAGATCGTGCGGGCGGGGCGGCTGGAGATCCCGGCTGACCTCGCCGTCGCACCGCCGGTACTCGAGCCGACTTACCTCGGGGGCGCGACGGTCGTGCTCGCGATCCTCGGCCTCGCGCTTTGCGACCGTGCTCTCGGGCGCGGCCGCCTCGACGAGCTCGACGAGGCGCGCGAGCGCGCGGAGCGCGCCGACCGCGTGAAGAGCGACTTCGTCGCGAGCGTCAGCCACGAGATGCGGACGCCGCTCAACGTCATGGTCGGGATGATCGACATGCTGCTCGACTCGCGGCTCTCCGACCCGCAGGCCGGCCTCGCGCGGACGCTGCGCGTCTCGACCATGAACCTGCTGCGTCTCGTCAACGACGTGGTCGATCTCTCGCGGATCGAGGCGGGCCGGCTCGAGCTCGAAGCGGTTCCGTTCGACATCCGCACCTGCATCACGGACGTGGCGCAGCAGCTCGACGCGCCGGCGCGGGAGAAGGGGCTCGGGATCGACGTCGTCCTCGACCCGGCGGTCCCGCAGGCGGTCGTCGGCGATCCGGCGCGCCTCCGCCAGGTGCTGCTGAACCTCCTCGGCAACGCGATCAAGTTCACACCGCAGGGGCGGACCGGGATCGAAGTCTACGTGATCGGCAAGAGCGAGGGCGAAGTCGTGCTCTCGTTCGCCGTGACCGACACGGGCGTCGGAATTCCGAAGGAGGACATCCCGCGGCTCTTCCAGCGCTTCACGCAGATCGATGGTGCTGCGGCGCGCGCCTTTGGGGGAAGCGGCCTCGGTCTCGCGATCAGCCGGGAGCTCGTGCTGCGGATGGACGGGGAGCTCTCGGTCGAGAGCCGTCACGGCGGCGGCTCGCGCTTCGAGTTCCGCCTGCCGATGCGCGTTCCGCCCGCGACCTCACGGCCCGCACTTCTCCCGAGCTCCCCGGGCTCGAACGCCAACCACGCCGTCGCGAGCTAGGCGAGCGCCGTCTCAGAGTCTGTGAATCAATCCCCTCCCGTCGCCGGAAGGCCGATGCATCCCCGCCTGCTGCGTTGCTCCTCCTCGGCATAGCCTACGGCTATGACTCGTCGTCGCGCCTTGCAGGCGGGGCGCCTCGACCTTCCGGCTCGGTCCGGGGATCGATTCACAAACTCTCAGCCCAGCAGCGCGTTCAAGAAGAGCCCCGCGACGAACAGGCCGCCCGCGAGCTTGTTGTGATGGAACGCGAGCGCCACGTACCAGAGCGGCCAGATCCGGAAGCCCGGCGGCGGCGCTTCCGGCTTCGGCTCCGAGTACTGACGGACCACGCGCACGAGGCGCGGCACGGCCGCGAAGACGAGCAGCACGCCCCAGCCGACGTTGCCGGTCACGACGAGCAGCACGACGATCGGGTAGAACGCGATCATCAGCGCCTGGTTCAGGAGGATCGACGTTTCCTTCCCGAGCAGCACGGGCAGCGTGTGGATCCCACGCGCGCTGTCCTGCTCGTACTTGTCGACGTGCTTCCCGATCAGGACCGTCGTCACGGTGATCGCGTAGGGGAGACTCGCGATCCAGACCCAACCCGGGACGCTCCCCGCCGTGACGTAGTACGTGCCGCAGATCATCAGCGGCCCCCAGACGATGAAGACGCCCGGCTCGCCGAGCCCGTGGTGCTTCAGCTTGAGCGGCGGAGCCACGTAGAAGACGCTGATGAAGAGCCCCGCGAGCGCGAACCAGAGAACCGCGATTCCCCACGCGCTCGTCAGCACGAGCAGGATCACGAGGTCGGCGAGGTTGACGGCCGCGATCGCCGCGATCAGGCCGCCCTTGCTGATCAGCCCCGAAAGGAGCGGATGCGGCGCGTAGAGCGCGCGCGTGTAGTTCGGGTCGTCGACGCCGCCCGTCGTGTCGAAGTAGTCGTTGATCATGTTGTTCGCGGCGTGCGCGAGGACGAGCCCGATCAACGCGAGCGTGAAGTATCCCCAGTGCGGCGACGTCGCGGAGGCGGCCGCGAGAAGCCCGCCGATCAGAGCGGACGTGATCGTCATCGAGAAGACGCACGCGCGCGTGATCAGGAGCCAGCGGGAGACGCCGTCGATCGAGCGGCCCTCGGCGAGGTTCCCCTGCGCCAGGATCTGCCGCCAGTTGCCTGCAAGCTCGCTCCAGCCGGGACGTGCCTCGGCCGGCGCGTCCGAAGCCACACGCGCGCCATTCGCCATGCTCCTTCCGTAAGAGGCGGACCCGACCACGTCAACGGAGGCGCGTGGCGAGCGCCGGCTTGGCGCGCTCGTAGGAGACGAGTAGAGTCCCCTGCCCATGGCGGCTCCCGCGAGCTCGATCACCGGGCGGACACGCGTCGTCGGCGTGATCGGCGATCCGATCGAGCACTCGCGCTCGCCGGCGATGCACAACGCCGCGTTCCGGGCGCTCGGTCTGCCCTGGGTCTACGTGGCGTTCCGCGTCGCGAGCGACGACGTCGCCGCTGCCGTCGCGGCGGTGCGAGCGCTCGGCCTCGGCGGCGTGAACGTCACGATCCCGCACAAGGAGGCGGTCCTGCCGCACCTCGACCGGCTTTCGGCGCGCGCGCGCGCCTGCGGGGCCGTCAACACGATCGTGAACCGCCGCGGCGTCCTCTCGGGAGAGAACACGGACGTCCTCGGGCTCGAGCGGGACTGGGCCGAGCGAGGCGTGCCACGGCGCGTACGCGAGTCGGTCGTGATCGGCGCCGGTGGCGCCGCTCGAGCCGTCGTCGTGGCGCTCGCGGCGCGGAGCCG